>JABJPE010000084.1 GCA_018664045.1 Legionellales bacterium | reverse complement strand
TCTAGGGCTATTCGCTCTATTTGATCTTCATTTTCAATTGAACATGGCCCAGCTATAAAGCAAAGCTTTGCTCCAATTATATTCTCTGATCCCAATTTTATTAGACGTTTTTTTTCAAGAGTATTTTGCATTTTTCATTCGTAAAAAGTTAATTAAAATATCATAGCCAGCTGCAGTAAGAACTGACTCTGGATGAAACTGTACTCCCCATACTAACATTTTTTTATGGTTCATGGCCATAATTTCCCCTTCTTCACTATATGCACATACTTCTAGCTCAGGAGGCAAAGTCGTGGCATCCACAATCAAGGAGTGGTACCTTGCCACTACTGAAGGACTGGCTACTCCCTTAAACATAGCCTCACCACTATGTTTAAGGGCAGCGCTCATGCCATGCATAGGCACTTGAGCCTCTAAAATCTTTGCGCCAAAAGCTTGCCCAATTACCTGATGCCCTAAACAAACACCCAAAATAGGAATAATGCCAGCTAAGCTTTTAACCAAATCTAAGCTTATTCCAGCTTCATTTGGCGTGCATGGCCCTGGAGATATGATTATATGACTTGGTTTATATTTTTCAATAATATCATCTAGCGTAATTTTATCATTACGGACTACAAATGTTTTATAATTTAGCTCTTCAACATAACGTGCTAAGTTATACACAAATGAATCATAATTATCGATTATTAAAACCATCTTTATCTCATATTTTTACTAAGACGGTAAAAATTTAGCAAAATAAAACTAATTATGCAATGCATGAAGCATTTAAAGCCTGCTGAAGTTTTTCTGCTTTTACTATAGTTTCCATATATTCAGCTTCTGGATCTGAGTTTAATGTAATAGCGCCACCACTATGGAAATTTATAATATTATCTTTTATCACAAGAGTTCTTATAAGTATGGAAAAATCCATATCTCCATTCGCACTTATATAACCTAAACTACCACAATAAGGGCCTCGCCGATGCGGCTCTAGTTCATCAATTATAGCCATCGCTCTTATTTTAGGAGCCCCAGTTATAGATCCTCCTGGAAAAGCCGCTTTTAATAAGGAAAAAGCATCTTCATTAGGATTTAGCTCACTTTTTATAACAGAAACTAGGTGGTGAACATTAACGTAGCTCTCCAAGCAACATAGCTTTGCCACAGCAACACTTGCTGGTTTAGAAACGCGCGATAAGTCATTGCGCATTAAATCTACTATCATAATATTCTCAGCCCTATCTTTTGCACTATGGCAAAGCTGCTGTGCAAGCTTTGCATCTTTAATTTGGCAAGTTGAGCGCCGACTTGTACCTTTTATTGGCCTAGCTTCTACTTGGCGATTTTTCAAGCTTAAAAAGCGCTCTGGTGATGTAGATAAAATATGCGTGTTTGCTATATTACTATATGCAGAAAATGGCGCATTATTAAGTTCTCTTAGCTTTAAATATAAAGGCATCTCTGTCCCTGCTTTTAAATCACATTGAAATCGCTGCGCTAAGTTTGCTTCAAAGATATCACCCTGGCGAATATAACTCATACATTTTGTAATTGCTTTTTTATATTCTGGGCGCGTGAAATTACTAGTTATGTTGCCACACTGCGTTAAATCAATAGCTGGGGCGGAAGCTGTAGATAAAAACCCCTCTAGCCACTTAATTCTAGCTTTAGCTCGATTAGTACGTTTATCTGATTTATCTTCAGGAAAACCATTCGATACAATCCACGCTTGCTTGGATGCGTGATTAAAACTAATTACCAAGTCATAATAAGCAAATGCAAAATCATAATAGCTCTTGTCATCTATAGCTAAGCTTGGAATATTTTCTAGGTATCTTGCAAAATCATAACTAAATACACCCGCAAACCCACCTTGAAAAGGAGGAAGAGATGGAATATTTTTATGAGAAAAATTACTATGTTTATTTTTCATATATTCTAGCGGGTCTAGGCACTTAAATTTGATATTATTATAGCTAGCGGCGCCATCTTTACCCAAAAAAACAGCAGCTGGATCTATGGCAATAAAACTATATTTACTTTGTTCTGAATTTATAGAGTTGCTATCACAAAAAATAGTATTGCTAAAGTCACTAAACAGCTTAAAGTATAAATATGGGCTTTTATACTCTATTTCTTTATATAGTGGCAACGACATAAATAAAACCCTACGCTAGATAAAATATAAAATAAATATATTATTTATCATAACAATATAGCCGCAACAACCAGTAAAAAACAACAATATTTTTATTGTTAATTGTAAAAATTTAAATAAAACCAAGTAAAACGTTGAAAAACAATGTATTAACAAGTTAAAATCAAATAATCTAAATGGAGGTTATATTATGATAACAGGAAGTGAAATTTCAAAAAAAGTTTTAAAAGTGATGATTAATAAAATAGAACTAACAGCTAAAGACATAAATAATCTAGAAAACAGCGAGTATATAAAAAAAATGCTAGAGCCATCATCAGCAAAAGGAAAATCTTTTGCTCCAGATGAGTGTGCTTTACTTTATGCGCTAAAAAATGATAATTGGAGCTTCCTGGAAACCATTTTTAAGAACAAACATAAAGGCGTTTTGTTTGATTTTATGACAACTGCTTCTACGATGGGTATTAAAAAAATTAAAAAAGGTGAAAGTCCTTTTTGCTATCTAATCCGTATGAAGCAGTGGAAGATTGTCGCTGCCTTTATAAAAGATTTGAAAGAACAGCAAATTGAAGTCCTATATAATCACTATGCAACAGGAAGTGATAATACAGGCAACGATACAATAATGCATTATCTAATAAAAAACTTGGATACAAGTGATCCAATATCTCCAAGCTTAGATGGCAGAACTATTTTAACTGATTTTTATGAATTATTTAACAGAGTAAAGCGTGATCTGAACCCTAAAAATAAAGACAAGCATTCACCATTATCATTAGCTATAAGTATACCTATATATGCTCAAGGTGTAGCAGAAATTATTGTTTTTTTTGCAGACTATATAAAACAAAAAGCGATAGAAAATATGTTAAATGAATCTTATGGAGAGGATGAGAATACAATATATGACCTTTTACAAAAAAGAGATGAAAGTTCATATGGGGAAAAGATAATTAAGTATAACAAGCACAATAATAGCTGGACCAGTCTCACAATAGCTGAATATGTTGTTAAGCTTGGTGGAAGAAATTCACTCGGCGTCACTAAGGATATGAATGTCGAACCTAGTACTGCTACCGTCACTTTAAAAGACGTTGCTAATATGCAAACAGTGTCTCCCGAATTTCCTCGAGAAGAAATTGGTGCCAAACAAAATAAAAACTTAAAAGAAAAAAAAGACTTTGAGTCAAAACGCTATCACACCTACCTTACAAAAACAATACTGGGAGGTCTTGCAGGACTAGGACTAGCTTATTTTATAGTCCCGATGACAATAAACTTAGTGTTTTTAACCGCACACTTCACTCTTATGGCTATCAGCCTAACAATCATAGGGGCTACGCTAGGTTTTAGCCATGCATATCTAAATGATAAGCATAGTGAACAAATAGCAGTTAATAAACTTTATGGAGAAGCATGTGTAACTGCCATAAACGACAAAGACCTTCACGATGGGTCGAGAGAATATGGAAATGTCTTACCCAAAGAAGAAGAAGAAGAAGAGGGTGATCAAAAATTACAACAAGTTGAATTAACAGGCCCAAAAAATAATTCTAGCGACCTGTAATCCACTTAAATATAGAGAACTAACATGAAAAATGATTATGCCATTGTAATTTTGGCAGCCGGCAAGGGTAAAAGGATGCACTCACCGCTACCAAAACCCCTCAACATTGTTGCTGGCAAAGCAATTTTAGCGCATATAGTTACAACTGTTAAAGACATATCCCCTGCCCAAATCATTATAGTCTACAGCGGTGATTTAAGTCTGTATAAAGCTTATATAACTGATTCTGATGTCACCTGGGTCGAGCAACAGCAGCAACTAGGCACAGCTCATGCAGTAGCTGCCGCCCTACCCTATATAAACGCCAGTCAATCTCTTGTTCTGTGTGGCGACACCCCGCTAGTGCCTAGCTGCGAGCTAATCAGGCTGCTAGAGCAAAGTAAAAACTCTGTTGGTTTGATAACAGCAACACCTGAAAATCCATTTGGCTTTGGGAGAATTATAAGAAATAAAAATAATAATCTAAGCGCCATCACTGAAGAAAAAGATGCAAGTGATGCTGAGAAAAAGATAAAAGAAATATCAACAGGTATAATAACCGCGCCTACTAAATTTCTAACACAAGCATTAAAATTAATTAAAAATAATAATAACCAAGGAGAGTATTACTTGCCTGCAATTATCCCTCTTTGGCTACAGCATAATGCCAAAGTAGTAACGGTAGCGGCCACTGATCCTATGACTGTGCTTGGCATAAATAATTTTGTGGAACTTGCAAAACTTGAAAACTATTACCAGCTACAAATAGCGAATAAATTAATGATTAAAGGGGTTAGAATAACCAAGCCAGAAAGCTTTAACTGTCACGGTACGATAAATGCAGATGCTGGGGTTAAAATAGCCAATAACGTAACCATAAAAGGCATAGTAACACTTAAAGCAGGCTGCGAAATTGAAGCTAACTGCATTCTTGAAGATGCGACCATTGAAGAAAATGCCATTATTAAAGCTAGTAGTATTGTAATAGGATCTCTCATCTCGAAAAATGCCCAAATTGGCCCATTTGCTTATGTAAGAGCTAACTGCAACATAAAAAAAGATGCCAAGCTTGGCGCGTTTGTTGAGGCAAAAAACACAACTCTAGGAGATGGAAGCAAAGCGAACCACCTTTCTTATTTAGGTGATGCTGAAATTGGTACAGGGGTTAATATTGGCGCGGGCACCATAACGTGTAATTATGATGGCAAAACTAAACACAAAACCAAAATTGAGGATAATGCATTTATTGGCAGCGGCACAGAGCTTATTGCCCCACTAACGATTAATAAGGGCTCATATATAGGGGCCGGCTCATGCATTACCAACGATACCCCTGCAGAAAAATTGACAATAGCAAGATCTAGGCAAGTAGTTATAGATAAGTGGTCAGAAAAATAACAATAAAATCACAAAAATTAAGCTTTATTTTTAAGCCTAACTTTGTTAGGGTAAACCTTTTAAGAGAAATAGCATGTGTGGAATTGTCGCTGGCATAAGTACTTATGATATAAAACAAACTCTACTGAATGGCCTTAGCTACCTCGAATATCGTGGTTATGATTCAGCTGGTATTAGCATAATAGATAATAACAACACCCTAACTACATTTAAGAATGTAGGAAAAGTAAAAGGACTAAAAGACAGAGTAATAACCAATAATAAACACCAAATAGGGATTGCTCATACGCGCTGGGCAACTCATGGCAAAGTAAATAAACAAAATGCCCACCCTCATATATCGGGGGAAAGAATAGCTATAGTGCATAATGGTATTATTGAAAATTTTAGCGCAATAAAAAAAGAACTAGAACAGCAAGGGTACAAGCATAATTCAGATACAGACTCAGAAGTAATAGCGCATTTAATTCACTCAAACATAAAACCTAACACCACAATGTTTAGTGCATTTAAAATTGCCATGAAAAAACTAAAAGGCAGTTTTGCAGTTGCAGCCATCGACAATAATGATAAAAATACTGTATACACCATAACAAAGGACAGCCCTCTTGTTATAGGACTGTCAAAAGATGGAAATTATGTTGCATCAGATCAAATTGCCCTACTAGAGCTAACAAACAAATTTATGTATTTAGAAAATAATGATATAGCTATTTTAAAGATAAATGAAGTTATTATATACGATGAGAATGGTGATATAAAAAAACCTAAAATACACTCAACTCAAATAAATATATCCAACAACTCACTCGATGGGCATAAACACTTTATGCACAAAGAAATTCATTATCAGCATAAAATGGCATCAACATTAATAGATGCATATTTAAGTGACTCCAACCCTTTTAGCGATGAAAAATTACAAACATGCCTGCGACAAGTTAAGCAAATAAAAATAATAGCCTGCGGCACTAGCTTTAATGCAGGTCACGTTGCAAAATATTGGCTTGAAGATATTGCAGAAATATCTACCAGCGTAGATATAGCAAGTGAATACCGCTACAAAAAAAACATACATGATGACAGCACATTTTTAATATACATATCACAAAGTGGAGAAACGGCAGATACGCTGGCTGTATTAAGAAACACTAAAAACAAACTTGCAAACTTAGCGCTATGTAATGAATCCCACAGCACAATGGCACGAGAAGCAGATTTTTTTATTAACATAAATGCTGATAAAGAAATAGGTGTCGCCTCAACAAAAGCGTTTACCGCACAGCTAATATGTCTATTATTTTTAAGCCTTGAGTTTGGAAAAATAAACGGGAAAGATCTAAACAGAATAGCAAAGATAAAAAAAGAAGCTACGCAATTACCCGAACAAATAAAAGCAGTACTTGCACAAGAAGAATCAATTTCAGAGATTGCAAAAAAATTGATAGCCGCAGAAAATGTTATTTTTTTAGGCAGAAATGTTCACTACCCAATAGCACAAGAAGGAGCACTAAAATTAAAAGAACTGTCTTACTTAAATGCAAATGCATATGCAGCAGGAGAGTTAAAACATGGGCCGCTAGCTTTAGTCGATAAAAACATATATGCAATATATATATTGCCAAACAATTTTTTATTAGAAAAAAACCTTAGTAATTTGGAAGAAATAGAGGCCCGTGGCGGCAATATTATATGTGTTGGGGAGCTAGGGGTTGAGGAAAGACTTAAAAACACCGTGACAAGTCTTGTTTTAAAGAAACAGTGTTTTGAACTGTCGCCAATAACAATAAACATACCACTTCAGCTGCTAGCTTACTATGTCGCTCTTTATAAAGGGCACGATGTAGATCAGCCAAGAAACCTAGCAAAATCTGTAACCGTAGAGTAATATTTTATTTGCAACAAATAACAACAAGGTATCAATATAAAATAAACACAAAAAAAGGGAGCAAAGCTCCCTTTTTAAATATTTAAAAACTTAGTTAAAGCTTATTAACTCAACTTTAAAGATAAGAACACTGTTTGAAGGTATTACATCTGGAACACCACGCTCACCATAAGCTAAGTTTGCAGGTATATACAATTCCCAAGTACTACCAGCCTGCATTAATTGTAAGGCCTGAGTCCATCCAGCAATAACATCAGACACACCAAAACTAGCAGGTGTACCACGCTGATAAGAACTATCGAAAACCTTGCCATTTATTAGGCGACCTTCATAATTAACAGTTACCGTACTTGTTGCAGTTGGACTACCACCAGAACCAGCATTTAAGACCTTATATACAAGACCGGTATCGGTAGTAACCGCACCCTCTTCTTTTCCAATACTAGCTAAGAAATTAGCCCCAGTTTCATTAGCAGTTACGTTATCTGTCATACTTACCCCCTTACTATCTTGTGAAGATTCATCTGCCCAACCAAACTGAGACAAACAAAAAACAACACCCATTAAAAACAAACTTTTTCTCATATTAAATCCTTTCATTTTTATCTCCAATAAAAAGCTCCCTATTAATTTGCACTCTTTTTATAAAATATGCAACACTAAACTATATGGATTTCACAAAACCATCTGTAACATCAAAACAGGCAGAACCCTGACCCACAAAATCAAAGCTATCTTTTTTTTCTATGGCGGTTATAAAGACCTGGCTAGCATGATTAGCAAGCAATTCCAAAACAGCAGATAGCCTAATATTATCTAGCTCCGCAGGCAAATCATCAATCAAATAAACCACCTCTCGCCCCGTTAATTTTTTCAAGTAAATACCCTGGGCAACTTTCAGTGCATAAGTTAAAGCCTTTTGCTGGCCTTGAGAATAGTAATCAAAAACCTCAGCGCCATCAGTAAAAATTTTCAGATCGCAACGATGAGGGCCACAAGTGGTATAACCAAAACGTCTATCCTGATCAGAGCAAGACAATAATGACCCCAATAAATTATCACCAACCCAGCCCTTAGAAAACTCAATCTGTGGCAACTCCATTGACGGCATTAACTCAACCCAAACGCTATTAAAAACATCTATAAACCCATCAACATAAACCGATCTATTCTCAGTTATTATATCGCCCAACTCAGCTAATTGAGAAGTCCAGGCTGACATTTCATCTTCTGAAGATCCAAACTTAAGCATTGCATTACGCTGCCTTAATACCTTTTGGTATGACTGCCAAGACCGGGAATAAGAATGTTCCACGTGAAACACACCCCAATCCAAAAACTTTCTTCTATTTGAAGGGGCGTCAGCAAAGCACCTATGTGCATCAGTATCTAGAAATTGAACCGGGACATCCTTGCTGACAGAAGCAATCCCAGACAGCACGTCACCATTATACTTTATCTTTTGCCTGCCAGAAGAAGACCTGCTTACTCCAATCTTAGATGTGCCAGCGTCAGACCCCAAGCACGAAAACAAAGAAAACTCATCAGCAGAATTACTTATTAACTTTTTTAAATTACTAACCCTAAAAGACTTGGCGTGAGACAAAAAATACAAGGCCTCTAAAACACTAGTTTTGCCACTGCCATTTTCGCCAAGAAAAAACATAAATTGCTCAGAGAAAGACAAATCAACGCTTTTTAAGTTTCTAAAACCATCGGCTTTAAGGCTTGTAAAATACATAAACCTATAGGGTCATAGGCATAACGACATAAATAGCATCCTCACAACCACCATCACCATACTCTTTTAACAACACGCACTTCTGTGGATCCGATAAAACAAAATCTATATCAGTTGAAGACAATACATTAACAACATCCAACAAATAAGAAATATTAAATGCCATTGCTATCTCATCACCATCATAATCTACCGGGAAAACTTCCTCTGCCTTCTCATTATCTGAGTTTGTAGACGAAATTTTTAGCTGACCGACGGTAAAAGACAATCTTACGCCATGATACTTTTCTTTAGCCAGTACAGCAGCCCTACTAAGAGCCTGTTTAAAAAGTACGCGTGACACTATAGCTTTAGTGCCATCATAATCTGGAATTAATTTCTCGCAATCTGGGTAATCACCCTCTAAAAGACGGGTAGATAAAATAAACTTATCTGTCATAACTTTTACATGCTGGTCTGTCACAGCAACCTCAACCACACCTTCTGCAGAATCTATTAGCTTGGCGAGCTCTAATACAGCCTTTCTTGGAATAATAGCAGAAGCATCACCAGAGAAGCCTTCTTCAGATGTCACGCCAGCAAAATCTATAGCCAAACGGTGGCCATCAGTAGCAGTAACTTTTAAAACATCCTCAGAAAAAGAAAACAACATACCGTTTAAAAAATGTCTTACATCGCTATGGGCCATTGCAAATGAAGAACTGCTAAGCAACGATGTGAAATTAGATTTCTGCAGTGAAAAAGTCTTTATCTCTGATCCCATTCGTATAACCGGGAATCCTTCAGAGGGCAATGCAGACAAAGTAAACTCAATATTATCAGAAGCACATATTTTAACCCAATTTCTTGTGCACGACATAGAAACGCTTGCGCCATCTGGCAACGTGCGGAAAACATCAAGCAACTTCTTTCCTGGAACAGTTATAGCAAACTCACCTTCTACTTTTTTCATCATTTTGAAAGAGCTAACCAATTCAACCTCAGAATCAGTAGCCATAACGGTTAATAGATCACCTTTAGCAATCATTTTAACATGCGATAAAATCTGTAGTATCTGTGAGTTCTCAACAACACCAATAACCATTTTTAATGCCGCCAAAAAACAAGATCTATCTACTATAATCTCAAATTCTTGCTCAACAACAGTATTATCTTGCACGTCAGCAAAATCAAAAACATCTTCCATCAAAACACCCCTACCCCGACAATAGTCTTAATAAATTATCCCAATCCTCTTTAATACTTACATCCTTACTAAGTAGCTCAACAACTTTTCTACACGCATGAAGCACGGTAGTATGATCCCTACCACCAAAAGCAGCACCTATTTCAGGGAGACTCTTTGTGGTTAATTTTTTAGCTATAGCCATGGCCAACTGTCTTGGGCGCGCTATAGAACGCCTCCTTGTGTCTGACAGCAATTCTGCCTGCTTTATATTATAATACTTAGAGACCGTTTTTTGAATATTGTCTATAGTTACAAACTTAGCCTTAACGCTCAATAAGTCTTTAAGAGCCTCGCGTGCAAAAGGCAATGTAATTTCAGCACCCATAAAATGCGAATTAGCTATAACCTTCTTTAACGCTCCTTCTAGCTCTCTAACATTAGCCTTAACATTTTCAGATATAAAAAAAGCAACTTCCTGTGACAGATCAACCCCTACAGCAGCAGCTTTTTTTATAAGAATAGCAACCCTTGTTTCAAGCTCTGGCGGCTCGATACCAACAGCTAAGCCCCAACAAAAACGGGATCGCAAACGCTCCTCAATACCCTCTTGTTCTTTAGGGTGACAATCTGAAGTTATTATTATCTGTTGGTTACTATCTAAAAGTGAATTTATAGTATGGAAAAGCTCTTCCTGGCTTCTAACTTTTTTTGCAAAGAACTGGATGTCATCTAGAAGAAGAGCATCTAAAGACCTAAACTTAGACTTAAACTCTTCTATTTGGTTTTTTTGTAGTGCCGTCACCATCTCGCTCACAAAGCGCTCAGATGATAAATATTTAACTTTTGCTGCAGGGTTTTTTTCCATTATTTTATGGCCCGCGGAATGCAGTAAATGACTTTTTCCCAAACCAGAAACGCCATATATAAGTAATGGATTGTAAGCGCCTGGTTTTTCACCTGCCATAATAGCAGCTGCTCTAGCAATTTCGTTAGAAGACCCGGCAACAAAATTATCAAAAGTGTATTCACTATTTAATTTTGAAAAAGAAGGGTCATGCGTAGGAGCTATACTTATTTCACCAGAGCTCTCTCCCTTCTTTACATCAGCATTAAACTTAGCCTCAGTTACGCTGCCTAAAACAACCGAACAAACAAGGCGGTCATTAGGGAAGAACTTATCAAACCCTCGCTGAATAACATCTAAATAATTTTTATTTATTTCGTTTTTAACAAAGCCATTAGGAGCCAATAAGTACAAGTTATTATCATCCTGTTTAACTTGCAGAGGGCATAGGTAGGTACTATATGCAACAGCATCTACATCGGCCTGAAGCCAATCTAGAACCTTAACCCATTTAGAAGTCCCCAAAACAACCCTCCATACATAAAAAATAAATATTTATAATTAATTTTAATCCTACCACAACAAAGCAAGCAAGAAAATAATTATCAGAACAAGTACTTTAGCTAAAACAAAGTAAATAGTAAATAGAGCTACGTATTTATGTTAATAAAAAAGTGAGTATGGCAGCCCGAATAAAGACACCATTACTTACCTGTTTTAATATTTTTGTGCGGCGATCTGATACCGCATCTGCTGTCAACTCAACACCAATATTAACCGGGCCTGGGTGCAGCAAAATAACATCTGGATTTGCATAGTTCAAACTTTCTGGACTGATACATAAATTAGCAGCAACTTCATCAACAATTTCTAAATTATTTTTTTGCATCCGCTCTTTCTGAAAGCGAAGCACTACAACAACATCCGCACCCCGCAAACCAAACTCTAAATTATTCTCAACTGCAAAATCACAAGACCTACTAGGTAATAATTCAGGAGGGGCCACAAGTGTAATATCTTTAACACCAATTATTCCAAAAGCATCAAGCAAAGACCCAGCCACCCTGGAGTGTTTTATATCACCAACAATAGATACTTTTAAATTAGAAAAAGATCCTTTCTCTTGTTTTATTGTAAGAATATCTAGCAGGGCTTGTGATGGGTGCTGATAACTACCAGAACCTGCGTTTATTATTTTCAAATTCGGGAATTTATCGGCAATATCAAAAACAAGGTTATTATCAGCGTGCCTAATTATAAAAATTTTAACCCCCATTGCCGCTATATTTCTAACAGTATCTTCAACGCTCTCGCCTTTTTGTAGCGCCGAGCTTACACCGTCTATATCAATGGTTTTAGCGCCAAGCCTATAGGCTGCTATTTTAAAGCTAGCGAGAGTCCTGGTGCTTGGCTCAAAAAACAAATTTGCAACAATTTCTCCTTGTAAAACCTGTGGCATCTCTGGCAGCTCAGAGTATTGCTGCGCCAAAGACAGTAACTGCTCTATCTGTATTAAACTTAGATCACTTATAGAAACTAAACTTTGCAACCCCAACCTCCTTAAAAAAACAAAAACTAAGAGCAATTATGATCATACAACCACTGCTCTAAAATTATTTCTGCACTTTTTGCATCTATATTTGCTTTAGTTAACTTTCTTTTGCCGCCATCATCGAACAACTGCTCACGCGCAGCGACAGTTGTTAAACGCTCATCAGACCAAAAAACTTCCTTTTTATAACGCCTTGTTAATTCTTTTTTGAAAAACTCAAGTTGGGGATGAAAACTCTGCTTGGCGCCATTCATATGCAATGACAACCCTAAAACAAAGGCATCAGGCCCCCAGTCAGTTACAAGAGAGTCGACCTTTGCCCAATCAACATTTCCTGATTTTACTGCAACAACATCTATCGGTCTTGCTGTATTTGTTATGGTTTGACCTACAGCCACCCCCATTTGTTTTAATCCAAAATCAAATGCCATTAAATTTACAATGTTTTCTGGCACCAAAACTATGAGCTCCCACAGAAATTGGATACAAACCCCGATTGAAAGCCAAGGATATCATGACTAAATGATTTTATTTCAGAGTCATTAGCTGAAAACAATATATCTTTACAACCAGGAACAACATGCCAATAGTTGCTAGCTATTTCCGAATAAAGCTGATCTCTATCCCAGCTTGATACACCAAGAATAAACTTGGCACCGTATCGCTGCTCGCTATGGAAAACTCTCTCTATAGTTTTTCGCAAGTAAGAAACCTGTATGCAGCCCTCTTTACAAAACAAAACGCCAAGTCGTGCTTGGGAAATAGGCCCCCCCAAATAAAGACGCTCATTGTTTGGGTTGCTTGACTCAGCAGAGCCCAACACGCTTTTTAAAACATCAACGCCATTACTTACTGGTTTATTTATAACAAAACCTTCAACACCATCACTATCATCTCTAAAAACATATACTACTGAGCCTGAAAAAACACCACCTAGCTCATCACCACAAGGAGATGAAAGTAAAAAATTACCTTTTAATCTATTTAACTTCATGTATTTAATATTATATTAACAACAACTTAAATGCCAGCATAAAAAAACTTTAAATTATAGGTGAATACGGAATACCCCATAAGCGACAACGGTGGCGCGTATTTTACACATCAAGAAAACAAATAAAAGCCAAACACTTGACTTAAATACTTTAATATCTTGTGAAGATTTATATTATGTGTTTTTATTAATCAATAAAAACAGGGATAAATATGAATAGAGAAAATAAAGATAAACTTCACAACATTGTGAAGCAATGCCAAAATGCAAGTGGGGCCTTACATAGGGCCAGAATCATGGGCAAAGAGCCAACAGACATTGAACTAGAGTTAAATTTTATGTGGCTGAACCAGTTTATTAATATAGCCAATGCATTACCTGTCTCAATTGATTTATCTGCATACAAAACCATGAAAAAGTGTGTTTATATATTAAAAACCGTTTACTCCAGCCTCCAGCATTTGCCCAGCAAATACAAAGCACTAATACAAGACCCTAACTGCTGTAGCTTAATTTATGACTGTGAAAATTTATATTATTTTTTTTACTCTCAGCGGCACAATGAGCCTTTTAATGAAGATATATCTAAAGAAACCATAGATCTTACCAAGTCCTTTTTAAAATTAGTAATAGAAATAACAGAAAGTAAAAAGTTACACTTAAAAACTATTTTACCCAGGAATAAAGTAGTGGTGAAATTCAATAGGGAATCAGGTCACTTTGAATATTTCAGCTACTTTAATGACAAATCCTATCTTGAAAAAAGTATATCTGTTTTAAGTATTTTGCCAGAAAGTGTCTATCAACTTTTGGCTATAATCGCAAAGCTGGGAGAAAACTTAAGTAGAAGAAATATATCTGGAAGAATTGTTGGTTTTTTAAAGAGTGATATAAATATAGATATTTTAGCAACTATTCGAAATTTTATTTTACACCGAGAAAAAGATTTAACTAATTATATGCAATTTGTTTTTATTGGGAACAAAGGTCCTGGCGTGGATAAAGTAATAAAGAAAGAGTTAGAAAATATAAAAAAATCACTTGAAGATGTTTTAACTTTTTTAACAAATAAAATTGATTCAAATAACCATGAAGAAATACAAAAATTCTATAAAACTAGTTATCAAAAAGTTTCAATTAGTCAGCAAGAGCTTATCCCCCCAAAAAAAGCTATACCACAAAATTTGGCTGATTTCTTAAGAATATCTGAAAACCAAGATTCTTTTAACAAAGTATTAAAAACAAGTGAAGAAAATGATAAAGACGCTTTTGTCAATAGTATAAGCGGTTTTAGGAAAAACTGTGTGCAAAAGTTTTTTAAGGATAATGCCCAGAAAATAAAAGAAAGCCTACAACTAAAACCAGTAATAGATGAATTAAATTCTTTTATAAAGTACTCACCTATTTCTTTTGACGAATTAGAAAAATTAGAATCTTTATACCCCACTAATTTTTCTTTAAATAATAAAGAAGATAATGAAAAGGCTCTAACTATGTTACGCACCTACTCTAAAGATCTAGAGAAAATTATTTTAAGCTTATGCCCGCCAGAGAAAACATCTAAACTTGAAAGCATAATAGATGCTGAAAGAGGATTTGACAACTTAAGGATTATGTGTTTTCCCGGCTCATTTAAAGAACCTTTAGGAATACTTATAACAGATAGGATCATGAAGTTATCTGGCCAATTTTTGAAATTAGAATTTTCTCCACCAAGGTATAAGGAAGTTATTTATGACAATTTTGAGTTAAAAATTTTAGGTGGCATTGATGTCACATTGTCAGAGAATCAAATAGGAATATTTAATTTATTGGATCCTGAAGATACAACAAACAATAGGCTGTGCTATAAAATAGATGGCGCCACACATGAAATAAACATGAGCTGTACTTTTCATAGAGATATTTATGATTTGCTAATAGAGCTATGTGATGAAATGGAAGGTATCGCAGATGGAATGCAGAGATTTCTTCCTAGCAGAAGAAAATTAACAGAGGAAGTAAAGAAAATTGTTTTTGACCACATCATAAAAGATGGTAATTTATCAATAATATTAGTGCCATTTACCCATGAAGAATATGAAACTATCTTCAGATACACTATACCAGGAGATACGCGAGTTCCTGACGCTACTGAAACACAAAAAATAAAACAATTAATACAACAAGGGGGGTTAGAAGAACGACTAGAGCAAAATTTTTCATTCCTAGAGATTTGTGATGACTTTAAAAACAATAAACAAATATCAATGACAACAGAGCTATTACTTGTTTTTATACAGTCGTTATGCAACAAAACACAAATAAATTCTGCTAGCTTTGATCAAGATATGAGAGAGTTTAGAAATTATTTATCACATAATGGGCGCCTTCATAATTTAGAAAAACACCAAAGCCATCATCAATCTGTTTTTAAATATGCTGTTAGCATCAAAAGACAACTAAATGAGATAATAATACCCAAGCTGGAAGAAAAAACATCTAACTGGGATGCTGAGCCAACATCAACACCCAGCCTTCACGAGTTATAGAGCAATATTTACTTGTATTACAAAAAACATTTATTTAAATTAGAGAAAGTGGTGTAATCAATTGATTATTATACCATAAAATAAAAAACAGAGTAAGCAAGACTACGTTTAGCTGCTAAAATAACTACCAAGTATTAGACTCTAAAATAGCATGCTTCTTTAAAGACACGAGCAGCAACGAAATAGTTGCAGGAGTAATGCCTGAAATTCTCGAAGCCTGATCTACAGATATAGGCTTAACCCTAAGTAAAATTTGTCTAGCCTCATTCGACAAACCAACAACAATGCTATAGTCAAAATTATGTGGTATTTTTTTACCCAAGTTTTTTTTCTGGCGAGCTATCTCTTGTTTCTGCCTCGAAATATAGCCTTCATATTTTGCAGACACCTCTATACTTTTTAATGTTTGAATATCATATGACTCTATTGCAAACGGTGATATGTCTTTATAACTAAACTCAGGCCTCTTTAAGAGGCTCCATAGAGAGTGTGCAGCCCCATGCCCTTCTTCGGCCTTATTCGTTTCACCTGGAACCATGCTCGCAGGTATGCTTTTACTTTTATAGTATTTCTCTGCTTGTTTTATGTTTTCCTGCTTTTCTTGAAAGACACTATAGCGATCAGCACTTACAACCCCAAGCTTATAACCTATCTCTGTAAGACGCTCATCTGCATTATCTTGTCGCAGCGACAATCTATATTCAGAGCGGCTAGTAAACATTCTGTAGGGCTCTATAGTCCCATTGTTTACCAAGTCATCAATCATAACGCCAATATATGCTTGGTCTCTGCGGATAACCCATGGCTCTTGCTCTTTAGACCGAAGGCATGCATTTATACCTGCAACCAAACCCTGAGCAGCAGCTTCTTCATAACCAGTCGTACCATTTATTTGACCTGCAAAAAACAAGTTTTTTATTTTTTTTGTCTCGAGCCACGGCAGTAAACCCCTTGGATCAAAGTAGTCATACTCAATAGCGTACCCTGGCCGCATTATATGTGCATTTTCAAAACCAGCTATTGTCTGAATAAATTTGAGTTGCACATCAAATGGCAAACTAGTTGAAATACCGTTAGGATAACATTCAACAACATCTAGACCCTCTGGCTCTATAAATATTTGGTGGTTTTCACGCTCTGCAAAACGCTCTACCTTGTCTTCAATTGACGGGCAGTACCTAGGCCCTGCGCTAGTAATGGCTCCAGAAAATATTGCTGACTTACTTATATTATCCTTTATTATTTTGAGTGTATTTTTATTGGTGTAAGTAATATGGCACGGCACCTGCTTTAGATTATTATCTGCGTGAGTCATAAATGAAAACCGGGGGCGCGGAGTATCTCCAGGCTGATTATCAAGACGTGTAAAATCTATGGTGCGGCCATCCAGCCTCGCTGGGGTCCCTGTTTTTAAGCGGCCCACATCAAAGCCCCTGCTACGAAACTGTTCAGCCAGCACGTTGGAAGCTGGGTCCCCTGCTCTTCCGGCGCCAAACCTTTGATCTCCTATATGAATGACCCCACCCAGAAAGGTTCCTGCCGTTAAAACAACGGTCTTACCATAAAAAGAAATCCCAGTTTTAGTTATAACCCCGCTAATTAAATTATCTTTTACAATTATATCAGCAACCTCTTGCTGAAACATATAAACATTTTTAGAAGATTCAAGTATGGACCTTACCTTTTTCTTATAAATATTTTTGTCTGACTGAGCTCTAGTTGCTTGAACAGCTGGGCCTTTAGATGAATTTAAAACTCTGTACTGTATTCCTGACTGGTCTGCAGCTAAGCCCATAAGACCACCTAAGGCATCAACCTCGGTCACCAACTGGCTTTTTCCTATACCGCCTACAGCTGGGTTACATGACATTTGTCCAATTGTATCTATCTGCTGGGTTAATAAAAGCGTTTTTGAGCCCATATTTGCGCTCGCGTAAGCTGCCTCACAACCTGCGTGCCCACCACCTATAACAATAACATCAAACAAATCAGGAAACTTCATTACTTACCTATACAAAATGATCCAAAAATCTCACCCAACAAGTCATCTGATGACACCTCTCCGGTTATTTCACCAAGAGAATCTTGTGCTAGGCGCAAATGTTCTGCTACAAGCTCTATCGCCCCACCCTGCTCAACAACATCCGCTGCGCTATTGGTGTGACTTGTTGCTTTGGATAATGAATCTACATGCCTAGCTCTAGCGGTGAAAACATCTTTACTGCCAGAACTAGGGTCAAAACAAAAAGATTCAACTAAGTCTCTTAGCTTGGAGATGCCATCCCCTGTTTTTGCAGAAAGATAAACCCCGTGGCTACATTGATCCAATTCTTTAGAGCGAACCTTGTTCCAAGTATCACACTTATTAAGTACAAACACCACCTTAGCATTTACAGCGTTGATTTTCAACAACTTATTTAAGAAGTGGGCGAAATCTCCCTCTTTGTAGCACTCAGCAGACAGTATAACTATAATTACATCACTATCTGCCACATGCTGCTTGCTTTTAGCAATACCAGCTAGTTCTACCACTCCGATAGTTTCTCTAATTCCAGCAGTGTCTAGTAGTTCTATTGTGGCCCCCATAGGCCCAAGCTTTACTTTTTGCCGAATAACGTCTCTGGTTGTTCCTTCTTCATCAGCAATAATAGCATCATCATCACCAGTTATCCTGTTAAAAAGAGAAGATTTACCAGCATTTGTTGGACCAGTTAAGACAACTTTAACCCCCTCCCCTAAAACCTTTCCAATCTTTGTGCGCTCTGTTAGTTTATTAAGCTCAACTATAATGCTAGCCAAGCCAGAGCTAACCTGCCCCTCTGATAGAAAATCAATGTCTTCTTCAGTAAAGTCTAGTCCAGCTTCTACATAAACTCTTAGTTCAGTAAGCCGCTTTACTTGTTGTTTAATTTCAGAAGAAAAAACTCCTTGCAGAGACCTATTTGCAGACTTTGCAGCTACTTCACTATCTGAAGCAATAATACTAGCTACAGCTTCCGCCTGAAATAAATCAAGCTTTCCATTTAAAAATGCGCGTTGCGTAAATTCACCCGGGCCTGCCAGTTTAGCACCGAAATCCAGCGCTGCCTTAACAATTAAATCAACAACTGTAGGGCTACCATGGCAGTGTAACTCAAGAACATCCTCTCCTGTATAAGAAGCGGGTCCTTCAAAGAAAAGGCATAAGCCACTATCTATTACTTCCCCCTTGGAATCATAAAAACATACATAAGTAGCCAGCCTTGGTTTACAAATCTTTTTAACTAGTTTTAGTTGTATTTGTTTAGTCTCGGGGCCAGACAATCTAACCACAGCAACTCCTCCACGCCCAGAAGGCGTAGCAGGAGCAACAATAGTACTATTATCTATAGACATCAGCTTGATTTAGGGCCAAACCTTTTCGCAACATGAGTTTGCTGCCAAATAGATAGTAAATTATTAGTAACCCAGTAAAGCACCAAACCTGCAGGAAAAGAGCTAAATAGAACAGTTAAAAACACCGGAAAGAAATACATCATTTTTTCTTGAATAGGGTCCTCTGGCTTAGGGTTTAGGCTCTGCTGATAGAGCATACTTAAGCCCATTAATATAGGTAAAACAAAGTATGGATCTGGTGCAGATAAGTCTTGAATCCATAAAGCAAAAGGTGCGTGTCGAAGCTGGACGCTTTCGATCAAAACATAGTAAAGAGCAATAAAAAATGGTATTTGGATAACCACCGGCAAGCAGCCTCCAAGAGGATTTACTTTTTCTTGTAAAAATAACTCTCTTGTTGCAACACCTAATTTTTCACGGTCATCACCATGCAGCTTCTTCAAAGCCTCTAATCTTGGCTGTATTTTTTTCATTTTAGAAATAGAAATGTAACTAGACTCAGACATTTTATAAAATGCGCCCTTAATAGCACAAGTAACTAAAATAATAGCCAGCCCCCAGTTTTGGACAACTTTGTGTATATTGTCAAGTAACCAAAACAGAGAATTAGATAGCATCCATAACCAGCCGTAATCAATAGTTAAATCCAAACCTTTAGCCACTCCCTTTAAAATAGAAGTAACCTCTGGACCCGAATAAAAAACTGAGCTACTTGAAAACTCTTCTCCTGGAGCAACCACAACCTGCTTTCCAAGCATACCAGCCGTGTAAACTTTTCCTTCAGAATAAAGCTTTTGGTCAGTATACAGGTGGTGAGCTTGATTGTTTTGCGGAACCCACGCGCCTAAAAAGTAAGGTTTTTGCACAGCTACCCAGCCACCAACAAAATTCTTATCAATTTGCTTTTCATCCATATCTTTATAGCTTAGCTTAACATAGCTATCCTGTGTGGAGTAATAAGAAACCCCTGTGAAAGTATTAAACCTGGTAGCTGATACAAAACGCTGATATAGGCTTTTACCAGTAGAGGGATCATCCATCACAAACTGCCTAAATTGTGAATATGGATGTCCGTTATATGCGTGATCTGTAGAGTTTTTCACACTGCCCTCTACCATAAAGTGATACTTCCCTTTATAAAAAGTAAAGGTTTTAACAAAATCAACCCCTGTACTATTTGTGCCTGTCAAGACAACCTTTAATTCTTCCTGGTTAGGACTTAAAGAATATTTTTTATAGTTTGATTTAAATAAAACCTTAGTGTCGCCCGTCATACCAAATTGGGAAGTTAAATATGATTTCTTATCCTGACCTATAAAGGAAACTGGCTTTAAACCGTTTTTTTGCTCTTTATATTCAAGTAAATCTGCAGCTACAATTCTACCACCTTGAAGATCTATATTTATATTGGTAAGCCCAGTAGATACCTCTATAATACGGTCTTTTGGAGAAACCTCTATAGAGGTGGTTCCAGCGACACTACCAACATGACTAGATGCGCTTTCAGGGAGTGACTTGTTTGCTTTTTCCTGAGATTCTTCCTGCTGCTGCCAGGATTGCCACATCATAGATGCTGCTAAAAATATTATAAGGTAGCCGATAAATTGTCTTGTTTGATTCATTTTTTCTTTCCTTTTTTAATAACTGGAATTAAATCTACCCCCCCTTTACATAAGGGGTTACAACGGGCTAGTCGCCAAATAATCAGTGCTAATCCCACAAAAAAACCTCTTTCACTTAGCGCTTCAATTGCATATTCAGAGCATGATGGAAAAAATCTACAGCATGGTGGCCGTCCACAACTAATCTTTCGCTGGTAAAATCGTACCAGTATTGTTATAAGCTTGACAAGCATTTTACGAAAGTATTCCACTGTTTTTTAGTGTTTTCATACAATTCTTCCTGTGCTAAGTTGGATACGCTCCTCTTTGATACAGCTACAATGTCATAATTCCCACTTAGTTCTATAGCTCTAAATGATTCTTTATGCAACCTCTTCACATAATTTCTTGCTACAGCATTTTTAAAGCACTTTTTAGAAACAACAACCCCAAGACGACTACAGTTCAAGTTGTTCGCTTTATATATAAATATGGTGTGTGCCGCCTTATAGCGACGACCAGATGAAAAAACAAGGCTAAACTCTTCTTTTGACCTTATTCTGGTTTCTCTTGCGAGGACGCCACTCATTATGCAGATAGCTTGGCGCGACCTTTCTGTCTTCTTCTCTTCAACACTAAACGTCCACCTTTAGTTGACATTCTTTTGCGGAAGCCGTGCTTTCTTTTTCGTTTTATGTTACTTGGCTGAAAAGTTCTTTTCATTTTACTCGCTCTTCTATATTAAAAAATAAATCTAAACTTAGCCACACATAGTATTATAATATTAACCCCTTGTCAATATCAAAGATATCCACTTTATGAAGAACTAATTTTAAACTATATCATAATAGTATAATTATTTATTAGAAAGAATTTATTTATTGTTATATAAGGGGGCCCTTTTTGTTTATAACTTTCCAAGTTTCATTTTAAAACAAGGACCTATGGTTCTTTAACGTTGTTGGTAACCTGTTGGTGTTTTGCCTTTAGTTTTGGGATATAGTTACATCTGGGCAAGAAAGATCACTTATTCACAAAAACAAACACAAGTTTAGCTAATTGTTATCAACAAAGTTATCCACATGCGTTTGAAAAGATTTTTTTATTAGTGTATTATTGTCGCTAATTATTCGTTATAATGCATGGTTTAACAGCAAGTAATTACTTTTATAGTGCTTTTGGAGTTACAATGTCTACAACAGAATTAAAACAAGATGATTACGATTCATCTAAAATAAAGGTCTTAAGAGGGTTGGACCCAGTTAAAAAAAGACCAGGCATGTACATTGGAGATGTCCATGACGGCACTGGCCTGCATCATATGGTTTTTGAGGTGGTTGATAATTCAATAGATGAGGCTTTAGCCGGTCATTGCTCTCATATTCATGTTGTGATTCACTTGGATGGATCTGTTTCTGTAAGAGACAATGGTCGCGGTATCCCTGTTGACATTCACCCTGAAGAAAAACGCTCTGCTGCTGAAGTTATTCTTACTGTTTTGCACGCAGGGGGTAAGTTTGATGAGGATTCTTATAAGATATCAGGGGGGCTCCACGGAGTTGGGGTTTCTGTTGTAAATGCACTGTCAGAAAGTTTGAAGCTTAAAATATGGACCAAGGGTAAGGTTTATGAGCAACACTACTGTGGTGGAACACCTCAAGCACCTATAAAAGAAATAGGTGATACAGATAAAACAGGGACAGAAATTAGATTTAACCCTTGTGTTAAAACATTTACAGAGACAGAGTTTCACTACGATATACTCGCGAAAAGACTCAGGGAGTTAGCTTTTTTAAACTCAGGCATTTACATAAACTTGTGTGACGAGAGGAGTGAGCAGGAGGAGACGTTTTTTTATGAAGGAGGGCTAAAGGCCTTTGCTGAATACCTTAACCAAAACAAGGATCCTATTCATGATACTATACTTTATTTCTCAGACAGTAAGGATAAAATATCCGTAGAAGTTGCCATGCAATGGAGCGATTCATACCAAGAGAATGTATACTACTACACCAATAATATACCTCAAAAGGACGGTGGCACACATACTGCTGGTTTTAAAGGGGCTCTTACCAGGACGATAAACAAGTACATAGAGAAAGAGGGCCTAGATAAAAAAGAAAAAAACTCTCTTACCGGAGATGATTCAAGGGAAGGTCTAACCGCTGTTGTGTCGGTGAAAATGCCTGACCCTAAGTTTTCGTCGCAAACAAAAGATAAGCTTGTTTCATCTGAAATTAAGCCAATTGTAGAGAATATTGTTGCCGAAAAATTTAATGACTTTTTGTTGGAAAAGCCACATGAAGCCAGGGCTGTAGTGTCTAAAATACTGGAAGCATCTAGGGCTAGAGAGGCAGCAAGAAGGGCGCGGGACATGACCCGCCGAAAAAACACACTTGAGATCGCTGGAATGCCTGGAAAGCTTGCCGACTGCTCTGACAAGGACCCTGCTAACTCGGAAATATACCTGGTGGAGGGTGATTCTGCGGGGGGATCAGCGAAACAGGCAAGGGACAGAAAGACCCAAGCTATCCTGCCCCTAAAGGGTAAGATACTTAACGTTGAGAAGGCCAGATTTGATAAAATGTTATCCTTTAACGAAATCGCGATGCTGATCACAGCTCTAGGTTGTGGCATTGGAAAGGATGAGTTTTCAATTGAAAAGCTTCGTTATAGTAGGGTTATTATTATGACTGATGCTGATGTTGACGGATCTCACATACGAACGTTGTTGTTAACGTTCTTTTACAGGCATATGTTTGAACTATTTGAACAGGGCAATATTTATATAGCTCAGCCTCCTCTCTATAAGGTTAAGAAAGGCAAGCAAGAGCAGTATATAAAAGATGATAGGGAGTACGAACAGTACATTCTACAATTAATAACCCAAGGTTCAAGCGTTTCTTTTGGTGAAGGGTCACCTCCTATTTCTGGCGTTTCTTTTGAGAAGCTGGCTTACTCATATCAAAAGGTTAAAAGAGCAAAAGAGCGTCTTTCAAAAAGAGATTCAGCAACGGTTTTAGATTTGCTATCATGTAGCCCTAGGATTTCAGTTGATGACTTATATAACAAGAGCTCTATTGAAAAATGGGTCGATAGCTTTAAAAACTTGTGTGACTTTGGTAATGATGTTATTTCCACCTTAAAACTTGATGTTTCTGTTAAAGCTTCTCCGGAAGAGGATGTTTTTTATCCTGTAATACGCTATACAAACCATGGCGCAACCAAAGAAATGGCTTTAAATCGACTGTTCGTCGGCCATAGAGATTATGTGTTTTTAACAGAGCTAGCAGACAGCATTCTTGAAAGTTCTGGTCAGGATGTCTTTTTGCATAGATCAGATAAAAGCACATCTTTTTCTAGCCTTTATTCTTTATTCTGTTATTTGGAGAATGAGTCTGTAAAAGGACTAGTTGTGCAGAGGTATAAGGGATTGGGTGAAATGAATCCGGATCAGCTTTGGGAGACTACAATGGACCCTGACTTTAGAAATATGCTTCAGGTCAGAGTAGAGGATGCTATTGCTGCAGACCAAATGTTCACCACTCTTATGGGGGATCATGTGGAGTCCAGGAAAAAATTCATTGAAGATAATGCTATTTTGGCTGAGAATGTAGATATTTAATTGCAATATTCAGCGCAGGCATTAACCATGGGGTGAAATCATTTGGGGCGGTTTTAAAGCTGTTTTTTATTTCTTCAACCCCCATCCATTTTATTTCACTTACTTCATTTGGATTTGGTTGTGATTCAGTCGTATAATTCGTTCCAACAAACACATGGTCAAGCTCGTGCTCATACAAGCCATTTTTAAGTTTTTCTTTGTAAACGAAAGACCCAGCGTGACTTAAGTAAGATTTTATTCCCATTTCATGCTCTAACCTATCAGATGCTGTATGTAATATATCTTGATTGTGTTGGGCATGGCTGCAGCAGCTGTTTGTCCAGAGCCCTGCGCAATGATATTTAGATGATGCTCTTTTTTGCATTAGTATTTCACCTCTGCTATTTACAATAAAAATAGAAAAGGCTCTGTGTAGGAGTCCTTGCTTATGAGCGTGAATTTTTTCTGCAGTTGCCATTATTTGGTCGAACTTATCGACTAATATTACTTCTTTATTAGTTATTGGTGTTTTTTTGTTGCAACGAGATGTTTCCATTTGATATATTTAGCAGTTGGGTTCTTAAATGCTATATTGTTTTGTTTTAAGAATCCACAAAAACAATGTTTTAATTGTTGGTGCTGAGGTTTTTATGTCCACAAACAAAGATTTTTTTAAAAAATTCAAGGGTTTTTTCAAGTTGAGCCGGTCTGAGAGGCTGGAGTGCCTGCTGTCACATGGTTTTATAAACAGGAACGACTTATCTGTGTTACAAGGGTCTTCTTCTTCTAATATTTTAGATCAAGCTGATAATTTAATTGAAAACACAATTGGGTGTCTTCCTCTGCCTCTTGGTTTAGCCACAAACTGTATAATTGATGGAGTTTCACGCCTTGTGCCGATGGCTGTTGAAGAGACCTCCATAATTGCCGCTATAAGCAGTGCTGGAAAGTGGCTTTCTGAAGTTGGTGGCGAGATAAAAACTCATCAAGAAGGCTGGGGCGTTAGGGGCCAACTATTTTTTACAAACCCTTTAGAGCTACAGAAGGTTCGCGATCATGTAAAGCAAGATGAAAGAATACTGATTTCCAAATTAAATTCAAAAGTGGCCCCAAGCATGGTTAGGCGTGGCGGAGGGATACTTAGCATAAAGACAAGAGACTTTGAAATAGAAGGCGGATCTAATGCCTTAGCAGTTGATATAGTGTTCGACCCTTGTGATGCTATGGGTGCAAACTTGGTTTGTCAAATTGCAGAGGCTTTAAAGGGTAGTATATTTGATTCCATTGGTGTTTATGGCAAGCTGGCCATAGTATCCAACTTGTCTGATTGTCAGATAACAAAAGCAACTATTATTATTCCCAATGCAGACCCTGTTTTTGCAAAAGATATTGTTGAGGCCGGGTCTATAGCCGCTTCAGACCCTTATAGAGCGGTCACCCACAATAAAGGGGTTTTAAACGGCGTTGATGCTGTGGCTGTCGCAACAGGAAATGATTGGCGTGCAATAGAAGCAAGCTTGCATGGATATGCAGCCGCATCTGGTCAATACGCCCCTTTAACTCGTTGGGAGTATGTGGCTGGGGACTTGATAGGTTATTTTGAGGGGCCAATACCTGTTGCTTTTGTGGGTGGGGCAACTAATCAAGAAGTTGTTGGTGTTTGTAAAAAAATAATAGGGGCTAACTCATCAAAAGAATTGGCTGCTGTTTTTGCAGCAGTAGGGTTGCTGCAAAACTTTGCTGCCTTAAGGGCGCTTGTTGGCGATGGCATTGTTGCTGGACACATGCGACTTCATATAGATAACTTGATGGCCGAGTCTAGAGCAAATAAATGTGAGTTCGCCCCTTTAAGAGCAATGCTTGAAGAGCGTCTTTGCTTGCTAGGAAAGGTGACAATGACCGATGTTGTAGAGCTTCTGCAGCACGTCCGCTTAAAACATCCGATTGTAAATGTCTAGCGTATTTGAGTTTTCCACATCATGTTGTGCTAAAACATTTTTCCTAGGTGAGTATAGCGCGCTATCCACTAAAAAGGCTATTCTAATTCTTACTGAGCCAAGTTTCCATGCTGTTTTTTCATTGGGTGGACTTCGTGAGGATATAAAAACATCTCCTCCATGTGAAAAACTAATAGATTCTAATTTATGTCTCCAGAACCTTAGTTATAAATTTATAGACCCTTATAATGGAAGAGGGGGTTTGGGGGCTTCAAGTGCTGAGTTTTTGTTTTGGCTGCGTGCTGCATCTTTTTTCTCTGGCACCCCTTATGACTTTAAGAAAAAAGATGAAATAGATATTATGCTTAATGTTTATGAGAAAAACTCATGGTCAGGTGTAGGATCACCTCCAAGCGGCTTAGATTTGGTCTCTCAAAATTATTCTGGGATTGTATATTTAGATTTACACTCATCTAAGGTAGAGACTATGCGTTGGCCCTTTAAAACTGCTGGTTTTTGTTTGGCACATACCAATAAAAAATTAGCAACACACAGCCATCTTGAGGGCATAAGAAAACCCGAAAACATGGCTTTTCTTGCAAATTATGTTGATTCTGCTTGGGGATCTCTTTTGCAAAAAGACCTGTCGAGATTAGCGATGGCGATAAATGGTTTTTTTAATTCTCAGAAGGATTTGGGTTTGGTCGCCGGTCATACTGCTGATATTGTTGATGGCGCCATGGAGTCCGGTATATTTCTTGCTGCTAAGGGTTGTGGCGCAATGGGGTCTGATGTGGTAATGTTTCTTTATGAGGCAAAACAAAATATAGAGGCTGTTAACTTTATACAGCAATTAGGCCTTGATATATTAGCCACAGAAAAAAACATGAGGTAGTTTATATTGAATAATTTATGGCAAGCTGAGGCACCAGCTAATATTGCATTGATAAAATATATGGGGAAGCTTCCAGGAAATATAGCTACCAACCCTTCTTTGTCTTTTTCTAATATAAACTTTAAAACTGAGGTTAAGCTTGAGCTCCGTTGTGAAGATAAAAAAGATATCTGGATGCCTTGGGAAGACAGCGGAGACCTTCTTTCTGAAAAAGAGTCTGATAGATTTTTGCAGCATCTTGGCTTTATTAAAAATCATTATAAGTTTAATGGTTTTTTTATAGTTAGATCTAGAAACAACTTCCCTTCTGGTTGTGGTCTTGCAAGCTCTGCTTCTAGTTTTGCTGCCCTTACTATGGCTGCAGCCCAGGCTATATCATCATTAAAACAAACCCCACCCCCCCCGGTTAAAGAGCTTGCATCTTTAAGCCGGCATGGTTCTGGTTCCTCGTGCCGGTCTTTTTTTATGCCGTGGGGTTTTTGGGACGGGGTGGATTCTGGGCCTATTAGTTTCCCAGGTATAGAAATAAATCACTTCGTTGTTACCGTTTCTTCATCTAAAAAAGATATTTCGTCGACAGAAGCACATAAAACAGTTCGAACTAGCGATTTATTTGTTGGTAGAGAAAGGCGTGCTGAGAAAAGGCTTAAAGAGCTGATGTCATCCATGTCTACTGGTGACTGGAGGCTTTGTTATAACCTGGTTTGGGCTGACTTTTGGGATATGCATGCTTTATTTGAAACTTCTAATCCAAGTTTTGGCTATATTTCTGATGATAGTATGTTTGTTTTAAGGGTGGTTAGGAGTTATTGGGAAAAACATAACGACGGCCCGTTGGTTACAATGGATGCCGGCCCTAACGTTCATTTATTATTTCGTCGAGATCAAACTCTACACCAAAATGAGCTTCTTAATTTTTTTCGAGAAAAGTACTTAGTATTAGGTTAGGGTGTTTTTAATTATTTAAAGATGATATTGTTTTCTTTTATACTAAATTTGGAGTTTTGTCTTTATGGCTTTTACTGCTTCTGCTCACGCAAAGTATATTTTATCGGGTGAGCATTCTGTTTTACGCGAGGGTAGGGCTGTTGTATTCCCTATTCCATCAATGGAGTTAAAGATTAAATATGAGCCAGGAAGTGGCGGTCTTGATGTAAGTGTTAATGGTAGTGATAAAGATTCTTTGGTTCTGGTTTTTTGTGGGGTTATAGAGCAATCTATGCGCTTGCTAGGCATTAAGAATCATGGCCTTAAAGGCAAAATAACCATTGAAAACAATATTCCTTTAGGCCGAGGGCTTGGGTTTTCTGCTGCCTTGTGTGTCGCAGTTGCTAGGTTATTTGTGTTTTTGGGTGTTATTTCAGAGCCCGATATTGTTGTTTTCGCTACAAGGCTTGAAGATTATTTTCATGGCTCAAGTAGTGGTGTGGATGTGCTCGGGGCCATATCTAATATAGGCGTATGTGTTTTAGGCAGGGATAAATATACCAACATTGATAAGTCTTGGTCGCCCCGCCTTTATTTAATGTGCTCTGGTAGGATAAGCAGAACTTCCGATTGTGTAAAAAAAGTTAATGAGTTGATCTCGTATAATCCCCTCTTATCAAAAGAAGTTGATAGAGATATGTGTGTGGCTATTGATCTTGCTTTGAGTGGCTTAAAAGAGAATAAAAACTTAGGCTTTAAGCACCTTTCTGAGTCTATATCTTTATCCCAGTCTTGTTTTGAGCGCTGGGGTCTTGTGCCAGAGGAGGTTGAAAATAAAATAAACCATATGCGCAGCCATGGCGCTGAAGCTGTAAAAATTACCGGAGCAGGTGATGGGGGTTTTCTTCTGGGTTTATGGAAAGAAAGACCTGATAGCTTAATTTTAAACAGTTTAATCCCTGTCTAAATAAACAACCCCTTATTTATTATATATACTCTAATTTATGCTGTTTTCAGTAGTAGTATTTGCTCTAAATAGTCACAGTGTGTAATTATAAATATGATTGCCATATTATTTTGTAATCACTAATTATTATTACTGATTTTTAAATAAATTGTAGATTATTTTATGTTCTATGTTAATATACCTTAACCGTGTTAACTAATAAGGGTTTTTATGGATACTTGTTCAATAAATTCAAAAGTAAATTTGTCTATTTCCGAGCTAATTGCAGTGGCTTTAAGTTCTGAGGGAGCTGTTATTTGTGATAATGGAGCTTTGGTTGTAAAAACAGGCAAAAGAACTGGTAGATCTCCTAAAGATCGCTATATTGTTAAGGATGAATCCACCTGCTCTAGCGTTGCTTGGGGTTCAGTTAATCAACCTTTCTGCCCAGAAAAATTTAAATCACAATGGGGAAAGGTTAATGGTTACCTAAATGATCGGGTTAGTTATGAATCTTCTCTTCAAGTTGGTGCTAGTGTTGATTTTGGGTATAACGTCAATATTAAGACTGAAAAAGCCTGGCATAGTATCTTTTTGAGACACTTATTTATATCAGATAACAAAAAAAATATACCACAAAGTAAAACTTGGGAGTTGATTAGTGCTCCTGGGTTATTGTTAGACCCTGTAGAGGATGGTGTAAATAGTGATGCAGCTGTTATTTTGAATTTTTCAGAGAAAAAAATACTTATAGCTGGTATGAGATATGCGGGAGAAATGAAAAAATCAATGTTTTCCGCATTAAACTACCTATTGCCTGAGATGGGTGTTTTGCCAATGCATTGTTCTGCTAATATTGGTGAAGATAAAGATGTAGCTTTATTTTTTGGCCTGTCTGGAACGGGTAAAACAACTCTTTCTGCTGATCCTAAAAGAGCTTTAATTGGTGATGATGAGCATGGGTGGGGTCCAAGTGGTATCTTCAATTTTGAAGGTGGCTGCTATGCAAAATGTATAAATCTTTCAAAAAATAAAGAGCCTGTTATTTGGGATGCTATTCGCTATGGATCTATCATAGAAAATGTAGTGTTAAATAGCGATGGAGAGCCTGATTATACAGATGACAGTTTAACTGAAAATATTAGGGCAGCTTACCCTCGTGCTTATATTTCTAATAAATCAGACGCTAATAGCGGTGGTAATCCTAGTAAGGTTTTCTTTTTAAGTTGTGATTTATATGGTGTTCTACCCCCAGTAGCAAAGCTTAGCCCGGAGCAGGCCGCATATTATTTTTTGAGTGGCTACACTGCAAAGGTTGGTAGTACTGAGGTTGGTTCAACCAGTTCTATTTCACCAACTTTTAGTGTTTGTTTTGGAGAGCCTTTTTTCCCAAGAGAGGCATCTGTTTATGCTGATTTGTTTATGAATAAAATAGCAGAAACAGGGGCTGAAGTCTATTTAATCAACACTGGTTGGACTGGAGGCGCTTATGGAAAGGGTGGTGTTAGATTTGACTTAACAACAACAAGGTCTCTTATCGATGCCGTGTTATCCAATAGAATTTCTGGCTTTAAAAAATCGTCTACACCATATTTCAACTTTGATATTCCTGAATCTATTCCAGGTATTAATCCAGAAGTTTTGGACCCAAGGCTTGGTAGAGACGAGGATAGTTTTGATAGGGATGCTGCGGCTCTGGCTAAAATGTTTAGAGATAATTTTAAGCGTTTTTCTACACAAGAAAAAATAAAGTCAGCTGGTCCAGGTGACAGTGTATAGTTAATTATTATTTGAAAAAATGAGGTGATATTATGAGTGTTGGGATTAATGTAAATAGTGAAAACTTTAAAGCTGAAGTATTAGAGTCTGATATACCTGTAATGGTTGACTTTTGGGCTCCTTGGTGTGGTCCTTGTAAGGCAATATCTCCAGTTATAGAAGAGTTAGCTAGTGAGTATAAAGGAAAACTAAAGTTGGTTAAGGTTAATGTTGACGATGATGGTTCAATTGCTTCGGAGTATGGTGTTAGAGGGATACCTACCTTGATTGTTTTTAGCGGTGGTGAGGCTGCTAGCTCAATGGTCGGGGCTGCAACTAAAGAAAAGATAGAGGACTTTATCAAGCCGCATGTTGATTAATTTTTTTGTTGATTTAATTTTATTTACATAGTAACATCCTGTTTATATACATCAGCTATCAAACTATAAAAGAAGCTGAAGTTCTATTTTTCCCTATATTATTCTACTATTTCCTATATTTTTATTTTAAACCCAAGGTAAAGTCAATGACACAAAAAGAAACCCAAGCATCTGTTAATACAGATAGCAACACTGTTGCTGAAAATATTTGCATTAATGCTTTAAAAAGAAAGTCTCCATCTGAATTGTGCGCAATTGCAGATAACCTTGGTGTAAAGTCTTTTGCTAGAGCTGTTAAACCGGGGAACATGGTTGTTTCTATTCTTTTGGCATACTCTAGGCAAAACAGAGTTATAAATGTTGAAGGTGTTTTAGAGGTGTTGGAGAACTATGGTTTTCTTCGCTTTCCTGAAAGATCATACCTTGCTTGCCCTGACGATGTTTATGTATCTATTAGCCAAATCAAAAAATTTAAATTAAAAACAGGGGATTTGGTATCTGGTATAGTTAGACCTCCAAGAGAGAGCGAAAAATACTTTGCAATGTCTCAGGTACATAGAATTAATAACAAAAAACCTGAAGATGCTATTAGGGTTGTTGGTTTAGAGGGCCTTATTCCTACCTTCCCTGACGAAAGAATAAAGCTGGAAATTGGTAATGGAAGTAGTTCTGATATTACTAATAGAATTATTGATTTAGTTTCCCCGATAGGGAAAGGTCAGAGGGCTTTAATTGTTTCACCTCCAAAAGCAGGTAAAACCATGATGTTGCAAAATATAGCAACGTCAGTAGCTGCAAACCACCCTGAGTGCAAACTCATTGTGCTGCTTATAGATGAGCGCCCTGAAGAAGTTACTGAAATGAGAAGGGGTGTTAAAGGAGAGGTGGTAGCTAGTACTTTTGATGAATCTCCGTCTAGACACGTACAGGTTGCTGAGATGGTTATAGCAAAAGCTAAGAGGATGGTAGAAAATGGAGATGATGTGGTTATCTTATTAGACTCCATAACAAGGCTAGCTAGAGCATATAATACACAAACTCCTACGTCAGGAAAGGTTTTAACTGGTGGTGTTGAGGCAAATGCCCTGCAAAAACCAAAGAGATTTTTTGGGGCAGCAAGAAATATAGAGAATGGCGGAAGTCTTACTATAATTGCTTCATCTTTGGTTGAAACTGGTTCAAAAATGGACGACGTTATATATGAAGAGTTTAAGGGTACTGGAAACATGGAAATACACCTTAAGAGAAGTATAGCTCAAAAAAGAATTTTCCCTGCTGTTGATATTGCAAGTTCTGGAACAAGAAGAGAAGACCTTATTATTTCAGAAGAAGAATTAAAGAGAATTTGGGTTTTAAGAAAGTATTTACAAACAATGGAAGATCACGCTGCTGTTGAGTTTTTAATAGATAGATTGAAAAGCACTAAAACAAATGCACAGTTTTTTGAAGTTATGAAAAAAGGCTAAGGTAGCTAATCTATACTAGGCTTCTTCCGTATAAATACCTTTATCTTGTTCTGTTATTGATGACTTCTTTTGTTCTATCTTTTTGTCACCAAGTTTCCAAGTGAAAACTATATCATTATCGTCTATCTTTCCGTTCCAATTAACTATTGGCTCGTCTATGTTTGGTATTGTACCGCCTCTTTTTGAAATAAAAGATATTTCATCTTGTGTCGCGCTTAATAAAACCTTTAGGCTTGATAGGTTGTTTATTGATTCTTCATCACTGTGGCTAAGGCTGTTTAGTGTTATGGAGTCGCTTAGTATGACATCTTGTGACTTTAGCTGATTTATAATCGTATTAATTTGTGCGTTCATCTGTAATAAACGATAAAATGAACTTTCTACCATTGGAATTAAGTTTTCAATTTCTTCCGCAGTAAAAACCCTATCATTTTTAGTTTTTGTACATCCTATATTTTTTATTAAAAAAGACATTTTCGCTCCTTGTTTTTGTGTCTATTTTCCTCTACAGTTGGTTTCTTTTATTTTAAATGTAATAAAAAATGCTAGTACCAGGCACAATGGTAGTAAATATAGTGCGCTATGGTATGAGCTTATTGAGTAAACTGGTACTCCGTTTATCATAGTGCCATCCCAGGTATTGTCTAGTATTTTACCTATGATCGGTTGGAACCCAGATCCAATAATAACTGATGCCATGTTGGCAAATGCAATTGATGTGCCGCTAACTTCTGTCTTATTTATTTCGCTAGAAAGAGCATATGATGTCGCAACACCTGTATTTGTTATCCCGTATAAAAATAACAATATAAAAAGTGAGGTTGTGCTTAAATTTGGTATGTAAAGAATCATTGATAAAGTTATTACACTTAATAGTGCTGATAGAGCCATAGTGGGTTTTCTTTTCCCCTGTTTGTCTGATATCCACCCTGTAATTGGTCCACCAATTGCCCACCCTAGAAATATTGCGCTAATTCCTGTTGCGGCAACTTCTGTGCTCATGTTGTATGTTTCTGTTAAAAAAGGGACTCCCCATAGTTCAGCAAAAGCAGCAGTAGGTGAGTAGAGTAACCCAACAAAAATCCCATTATACCAGCTTTGCGGGTTTTTTATTACTTCTTTAAAGCACTCCCATATTCCTGGCCCATATTTAATATCTTCACCAATAAAACCTTTCTCTGATGGTTTGTCTCTCACCAATAACATTATTAAAATACCAATAGTTAATATTATAAGGCCTATTAACCCCATTGTTTGGCGCCAACCAATGACTTTAACGATCATAGCAAACGGGCCTTCACCTACAGATGCACCTAGCATTCCTGCAGCTTGAGTCATTCCAGCAATTAGCCCTATTTTGTGCGGAGGAAACCAGTATGTTGCAAGTCTTAGTGTGCCAACAAAAGCAAATGCTGATCCAATTCCAGAAATAAGTCTTCCTGTTTGAGCCAGATAAAGACTATCTGAAGCTGCAAATATAAAACAGCCAATAGCGCAAGCTATAGTGTTTATTGTTAGGAGTTTATGCGCACCATATTTATCTATTAAGGTACCAACTGGTATTTGCATTGCTACATATGAAAATGTGAAAAATGCAGATAATGTTCCAAAAGATGTGGCATTTAAACTAAATGCTTGCATAAGTTGTTGTTTGGTTATGCTTGGCTCTAATCGGACCAGGTATTCAGTAAAGAAAAACCCAGCCGACAATGTCCAAACTATCCAAGGGTAGTAGCTTCTTTGCTGTATTTTATCAATAAACTTTAATTTATTGTTTTCCATATTTAGTACCAACTTAGTAACAATTACACAATATATTATCTTTTATTAATTTTAATAGCAATAAATTTTATAGCTAATAAAAGTTTATTTTGTGTAAAAAACACTCTTTTTATCATCTGTTATATTTTTATTTATTGTTTGCCCTTGAACTTAAAGAAGTTTATGCTAAATGTTATATTTTCATCTAAAATTTAGGATTTTAATATGTCAAATGCAAGAGATATGGCAAACGCTATTAGATTTTTATCTATAGACTCTGTGGAGAGAGCAAAATCTGGACACCCTGGAATGCCTCTTGGTATGTCTGATATAGCATCTGCACTTTGGGGTGGTATTTTAAAACATAACCCTAAAAATCCAAGCTGGTTTAATAGAGATCGTTTTATACTTTCTAACGGTCACGGCTCAATGCTGCTTTATTCATTATTGCACCTTACAGGTTATGATGTTAGTTGTGATGACTTAAAAGAATTTCGAAAAATAGGATCTAAAACACCTGGTCATCCAGAATTTGGTGTTACCCCTGGTGTTGAGGCCACAACAGGGCCCTTGGGCCAAGGCCTTGCAAATGCAGTTGGTATGGCTGTTTGTGAAAAAAACTTAGCTAAAACCTATAATAAAAAAGATTTACAAATAATAGACCATTACACCTATGTTTTTGTCGGTGATGGTTGTTTAATGGAGGGTATTTCTCATGAGGTAAGCTCTTTAGCTGGCACCCTTGAGCTAAGCAAGTTAATCATATTTTGGGATAACAATGGTATTTCTATAGACGGAAAAGTTGAGTCCTGGTTTAACGAAAGTGTTGCTGATCGATATCGATCTTATGGATTTCAGGTTATAGAAAATATTGATGGGCATAATGAGGGATCAGTTAAGTCCGCAATTTTTGAGGCGCAACAAAACACAAATAAACCAACTTTAATTTGTTGTAATACCCAGATTGGATTTGGTTCGCCTAACTTTGCTGATACAGCTAAAGTTCATGGCTCTCCTTTAGGTGAGCAAGAGGTAGCAGCTACTAGAAAAAACTTAAACTGGGATTTTCCTCCTTTTGTTATACCAGATAACATCATGAGTGCTTGGGATCAAACAGAAACTGGAGCCCAAGCCGAGTCTGAATGGCAAAAATTATTTAATGAGTACAAGCTAAGATATCCTGAATTAGCAGGGCAGCTACAAGCAAGACTTAGTGAGAGCAATAATGTTACAAGTGAAGTTGAAAGCTGGTTAGTTGATCTACAGCAACAAAAATTAAATATAGCAACTCGAAAAGCCTCAAATGTTTGTATTGATTTTTTTCAAGATCATTTTCCTATGTTATTTGGTGGTTCAGCTGACCTGTCATGCTCAAACTTAACTGAAACAAATAAAGCTATTGCTGTAAAAGATTCTTGGAATGGGGCTAATTACCTGCATTTTGGAGTAAGAGAGTTTGGTATGTTTGCTATTGCAAATGGCATGTCTTTATACGGTGGATTCATTCCTTTTGTAGGAACTTTTTTAACTTTTGTTGATTATGGAAAGAACGCTTTACGTATTGCTGCTATGAATAAAAGCAGGGTTATATACATATTAACACATGATTCTATTGGTCTTGGAGAAGATGGGCCTACTCATCAACCTATTGAGCACATTGCTATGCTCAGAGCCACCCCTGGGGTTAAGGTTTGGCGTCCTTGTGATATGGTTGAGACGGCTGTTGCGTGGAAGGCTGCTTTAGATTATTTAGATGGCCCAACTTGTTTATTGTTATCTAGGCAAAGTTTACCAACTCAAGCAAGAAAAGATGGTAAGCTTTCTTTAATCAAAAAGGGCGGCTACTTACTCTATAGTAATTCTAAAAATATTGATGCTATTATTATAGCCACTGGTTCTGAGGTTGATCTTGCAGTTAATGCAGCTAAAGAAATAAAAAATATAAATATTAATGTTGTCTCTATGCCTTGTATGGATGAATTTTTAGCTCAGGATAAAGATTATCGTGATAGTGTTTTGCCGCCACATATAAAATGTAGAGTCGCTATTGAGGCAGGCTCATCATTTGGTTGGCATATTTTAACTGGGGACTCTGGTATTGTTATTGGTTTGGATCGATATGGTGAATCAGGTACAGGTGCTGATGTTTTTAGTGAGTTTGGTTTCACAGTGCCAAATATAGTTAATTGTGTTGAAAAATTATGTATCAGCATGGGGAAGGTTTTTAACAAGGAGAATGGTTATGTCGATTAAGGTTGCTATTAACGGTTTTGGTCGTATAGGACGCAATATTTTTAGGGCTATCTATGAGAACTATAGTGATAGTGATATAGAGATTATTGCTATTAATGATTTGGCTCCCCCAGAAACTCTGCTTCACCTATTAGAGTTTGACTCTGTCCATGGCCATTTTAATTTTAGCTGTGACCATAACGGTAACGTTGCTACTATAAACGGTAAGGAAGTTAAGTTTTTTCAGGAGAGGGATCCTAAAAATTTACCCTGGCATGATCTTGGTGTGGATATTGTGCATGAGTGTACAGGTTTTTTTGCTAGCAAATCTAAATCGCAGGCTCATATAGACTCAGGCGCAAAAAAAGTTATAATATCAGCTCCTGCGGGAACTGATATAGATGCGACTATAGTTTATGGAGTTAATCACGATCAACTTAGTTCTAAACATAAAATTATATCTAATGCCTCATGTACAACAAATTGTCTCGCCCCTTTGGTTCTGCCGTTACAGCAGAACATAGGGATTGAAAGTGGTTTAATGACAACTATTCATGCTTATACCAGCGACCAAAGTATAACGGATGTTTATCATTCTGATTTACGTAGAGCGCGTGCAGCAGGGCTTTCTATGATCCCTACTAAAACTGGTGCAGCCGCCGCTATTGGTTTAGTTATACCTGAGTTACTCGGAAAGCTAGATGGATTTGCTATGAGAGTTCCAACTGCAAACGTTTCTGTGGTAGATTTGACTTTTCAAGCAAAACGAGAAACCACAGTGGCGGAAGTTAATAAATATATTAATGACGCAGCTTCGAGTGATCTTTCTGGAGTTTTAGCTATTAATGAAAAACCTCTGGTATCAGTAGACTTTAATCATAACAGTGCTTCTTCTATTGCAGATTTAACTCAGACTAGAGTAATTGGGACTTCGGTTAAGGTGCTAGCTTGGTATGATAATGAATGGGGTTTTGCAAACCGGATGATAGATACCACATTGGCTTTTGCTAGTATTGACTAGGGAAACAATATAATATTTTATTTATCGGTTTAGAATAGAGGGCGTTATGTTAAAGATAAAGGATATATTATGGCAGGGAAAAGTAGCATTAGTTAGGGCTGATTTAAACGTTCCAATAGAAAAAGGTGTTATAAAAGACGCAACTAGGATTAAAAGGTCATTAGCAACTTTTGAGTATATAATAGGACAGGGCGGTATTTGTACTATTATGAGTCACTTAGGTAGACCTGAAGGTTATAATAAGGATTATTCCTTAAAACCTATAGCCAAAATGCTAGAGGATTTTTTAGATAAGAAAGTATTACTATTAAATGATTTTGACTCTGATATTGAGCTAAGTAATGACTATATTTATCTTTACGAAAACACAAGGTTTTTCAGTGGAGAAACTACCAATAGTGAGGTTCTTTCTAAAAAAATGAGTTCATGTTGTGATGTTTATGTAATGGATGCTTTTGCATCCTCTCATAGGATGCACGCATCTACCTATGGAGTTATGAACTTTAGTAAAGAAGCTTGTGTAGGTTTTTTACTAGACAGTGAAGTAGCTGCTATAAAAGATTTGTTTTTAGCACCAAAGCGCCCAGTTCTAGCTGTTGTTGGTGGTGCAAAAATTACCGGAAAGATTGATTTATTGGACTCTTTATTAGATTTTGTTGATGTGTTGGCTGTTGTCGGAGGAATGGCTAATACCTTTTTAAAAGCAAAATCATATAATATTGGGAAATCATTGTGTGAAAATGATAAGGTAAGTTTAGCAAAAAAGCTCTCAGATAGAGCTGCTAGTAAAGGTGTTGTGCTATATTTGCCGCATGATTTTATTGTTGCTAACCCGGATAATAATATAGATTCTATTGAAAAAAACAAAAATGAAATTATAGATGGGGATATTATTTATGATGTAGGCTCTGGAACATGTTTGGCTCTAGAGGAAATTATTAAAAATTCCAGCACCGTTATTTGGAATGGCCCTCTAGGAATGTTTGAAAACAGGTTATATTCTAAAGGTAGTTTGTTTTTTGCTAAAACTTTAGCTGGCAGTGATGCTTATAGTATAATTGGAGGTGGGGACACCTTGAGAGTTGTTGCAGAAGCAGGTGTTGTGGATTATATTTCATATACTTCTACTGGAGGCGGTGCTTTTCTGGATTTATTAGCGAATAGATCATTGCCAGCACTTGATTTATTAAAAACAAAGGTCATTAATGATGCATAAAAAAACCAAAATAGTTGCCACACTGGGTCCAGCAAGCTCTAGCGTAAGCAAAATAAAAGATCTTATATCTAAAGGCGTAGATGTATTTAGAGTGAATTTTTCTCATGGGTGTTCTGCGCAACATAAGGAAAGCTTTGAAAATGTAAGAAAGGTAGCTGCTAATGAGGGTAGGGAGGTTGCTATACTGGCTGATATTCAGGGCCCTAAAATAAGAATATCTAGTTTTGTTAATGGAAAAGTATTATTAAAAGAAGGGCAAAAATTTACATTGGACCCTGACCTCGGGGAAAAAGATGGGGATGTTAGTAGGGTCGGATTAGACTATAAAAATTTATATAAAGACGTTGTTGTAGGTAATGTTTTACGGTTGGGTGATGGCCAGATTAGCCTTAAAGTGGTTAATATAATAGGCAAAAAAATTGTGTGTGAGTCTATGGTGAATGAAGAGCTTTCTGATCATAAAGGCATAAATTTACAAGGAGGAGGGCTGTCTGCTGGAGCAATTACGACTAAGGATATTTTAGATATAGAAACTGCTGTGGGTTTAGCAGCTGACTTTATAGCATTATCATTTGTAAGATCTAAACAGGATATAGAATATGGAAGAGAGCTTATTAAACAGTTTAATGGAGATGCTGCTATTATAGCAAAAATAGAGCGTATTGAAGCTGTGGAAAACATTATAGATATAATTGATGCTGCTGATGGCATTATGATTGCCCGTGGTGATCTTGCTATTGAAATAGGGGAGGCTGAAGTCCCTGGGGTTCAGAAAAAACTTGTTAAACTTTCTAGAAGTATGTCTAAGCCAGTTATTGTGGCAACTCAAATGATGGAATCTATGATACATCAAAGAGTTCCTACTCGTGCTGAAGTATCTGATGTTGCTAATGCCGTTCTAGATGGTGCTGATGCTGTTATGTTATCTGCTGAAACTGCTGTAGGAAGCTTTCCAATAGAGGTTGTTGATGCTGTTGTTAATGTTTGTATTTCAGCTGAGAAATATTCAGTCAATATAAACACCCCTGGGGTTAAAAACACTTTTTCTAATACTGACCAAGCTATTTCTTTTGCTGCGATGTACATAGCCAATAGTATGAAAGTAGCGGCTATAATAGCACTAACAGAGTCTGGAAAAACACCTCTGTTAATGTCAAGAGTTAGAAGCGGTATTCCGGTATACGGACTAAGTAGAAATAAAAGTGCAAGGCAGAGAATGATGCTTTATCGTGATGTAATACCTGTACCCTTTGATGTCACAGCTACTCCTTACGGATTGGTTAATTTTAATGCTGTGGCTGAATTAGAAAAACTTTCATACTTATCTAATGGAGATAATGTTATTTTAACTAAAGGTGATTATATGGGTGAGGATCATGGCTCTAATGCTATTAAGATACTTGAAGTTGGTAAAGTGAGAAAGGTTATATAGGGGGTATGTTTTGAATTGGGAAGAAATATTATATTATATAATGGCTGCGGGTATGCTTTATTTTTTATACCAATTTATACGTAAGCAAAAGGATGCTTTTTCTACTACTAATTTAATTAAAAGTATGTATACTCTTGGAATACTTGCTTTAGGTTTGATATTGTTTATTTACTATTGTGTCTGGATGCTAAAGAGTAGCCAAAATTATTAAAGGTGTTTTATGGTTTTTAAGCCTACCGTTTTAAATATTGTAGCCAAGTCCCCATTTAAGTTACTGCAAAAACATATGAGTAAATCATGTAAGTCTGCATTAATTCTTTCTGATTTTTTAAATGCATCGTTAAAATCTGATTGGTCTGAAGCAAAGAATTTTTTATTAAGCATTAGTAGGTATGAAAGTAAATCTGATTCATTAAAAATCGAAGTATGCCAAAACCTACATAAAGGTGTTTTTTTACCAGTATCAAAAGGTCAGGTTTTATCATTACTTATGTATCAGGATGAAATAGCTAATATATCAGAGGATTTAGCAGGTTTGATATATGGAAGAAAAATGAAGTTCCCGCTTTCTATTCATTCAGATATGGTTAAATATTTAGATAGTTCAATTAATGCTTGTTTTCATGCTGAAAAAGCTATTGCCGAATTAAGTCAGATAATAGAGTCTGGTTTTTCTGGGTCAGTTAATGATGTTACGGAATCCATTATATCAGATTTAAATAATATAGAGAGCTCAAATGACAAATTACAAATTGAATTGAGACGCAAAATATTTGCCTTAGAAAATGATTTACCTCCTTTAGATGTTATTTTTCTTTATGAGATAATAAAGAAAATAGGTAATTTAGCTGACTGCGCACAAAAAGTTGGTGTACAGTTAATAATATTGGTTTCAAGATAGGTTGTAAAAATGATAGATATAACTGTATTACAAAAAAGAACAGCTGAGGCCGTATGTAAAGAAATAGGAGATTTTCGTGCAGAAACTGCAGTTGTTTTGGGCTCTGGGTTATCTAGTTTAACTGGCGAGCTAGAGAACAAAAAACTTTTTTCTTATGATAAAATACCTGGTCTTAGAAAAACAAGTGTTGAGGGCCATGATGGTAATTTTGTTTATGGTGACTTAAATGGAGTTAAGGTTTTATTTCTACAAGGAAGGCCTCATTGGTATGAAGGTGCTAGTAGTGAATCTTTTCATGTTTTTATTCAGGCTATCCAGTCTTTTGGATGCAAGAAAATATTAATGACAAATGCTGCAGGAGCCATTGATACAAGCATCCCTGTAGGATCAATCGTAGCTATAACAGACCATATAAATTTACATTTTAATAATCCACTTATGGGTATAAATAGTACAAATAGTAGGTTTGTTGGATTAGAAAATGCCTATGACAGTGTTTTTAGAGATAATATTGAATCAATTGCGACAGAAAATAATATAAAATTATACAAAGGGGTGTATGTAAGTACATTAGGCCCTTGTTTTGAGACTCCAGCAGAGATAAAAGCTTTTAGAGTTTTAGGTGGGCAAGTTATCGGTATGTCTACGGTCCCTGAGGTAATAACAGCACGTTTTTACGGTTTAAAGGTTGCAGTATTATCTCTTATTTCAAATCTTGCAGCAGGGTGCGGAGATGACAGCTTAAGCCATGAGCTCACTTTAAGTAGAGTAAAAATGGCAAGTGGAAATATGAGATCTTTATTGCATCATTATATTTCTTCTGGCATGCTTCCAGTTGTGTCAGATTAGTATGTTTTTTAGGTAGACATTAATTATGATTGAAAACGGAGCTTTAATAATAACAATTTCTGCTTTTTTTGGGTTTTTTATGGCTTGGGCAATTGGTTCTAATGATGTTGCCAACGCTATGGGGATTTCGGTTGGAGCAGGTGTTTTAACTTTGCGTCAGGCTATAGTTGTGGCAGCAATATTTGAGGCCCTGGGCTCAGTATTAGCCAGTGGCAATGTTACCAGTACAATATCACATGGTATTATCAACGTGGATGTGTTGAATGACCACCCCCTTTTGTTAATAAATGGTATGCTATCTGCCCTTCTGTCATCAGGTGTTTGGCTGTTATTGGCTTCAATTAGGGGCTGGCCAGTATCGACTACGCACACTATAATAGGTGCTGTATTTGGTTTCGGCTGGGTATGTGTTGGCCTTGATAACATTAATTGGAGTGGTTTATTAACTATTTTGGTTAGCTGGCTTGTAACTCCTATTTTTTCAGGTTTTATTTCCTATTTCCTATTTAAGTTTGTACAAAAAACAATATTTGAACATAGTAAACCTGCGCGGCAAGCTAAAAAAACAGTTCCTTATTATGTTTTTATTGTTGTTTCGATAATGTTGAGTGTTGTTTTTTTTGCGAGTATTGATGCATTGGGTCTTGTGTTTACAAGGGTTGAGTCTTTAAGTTATATATTTTTAATTTCTTTTATTTGTGCGTTAATTAGCTACTTTATTTTAAGGGAAATAGCTCTTCATCGTGCCAGAATAAGCTTAAAGGAATCATATGCTCTTGTTGAGAGAGTTTTTGGTCTCCTTGCTATTGTTACAGCATGTGCTATGGCATTTGCTCATGGTTCAAATGACGTTGCAAATGCCATAGCTCCTTTGGCTGCAATTTCAGCAATTGTTAATTCTGGCGGCACTATGATTTCTGGCATATCAATACCTCATTGGATCTTTTTCCTTGGTGCTTTTGGTATTGTCTCTGGACTAGTGATGTATGGGTACAAAGTTATAGCAACAGTTGGCAAAAATATAACCGAGCTTACTCCTAGTAGGGGTTTTGTGGCACAGTTATCTACTGCGTCTATTGTGGTCGTCGCTTCTGGACTTGGTATACCTGTTTCAACCACACATATTCTTGTTGGTTCTGTTTTGGGTGTTGGTATGGCTAGAGGTATTGATGCAATTAATATTGTAGTTGTGAGAAATATATTTTTGTCATGGTTTATTACATTCCCAGTTGGAATGCTTTTATCTGTGGTATTCTTTTATATTATTTCTAGTTTTCTTTATTAAAAGAAGAGAGGGATTTATCCCCCTCTTCACCGCTATTCCATGCGAGATCTACATCCTGTATCTAAATCCGTTTAAAACTTCAATCCATTGTAAGTTGCTATAAGAGAGTTTCTTTTAGCGCATAAGATAATAAAAATTTATCATGTTATGCTGCCCATAACAACCACTATATTTTATTCTTAATAAGGCAGTGGTTAGTTGTTTTTTAGTATGAGTTTGTAAAATCATAAGTTTTAATTTTAGCTAGAAATAGCCTTATGTTTTTTTAAGATATATCGCAGTGATTAATGGGCATTATCTCACGAGGTGTGTCTGCTAGCAGCAGTCACCCCATATGGCATTAATCGCAGATGTTATTGCAATAGCTGCTGTTTCTGTTCTTAAAATCCTTGGGCCAAATTTTACTGAGATGAAATTATTATTTTGTAAAAAAATCTCTTCTGATTTAGAGAGGCCTCCTTCTGGGCCAATTAATATATTTATATCTGTAGTTTCGGGTATAATTGATGTTAATGTTTTATCTGCATTTGGACTAAGCATTATGTTTAGTTCATTGGTTTTAGTTTTTATTTTTGTTATATCTGTTAAGGAATTTATTATAGGAACAATATTTCGTTGAGATTGTTGGCACGCATTTTCAGAAATAACTTTTAGCCTTTCAATTTTTTGATTATATTTATTTTCTGTTATATCAATTTTAGATCTAGATGTTGATATGGGGGTTATTATATTAATACCAAGTTCGGTCGTTTTTTGAACAATTAGGTCCATTTTTTTTTGTTGGCATATACTTTGAAATAAATGAATATTTAAATGACTATTTGTTTGCTTTGCTTTTTTTTCCAAAATTAAAATAGCTATTTCATGTTCGTTTGTTTTTATTATTTTTGCAGAAAAATAACCAGAAGGGCTAGATATTATTATGATGTCATCTTCTTTTTTTCTTAAGACATTAGTAAGATAGTGTTTATGGCTAATACTTAGCTCAACAACTTCTCTAGGAGTTATATTTTGTTTGATAATTATATTTGTTAGGCGCATTGAGGTTTAAATGTAATTTGATATAAAATAATATTATCACATTATTTTATATCCTATGCTATTTTTTTATAATATTATATAGTATTGCGAATATTGGTATGTTATGAGTTTTAATACAAAAAATTATAGGTTTCTACAAAATTTTGCGTTTATTTTTATTGCAACTGTTACTGCTATAATTCTATATGCATATTTTGTGTTACCAAGTGCATCGATGTTACTTGATAATGAAATGCAAGTACCTATGCGAATTTATACCGCAGATGGAGATCTTATTGCTGAATACGGTGAAAAGCATCGTCTTCCAGTAAGGCATGAAGATATCCCTGTTATTATGAAAAAAGCAATTATAGCGGCAGAGGACCACAGATTTTATCAGCACCACGGTGTTGATTTTATAAGTATTGTGAGGGCGGTAAAAGAACTCTTTCTTACCGGCAGAAAAAGCCAAGGAGCAAGTACGATAACTATGCAGGTTGCCCGTAATTTCTTTCTCTCAACTGAAAAAACATATGCCAGAAAATTTAATGAAATACTCTTGTCTTTTAAAATAGAATTACTGCTATCCAAAGATCAGATACTGGAACTATATTTAAATAAAATATTTTTAGGGCATCGTGCTTATGGCATAAAAGCTGCAGCTAGAAATTATTATGGGAAAGACCTTGATCAAATAGGGTTAGCACAATTTGCTATGTTAGCTGGTCTACCTAAGGCCCCCTCAACTAATAACCCTATATCCAATCCAGAAAAGGCAATGTTGAGGCGAAATTATGTTTTAGCAAACATGCTGGATTTAAATTATATATCTATGGATGATTACCTTTTAGCAAAAGATGAACCGATAACAGAGAAAATACATGGTGTAAAAATAGATGTTTTAGCACCACATGTTGCTGAGATTGTTCGCCAGGATTTATTAAATGTTTTTGGTAGAGGTGTTTATACCTTGGGTTTGAAAGTCTACACTACAATAGATTCATCTAAGCAGAAAAGTGCAGTAGAAGCTCTGACTGAAGGTGTTTTAACATATGATAAAAGGCATGGTCTTAGGAAGCCAAAGTATTTGTTACCTGAAGATAGATCTTTATGGCCTAGTTTATTAGATAAAAAAACCATATTGAAAAGACAAGTACCAGCAGGAGTTATATCTGTATCAGAAAAAGATTTAACGGTTATGACTAGAACTGGTGAGAAAATTAATCTTTCACAGTCACAGCTAGCATGGGCATTAAATAATAATATATATGGGCGTAGGAATTACCCCCAACTTAATTTATCTACAGTTATATCTGTAAATGATTTAGTTTATCTTGAGTTGAAAAATGGTGATTGGATATTGTCACAAAATCCTGAAGTTGATGGCGCTTTAGTTTCTATTCGTCCTAGTACTGGTGAGATTTTAGCCCTAAATGGCTCTTATCATTTTTATGAAAGTAATTTTAATAGAGCAACTCAAGCAAAGCGCCAGCTAGGATCTTTATTTAAGCCTTTTGTTTATTCGGCAGCTCTAGAGAATGGGTTTAACTTATCTAGTGTTATAAATGATTCTCCTATTGTTATAAAGGATACTGGGGATAATGAGTTTTGGCGACCAAATAATGTTAATTATAAGTTTGCAGGGCCTACAAGTCTGAGGGTGGCTCTGGCAAAATCTAGAAACTTAGTTTCAGTTAGGTTGTTGGAAAATATAGGCATTGGTTCTGCTAAGAGCTATATTGAAAAATTTGGTTTTGTTGGTGAAGAGGAAATGCCAAGCTCGCTTTCATTGGCTTTGGGTGCGGGGGTTGCTACTCCAATTCAAAATACTATTGCATATAGTGCTTTTGCAAATGGCGGTTATTTGGTCAGGCCAGTTCTAATAAAAAGTATCTTAGGTCAGAATGATATGCCTATAGTTATTCCGGGTAGTAAGTATAGCAAAATATCTGTTCCTAAAAGGATTATTAGCGAAGAAAACGCTTACTTAATTAATAGTGTTCTCCAGGATGTTATAAAAAAAGGCACTGGGCGGCGCGCACTTGTATTAAAGAGAGCTGATTTATCGGGTAAAACAGGGACAACTAACGATCAAAAAGATGCTTGGTTTTGTGGGTATAATCAAGATATTGCAACTACAGTTTGGTTGGGTTTTGATAATTCTGCATCACTTCACGAGTATGCTGCACAGTTAGCTCTTCCTATATGGGTTGATTATATGAGGCAAGCCTTAGATGTGTATATAAATAATCCTAGAAAGCAGCCTGAAGGGATCATTAATGCTAGGGTTAACTTAAATAGTGGACTGTTAACTTCTTCAGAAGATATTAATAGTCGCTTCGAAATTTTTGATATCAAAAATATGCCAGAGAAAGAATACTCTGTTAATACTCAAGTAAATGATAGATCTATAAGTAGCATAGCTGAGTTATTTGAGTGATATTTTAATACCATGGAATAAAATAATGAAAGAAGTTGTTTCTTCAGAGTGTTTTAGTGAGCCCAATCCTTTACTTGTAGGTATTGATGAAATTCGTGAAAGGAGCTTGCAAATAAAAAAAGAGCAAGACTTCTTACTTGATAAAAACAAATCTGCCTATGAAGATATTATTGATATAAGTGGTGAAGAATTGTCTAGGCTGGTAAGGTCTGATATTGAGAAAGATAGAATGTATATAAGAGGTTTTACAGAAAATATACGTCTGTATGATGATAAAAGTTTGATAACTAAATCTATTAAACAAAACAAAATGGATTTAATACTTAGTGAAACTATTTCTTTATTTGGTGATGACGATGCCCAAATTTTTAAGATTGCTAATGGTAAAATGCCTGGTGGTTTGTCAAATATAATTTATGATATTCCAAAATTGGGGGGAGAGTTTTGGGGAAGTTCTGTTGTTAGTGTTTTAAATAACGCAATTATATCCACTTATTTTACTCTTACTAAAAAAACCATTAATGATATTTGCTTGGATTCTGCAATATGCCACGTTGCTCCACTTCCTGATGATTTCAGGTTGGATTATAAGTGTCGTTATGCATATAGGTCTTTTGAAGGTATAAATGGTTTTGGTTATGCGCATAGTGGTTACAGTTATGGTGGACATATTGGTGAAGAGTCTCTTTATCCTTTAGGTAAAAAATTTGGTCCGGAAGACTGCGATTCATGGGTTGCAAAAATAACTAGTTCTATTTATAAATTTTCTAATCTTGATTTATTTGCTAATTATCGATTACTAACTGGTAGCGGGTCTGTTTTTAATAACTGGTTGCCATTAACTACTATCGGATATATTGGATGTAGGTACAAGCCTGTGGCAGCAGAAGAGATTCAACCTGGAGATATTCACCTTACCCGCTTTTTTGATATACGAAACAATATACATAAAACTGCAGGCTTTGGTGGTAATACTACTATTGTTGTTGAAAAAACAGGCGAAAATACTGTTTCTACTTTGGGTTATAACCGAGGCCCAAGAGGTATGGGGGCTTTTGGTTTTCAGAGTTTTCCTGTAAGAGATACTGTGGATGACAATACTGCAAAAATAACAGTTTTTATGAGGGTTTGTGAGGGAGGGGCACCGATTAGGGGTGATTATCAAAATACGAATGTTAATTGTTGCATTTAAAGATCTTGCTGCCGCCCTACGTTAATTCTTTGTTAGGTGTGAGCTCCTAGTAATTTATTTTTATTTATGCTTTTTATAGCTGTCAAGAGTTGTGCTTCAAAATTGAAAGCCTATTTTCCACCCTGTATTGTTCTTTATTCTATAAGTTTCTATGCTTGAAAATCACGTATTTTGGAGCCCCGGTTGTTTTTACTAAAGAACAGTAATATAGATGGTTATATTGATGATAAAGGCAATACGGTGCTTTTAACCAAGACAAAAAACACATCATTTAAAATGGCATTAGATTCCTATATAAACACGACAAATGGCAGTTTGTGCATTGATTTTATGCACGCAGGTTTTAATAGTTATATTTTAAAATCTAATAATTTAGATGCACTTGATGGCTATGCTAGTCTTATTGATATATTACATAATCCCCCTCAGTTTTATATTATAAAAAAGATAAAAGTATATAAAGGTGATGAATTTTCTTTATTCAGATATTTGGTTATAGAAAAAAAATATCTAAAGATGTCGTTTAATAACTTACATGCAATTGGGTTTTGTTTGCATAGTTGCCAAGATGTATGGTCTATGTTTTCAGCTATAGTTGTTAGGCAGTTGCCGAAAAATAATTGTGGTTGGTATTTTTTCGAGTGTGAAAGTAAAATCTATCAATTTGCTTTGTATAAAGGTCAGATCGTAAGTCATGCGACATATGATTCTTCTGATAAAGTAAACCCATCAATAGTTATTGCAGAGGTTAACAATTTTGTAGAAAAGATTGACCATTGGTGGCTTATCGTTACAAAAAAACACTATAAAACTTTATTTATAACTGCAGAGAGTAATGGTTTTTTAGTGGCTAGCTTGCCTAATTTGTTTGGCCTTACTGAAGTTGAAAATATTAGTGATTTAAGCCTTGATCGTTTTATTGGCTATATTGGTGTTTCTAGGCCAAGTATTTTTTCGAAGCAAAATTTAATCCCGGCTAACTACTGGAGTAAGCATTGTGTTTTTATGTGTTTTTTATATGTTATTTTATTAGGTTTGGCTGTTTTTGGTATTGAGTATTTTTCATCTGGTTTATTAGGCAGGCAATTTCATGATGCTTTTAATTATAATGTGGTAAATAAACCTTTGAGGAAAACGAAAAAAATTAATAATTTTATTGGTTTTTTACAGAGATCTTCTTATTTGTTGCCGGCCAATACAGTGCTTAACGATATTGTGTATAGTTCCGGAAGGTTAACTGTGCATGGTGGTTTTAAAAGTTTGGGCTCATATGTGAAGCTAAAGAAAAATTTAGGTCAAAACTGGAGGGTTTCTAAAAGTGGGCAGGGTGATTTTACTGCAAAAATGGATGATTTAAATGTTTTGTTTTATTGATATTTTGGGGCTAAGGAGACGTTGTTTTTTTATAGTGATTTTTTTGGTGTTTTTTATATGTTGTTACTTTTGCGCGTTTATTTATATTAATTCTGGAGATGTAGATAATATGTTGGTGGGCTTTAATAAAGATACTCATTGTGATTCTTTCAATGATAAGGAATTTATATTTGTTGATTTAATAAGTTTTTTAAAGGATTACCAGAAAAATAAGAAGTGTGAGTTTAATAAGATTACTGTAGAAAAAAAAGGTTTCGGTAAAAAATTATTAAAGGTTAGTATTAAATGAAAAAAATATTTTTATTGATTATGTTTTCAGTTGTTTTTGCAGGTTCTGATAATCCATTTGAAATTAGTTATTTGGACTTTTTAGATGATGGTTCGATTGCGCTAGAGGGTGATAAATTGCCTTTGTATGATTTGATAAAGCAATTGGTTTTAGCTCAAGATAAAAACATAGTATTTATCTCTAAAATTAATGGGAATATATCTTTAAATTTACGCAAAGTATCTGTAAAAAATGCTTTAGACTCTGTGCTTTTAAGTTCAAGCTTGTGTGGTGAGGAAGTGTTGGGTAGTTTTTACATTGGGTCTTGCCGTGATGTTGAAAAAATTATAGATAAAAGTAAAAAAAAGGTATTGCAAACAGGTAAATTGGTATTAAAAAATACGAGGGTTAATAAATTTATAACTTATCTTGAAAAAAACACCCCAAAATTTGTAACTTTTATTACAGATAAAGATTATTATGCAAACAGTATTACAGTAGTAGCGCCTAAAGATGACTTTGTTTTATTAAAAAAAATATTAACTGATTATGATCAGCCTTTGCAGCAAATAAGAATAAAAGCATATTTAGTTAGTGTTGACGAAAATTATTTACATGAGTTTGGTTTAAAGTTTAATTATCCAAAAGGTGCAGGAGTTGCTAGCCATGCTAAAAAAATAACTAATTCTTTGTTTGGCTTATTTCCTGGTGGGTTGCCTAGTTTAGATGTGGAGCTAAGAGCTATAGAGCAACAAGGGCATGGCCGCATACTATCTAGCCCTGAATTAATAACAGCCAATAACAATTTGGCGTTTATTGAGTCTGGTGATGAAATTCCCTATCATGAATATAATAAAGATGGCAGGAGTACTGTGGTTTTTAAAAAGGCTGTGTTGAGCTTAAAGGTTTTGCCTGAGATAATTTCTCCAGATAAAGTGAAGATAAAAGTCAGTATTAGCCAAGATAATCCAGGCATGATTTATGCAGATGCTTTAGCTATCCAGACACGAAAAATAACTACAGATGCAGTTGTTCCATCAGGTCATACTTTGGTTTTAGGTGGAATTTTTGAGCAGCACAAAACCCAGGTTCATAATAATGTTCCGTTATTGTCTGAATTGCCTTTATTTGGGGAGATATTTAAAGAAACAGATGATGTTTTGAGTAAAAGGCAGTTGTTGATATTTTTAACTCCTGAGATAATTAGCTAAGATATTGTTTTTGATAAAAAACGTGACAATAGAGTTTTGTTATGGTTATAATTTAGACATAAGTATTTATTGACAATTTACTACATTAGTAGGAGAATTGACGATTATGTATTTTTACACTGGGGTGTCGCCAAGTGGTAAGGCACGGGGTTTTGATCTCCGCATTCGCAGGTTCGAATCCTGCCACCCCAGCCATGCACTGTTATAGCAAGTGCGGAGAATAGTTAAGTGGACAACATTAAAATCTTTAGTGGTAACTCTAACGTTGCTTTAGCTACATCTATAGTTAATTATCTTGGTCTTAGTCTAGGCCAGGTTGATATTGGCCGTTTTAGCGATGGTGAAATTAGGGTGGAAATTAAAGAAAATGTCCGAGGCAAAGATATTTTTGTTATTCAGTCAACTTCTTCTCCTTGTAATGACAATTTAATGGAGCTTATGATTTTAGCTGATGCATTAAGGCGTGCATCTGCAGCAAGCATAACAGTTGTTATGCCTTATTTTGGTTATGCAAGGGCTGATCGCCGAGTAAGATCTGCAAGAGTTGCTATTACAGCAAAAGTAGTTGCTGATATGCTTTCTTCTGTAGGTGTGTCTCGTTGTGTGACAGTTGATTTGCACGCAGAGCAAATACAAGGTTTTTTTAGTATGCCTGTTGATAATATATATGCAACACCTATTATGCGTGATGATATACAAAATAATGAAAAGTTACGTGACTCCATAATTGTTGCGCCAGATATAGGCGGTGTTGTTAGGGCTAGAGCTATAGCTAAGCGTTTAGATAAAGACTTTGCTATTATAGATAAAAGACGTTTTCGCCACAATCAAGTCGAAGTTTTAAATATAATTGGCGATGTTTCTGGTAAAGACTGTATTATTGTTGATGATATGGTAGATACCGCAGGAACTTTATGTCAGGCAGCTGAAATATTAAAAAATAATGGCGCGTCATCAGTGATTGCGTATTGTACTCATCCTGTTTTATCAGGAGGGGCTGGGCAAACAGTTTTGGATTCAAAGTTGGATGAGCTTGTTGTTACTGATACTATCGCTTGTAGTGAAGAGGTGTTATCTATCAGTAAAATTAGACAGCTTAAGTTGGGTAGTTTAATAGCGGAGACTATTAATAGGTTAATAAGTAACAAATCAATTAGCTCAATGTTTATTGATTAATAAAAAGAGGAGACAAAAAATGTCACAAATATTAGAAATGACAGCTATAAAAAGGGGTGAAGTAGGTCGTGGTGAAACTAGGACTATTTGCAAAGCAAAAGGTTTGGTGCCTGCAGTTATATATGGAGCTGGTAAGGATAATCAAAACATATATGTTAATGCTAAAGAAATAAATCATGCAATGCAGAAGCCTGAGTTCTATTCGCATATAATTGATCTTGATGTTGATGGCAGCAAGGAGCAGGTTATGCTTAAAGACTCACAAATACATCCAAATAAGGGAACAGCAGTTCACCTGGATTTTTATAGAATTGATAGCTCTTCAGCAATAAAAATATATTTACCTCTAGTGTTCGTTGGAGAAGATAAATCTCCTGGAGTAAAAGCAGGTGGTGTGGCAACGCATTTACTAACAGAGATAGAGGTTAAATGTTTGCCTGCAGATTTACCTGAGAGCATTAGCGTTGATGTTTCTAGTCTAAATTTAGGTGGCAAAGCTCATATTTCAGAAATTAAGCTTCCTAAAGGTGTTGAGTTGACTTCGCATGTAGATGCAGACAATGACCAGGCTATAATTACTATACATGAACCTCGTTCTTCTGTAGAAAGTGATGATGATGGAATTTCTGGTGAAGAAGAAAACACTGATAGCTAGTAGTTATAATGTATCAGGGTCACGGTTTTGAGTGATTCTAGGGATAATATAAAGCTAATAGTTGGTTTGGGAAACCCAGGCCAAAAATATGAACAAACCAGGCATAATGCTGGTGTTTGGTTTGTCAATATGTTGTCTTCTAGTTATGGTGGCCCTTTAGTTTCTATTAAAACATGCAAGGCAAAAGTTGCAGAGTGTCGAATAAACGGAGCGCCTGTAATTTTATTAACCCCAGAAGTTTATATGAATAACAATGGGTCTGAAATAGCTAAATATATGCGCTACTTTAAAATCTCGCCATCTCAAATTTTAATCGCCCATGATGAATTAGATTTTCAGCCTGGTGTCGTTAGAATAAAAGAAGGTGGTGGCTGTGCTGGCCATAATGGCTTAAAAAGCATTAAATCTCATATTGGTGGTGATGATTTTTTGCGCTTACGTATTGGCATTGGTCATCCAGGTAGTGCGGACTTAGTTTCTGATTATGTATTGTCAAAATCTAGTAAAAATGATTTTAATCTAATAGATGGCGCTCTTGGTGATGTTTTATTTAATATAGATGATATTGTATCGGGTGATTTACAAAGGGCTGTAAGAAACTTACACGTTTCTTTATAGCTTTTATTTAGGAGTTTTTATGGGTTTTAAATGTGGTATTGTAGGGCTTCCTAATGTTGGTAAGTCAACTTTATATAATGCGTTAACTAAGTCTAAAATTGAGGCTGCAAATTACCCTTTTTGCACAATTGAGCCGAATATAGGAATAGTTCCTCTGCCTGACAAAAGATTAGATAGTATAGCTGCGTTAGTGAATCCTAAACAGGTAATACCAACTTGTATGAAGTTTGTTGATATTGCAGGTCTTGTTGCTGGGGCTGCTCAGGGTGAGGGTCTAGGTAATAAGTTTTTGGCTAATATTCGTGAGGTTCAGGCAATAGTTCATGTTGTTAGGTGTTTTGATGACCCTGAAGTAACTCATGTTGCTGGGTATGTTAACCCGATAGACGACATTGAAACAATAGATACAGAGCTATGTTTGGCTGATTTAGATGCTGTAGAGAAGGCTCAAGACAAGGCAGCAAAAATAGCAAAAAGTGGTGATAAGGAAGCGAGGGCTAAGCTTGTAGTATTAGATAGGCTCCATGGATACTTAGGTAGTGAGGGCCCGATAAGAAATATAAAAGACTTATCAGAATTAGAGCAAGAAGTAATTGAGCAAATGCAGCTTTTATCAGCAAAGCCAGTTTTATACGTGGCTAATGTTTCTGAAGATCAATTAGAGGATAATCCTTATGTAGATATGTTGGCAGGTTATGCTAAAGAACATGATTCTCATGTTATAGTAGTATGTGCTGCAATTGAGGCCGAATTGTCGGAGTTAGATGATGAAGATAAGGTTTCTTTTTTAGAGGATTTAGGTTTGGCTGAGTCAGGTTTAGATAATTTAATTAGAGTTGGTTACGATGTTTTGGGCTTACAGACCTTTTTTACTGCAGGTGTGCAAGAAGTCAGGGCTTGGACTATGTGTAGGGGTGATACTGCACAGTCTGCAGCAGGAGTTATTCATACTGATTTTATTAAGGGATTTATTAGGGCCGAAGTTATAAGTTATGATGCTTATATAGAAAATAAAGGCGAGGCAGGGTCTAAGGATGCTGGGGTTTGGCGTCTAGAAGGTAAGGACTATATTGTTCAAGATGGTGATGTAATTTACTTTAGAGTTAACTCTTAAGACTGACTTCTCTTGCTAGTTTTTTTGTAAATTCAGCTAAATTTTCAAAGATTAAAATATTATCACTCGATTTTAATTTTTTCATTGTTTCTATGCCATTACCTGTTTTTACTAGAGCTGCATGGCATTTTGCATTTTGTGCTGCAAGCATATCTTTATATGAGTCACCAACCATTATGGTGTTTTCAGGTTTTATATTGAATTTTTGTATCGCTTTTAATAGTAGTTGTGGTTCCGGTTTTCTACAGCTACACTTTGAAGTAGGTAGGTGTGGGCAAAAGTTAATTTCATCAATATCTGCCCCGAGTTTTTTTAATTCGATGATCATTTTAGTGTGAATTTCATTTAAAGTTTCAAGTGAAAAATATTTACGCCCAATCCCAGATTGATTCGTTGCTATGGCTATTTTAATTCCTAGTTTTTTTATTGTAGCTATTGCATTTAGGCTTCCTGGGATCGCTCTCCACTCTTGGGGGGTCTTTATATAGTCCTTAGAGTCAAAGTTAATAACACCATCTCGATCTAAAACAACCATTTTTATGTTTTTTAACTTTAAATTTTTATTAGTATTCATATGTTCCTCTAGCTGCCTTTAATTAACTCTTAATATTTATGCTTGTTTAATCTAATTAGAGTTGGGCTTATTAATGTTAATTGACGAAATAATAAGTGTCAAACCTTAATATTGATTGACATTTTTCAATGTTTATGTTACCTTTTATCGTAAGTTATATTTATAAATTGGTTGCAAATAATGTACAAAGAAGATTATGCGCCTTCTAGTTTACCATTTAAAGAATGGTTGCCATCTATTCATTGGGGCCTATTTTCTATTGAATTTTCTTATTATTTTATTACCTCATTGATAGATGTTGTATGGCAGTATCAAGTTTGTTTAATGTACGTAACTACTGCTACTTTTACAGCAGCAACTAGTAATATTTTAATTATTGGAGCAGTAATTAGTTTTATTGTTAGTTTAGTAATTGCACCATATATAAATAATAATTTTTCAAGAAAAACGGCTGGGTTGATAATGCCTTTCTCATTATTTATTTTATGCATGCTTTTTTTAGGAATGGTCATTTTTCCTGGTTACTTCTCCGCATTTTTTTCTTTAATTGGTTTTCCAGGAGTTAGTATATTACTGCTTTCATGTGCCGTTGGCGGTGTTATTGATATTATACAAAAAGCATTTAAATATTCTATATCTGATGTGTTTAATGCTAAGGCTTGGAATGATATAGATGATGTTCAGATGCAAAAAAGCACGAACATGCTCAGTAGTCGTCCTGGGAAAGCTTTAGGGGCTCTATTTATTTTAATTTTAACATTTTTATCTGCTAATGGACATTTATCAGGTATGTTTTGGGTCCTTCCTTTTGTTATATTGCCACTTTTTGTCTTGTGGTTAAAGTCAGTTAATAGCGTTTCTGAAGCTGATGTTGCCAACGTTAAAAAAGAAGATAATAAAGAGCCTGGTTTTTTAGAAAAAATACAAAACCCTAAATTTATAGTTATGGCATCTATATGCTTAATGTTTGTTTTGGGAGTAACATTTTTATCTGTTTTTAAAACTTCTATAATAGTTGAAAATTTAGGCGTTGAGTCTTTGCCGATTCTTAAAATTTTAATAATCCCTGCTATATTTATTAGTAATTATATGTTGAAGAACAGTGATAAAAAGTTTGATGAAAAATCATTTCTAGTATTATTGTTAGTTGCAACAATTTTTTTTCTTGCTTTTGCTGTGGCGTATCCTAGTGCCAGCATAATACATGCTATGAGTTTTTCTTTTAGCATGTTGCCTGGTGGTCTTAGCGCTGTATTGCATTGTTGGTTATTTTCTTTATTTTATATTGTGACTGAAGTATGGAGCACTGCTTCTATGGCTCATATGTATCAGCCTATACAAAATAGTAATTTTAGTAAGGAAGAGCTTGGTTATTTCATTCCATTAATAGCTGCCACAAGTTGTGTTGGTCAGTTTGCGGGAGCTTATCTTATAAAAATTATGCTATCATTTAGCTTGCCAACAGCAACTATGTTATATGGTATTGGTGGTACTTTTGCACTTACAAGTTGCATTGCAGGGGCTGTTTATCAGTATGGATTAAATAACGAGATAATTAAAGTTGCGTCAACTAGAGCACCAGAGCCAGCAAAAGTTTCTAGAGATTATAAACAAGCCGACCGTGTTATACAAGATGGCAGTACAGTCGTAAATAAGAATACCCCTGTTAATAGCTAGTTTTATAGTTTATTTTTCGCTGCTATTTTGAACTGTTGGCAGTCTTCTATTCTAATTGCAATTAGCTCTCCACCCCAAACGCAGCCGCCATCGATAGATATGAATTGTTTGTTATTTGATTTTCCTTGTAGTGATGCCCAGTGTCCAAAGTATATTTTAGAGTCATGACTTATGTTTTCATGATATTCATACCATGGTTTTAGACCTCTATCTGTTGGCTGCGCGCCAGTTTCACTAAAGTTAAGTGCGAAATCAGATGATAGGTAGCGCATTCTAGTGAATATATTAATTAATAATCGAAGTCTCTGCCACCCTTGTAAATTAGCATCCCACCTAGAGGGTGAGTTGCCATACATATTCTTTAATAATTCTACCCAGTCAGGGCCTTGTAGTGATTTTTCTATTTCATTTGCATACTTTGCTGCATCAGCTAGAGTCCATGTTGGATGAGTGCCTGCATGGATGAGTACGTTGTTGCATTGTGAATAAAGTAATGGTCTACTGCGCAGCCAATTTACAATATTGTCGCAGTCATCATGTTCGATAATTTCATTTAAATTATGATTCTTATTTTCAGGAAGCAACCCTTGTGATAATGCAAGGAAATGGAGGTCATGGTTTCCTAAAACAGAATTCGCATTTTTTAGACCCATTATAAACTTTATGGTTTTATATGATAGTGGGCCTTTGTTTATAAGGTCGCCACTAAACCATAATTGATCTTTATCTTTATTGAAATCTATGAGTGCTAATAGGTCCATTAGCTCAGTATAGCAACCATGTAGATCGCCTATAAAATAAGTTGCCATAATAGTGTATCTTTAAGGTGTAAATAATGACTCTACTTTATTGTATCGGCAAAATCCAGCCAAACTTTGTTCTGGTATATTTTTACCAAAACCTATCACCTTACAGAGGCTGCCCATTTCATTAGGCATGGTGAGTAATTTTATTTCTTTAGCAGTTAAAAGTGGCTGCGTCTCATATTGTTTTTGAGCAAGTTCAAGTAGCCCTAGGTTCATTAAAAAATGAGATTGCTCGCAATAGCCGATCAATGTCATATTTGCCGCAACTGCAGCTTTGGCTACAAGAGAAAAATCGACGTGGGCAGAGATATCTTGGGCGCCAATATTTATAAAGGGGTTGTCATGTGCTTTTTGCTTGTAAAAACATGTTAAAGTGCCGCCATCTCTTTCTGTATGGTAATATTCCAGCTGAGGGTAGCCGTAATCTATAAGTAGAACCAAGCCTTGTTGTAGGGCCTCGCTAAGAGCTTTTATCCAGCTTGTCATCGCTAGATTTGTTTCAGAGCTATAGCCATGAGGTAAGTTTACATCTAGATTGTTAACTTGGCTGATTAAGTCAGAGTTTGTGGCTTTAATATTTATGGGTATAAACTTTTCATTCTGAATATCTACAAATTGCTCAAGTAAATCGGGACCAGTTGTAAACCTATTTACAGGCATTGCATCTGCTACTTCATTTGCGATGATTATGCCGTTGAAGTTTTTTGGTAGTTTATCAATGTGTTTTATTTTATGGTAGTTTTCTTGTAGTTCATGTTGTAGAAGTTGCTGTTGTTGTTGTTTTAAGGAGGCACTAACTTCCAGCAATTGATAAGTAGTAATGCTATCTAAATTAACATTGCGTAGTATAGATGCGGCTAAAGTGCCGTTGCCAGGGCCAAGCTCTAAAATGGATATTTGACCATGTTCAGCTATATATTCATTTATTTGTCTTGCAATACAGTTGCCAAATAAAGGTGAAATTTCAGGTGCAGTAATGAAATCACCTTTAGCTCCAATTTTTGGCGTTGATGAGCTGTAATAACCAATATTGGGGGTATATAGTGCTGCATGCATAAACTCAGAAAATGGTATTGGCCCATTGTTGTTTATTAATTGTTTTATGTGATTTTTTGCAGGATTATTCATGATTTTTATAAATCAACCTCTACACTGACTCCACAGCCTTTTGTGTGTGGCACAATTCCTACCTTAGTTAAGCGTAATTTTATTTTTTTTGCACTTGAGTGCATATCTTTAATAATTGCGATTATATCATATGCAAAATTTTCGAGGGTTTTGCAGTGGTTATCATGAGCCCAGCCTCTAAGATGATTAGCAAGTTCTTCATAGTTAATACTGTAGTTTACATCGTCATCTTTTGCTGCTTGGCTTATGTCCACGGTTATTTCTAGATCAGCTATAACAGTTTGTCTATCGGCTAATTCCCACTCATATATACCAATGAAGGTATCTAGACCAAGTTCATCGATAAAAATATTACTTTTAATCATTCTTTAACCCCCACACCTTTTTTAACCAGCATATAACATGTAGTATATAAAATTATATTTATTGAGAATATTGCCGTCATCGCGGTTGCTACAGGGACATCAGCCACCCCTAGCATGCTGTAGCGAAATGCATTTACTATATATAATATTGGGTTAAACAATGAGATGCTCTGCCATAATGGGGGTAATAGCTCAATTGAGTAGAAAACACCACCTAAGTATATAAGTGGGGTCAGGACGAAGTTGGGAATGGTGGCTATAGAATCAAACCTATTCGCAAAAAGTGCATTAATAAACCCAGAGATAGCAAACAGAGATGCTGTGAGCGCGGTTATTATTATCATTGTAATAGGGTGAGATATGTGTATTTTTGTATACATTAATGCAATCATGGTAACTAAGAATCCAGTTAATATGCCTCTTAATATGCCGCCAGCGATGAATCCACAAATCATAGTGTGATATGAAATCGGTGACCAAACAAACTCCTGGTGACTACTTTGAAACCTTTCTGAAAAAAAAGATGAGGCAACATTGTTGTATGCATTGGTAATAATTACCATTATTATAAATCCAGGAGCTATGTATGTCATGTATTTTATATCGTGAATTGTGCCTAGCCTTGAGCCTAAAAAATCACCAAATATTAAAAAATAAAGACTAGTAGTTATAACTGATGGAAGCATTGTTTGAGGCCATATTCGCATAAATCTGGCTATTTCCTTCCTAACTATAGAAATAAATGCGATTGAGTTTATTTTAAAGTGGCTATGCATTGTTTTACCTACTGTTATCTTGAGTTAATTTTATAAATAATTCTTCTAGCCGGTTTCTCTTGTTTTTTATACTACTGATTGTAATATTCTGTTGTGCTAAAAGTATAATTGCTTCGCTTATGTTTACATTTTTATCAATGGTTATTTCTAACTCAGTTGCTGATAGCAGTTTTGAGTCAATATTTTTTAAGTCAGGTTTTATATCGATAGGTTTATCTAGGTATAGTATAAATGATTCGGATTCTAAAGTTTGAAGCAGCTCATTCATACTAGAATTTTGGAGCATTTTACCTTGATTTATTATGGCAACTTGATTGCATAAGCTCTCTGCTTCTTCTAGGTAATGCGTTGTAAGTATGACAGTGGTGCCATTTTCATTTATTTCTTTGATAAAATCCCATGTCTCAGATCTAGTTTCTACATCTACTCCAGCAGTTGGTTCGTCTAGTAGTAGTAATTTTGGTTTGTGTACTAGTGCGCGCGCTAACATTAGCCTTCTTTTATATCCTCCTGAGAGAGATCGAACAGTTTTATATCTCTTATCCCATAGGTTTAATCTTTTCAAGAGCTTGCTTATTTCAGGCTTTGCTTCTTTTGCGCTAATGCCATACAGCCCCGCGTTATTTTCTAGAATCTGGATGGAGTTCTGAAAAATATTAAAATTAACTTCTTGAGGCATAATCCCAAGTTTTTGTTTGACAAACCAAGGGTTGGTATTTAAGTCTTCACCAAATATCTTAATGCTTCCTGAATTTGGTGTTATTAACGATGCAATTATCCCAATTAAAGTTGTTTTTCCTGCCCCATTTGGGCCGAGTAGCGCAAAAAAATCACCTTCATTTATAGACAGGGATATGTTGTTGATTGCAGGAGTGCCATTTTTATATGTTTTTTTGCAATTTTTTATTTCTAATGCAGCTCTCATATTATTCCGTTCAGATAAAATATAATAATATCTTAATTAAGTTACTACATCTAGTTTTATATGTTGCTTGAGTTTTTTTGCCATGAGGAAAATATAATATTTATCTTTACGCTATGAGGTTAGCACGTTAGTATTATTGAATTACCTGATTTTCAGGATGGAAATACAACCCAAAGGAGATGAAATTATGTCTTGCCACCAAACATTAAAATGTTTTTTTATTGGTTTAGCTTTGCTAGTTGCCATTTTAGTTAGCGTACTACCGAAAGAGCAACTTATATATTTAATAAATATAACAAGGTTTTTTGAAGTTATGATCCCTATCTTAGCTGTTGGAGCTTTGTTTAAATACTTGTGCTCAGGTGACGCTAGCTGCTGCAATAAAGACGAAAGCTAAAGAGTTAAAATCCCAGTAAAAACAATAGATGCTGGGGCTTTAATTTTTATATAATCATTACATTGCCAGGTTGTACTTTGAGTCCCTCCTGGCTGTATGATTTTTAGCTCTTGTTTACTGTTTGCTTTATCGTTATTTGCTACGGCAAAAGCTAGTGCCACGGCTGCACTTCCACATGCTAATGTTTCACCACTGCCTTTTTCTATTGTTCTGGCTTTAAGTTCTCCAGGCGCTGCCTGTTCATATATTGAAATATTACATCCCTCTGGGAAAAAATTCTTATTATTTATTGCGCCCACTATTTTATCAATTAAAGCTGTATTTATATTCTCTACTTTAACTAAGGCATGTTGATTGCCAAAATCTACATAAGAGATGTTTATATTAGTATTATCCGTATAGAGTTTTGCCTTTTGCGTAGGGATTGATACTTCAATTAAATCATTATCATAAGTGGCGCTAAATATTCCTGATTTATTGCTAATATTAAGGGGTATGCCTTTATCTGTTTTGTTAAACAGGTGGTGCGCAATAGCTCGAAGGCCATTTATGCACTGCTTGGCTTCTGAGCCATCGCTATTGAATATGTTAAAATGACAGTCGCTATGGGGGCTGTTTTGGTCAATTATTAGTAGCTGATCAAAACCGACGCCTGTATGTCTATTGGCGAGTTTTTTTATCTTACTGGCGCTTAAATTGATCCGCATTTTATTATCTATGATCATAAAATCATTGCCAAGGCTTTCTACTTTTATAAAATCTATGTTGTTTATTTTTTTCATATGTGAGCTTTATTGGCGATTTAAATAGATGTTTTGCCAGTCTTCGTTTGGGTCAGTGCTACGGCATGGATTTATATCAAGTCCACCGCGACGCGTAAATAGCCCTGTTACAGTTAGTGTAAGTGGCTGGCAATATTGATATATGTCTGCGTGAATATTACTAATACAGCTTTCGTGGAATGCTGCATGATTGCGGTATGATAAAAGGTAGCTAAGTAGTTTTGCGTGATTTATTTGATTGCCAGTATACGAAATTAAAATACTTGCCCAGTCCGGTTGTGCCGTAACAGGACAACAGCTACGAAAGAGGTTGCTGTGTATGGTCTCTGTTATATTATTATTACTAGTTGATAGTTTTTTTGGGTTAGGCTCATCATCTATTTCGTTCTGGATTTGCGAGTCTATGCATATTCCTGGTGTTGGTGTTCTGTATGTATGTTCAGTTATGGTTGCTTTTACATTTGCTCCTACAGTATAGCTAATGTCACATTGTATCGTTTTAAGCATTTTAGCTGCGCTGCTAAAACGATTGAAGTTAAAGCTTCCTAGGTATAGTTTTAGTGATTTAGATTCAACTATGGCAGGGGAGTTAGCGTTGTAACTAATAACAAGAGTGGCTACCTCTGGTTTGTTGTCGATATTTAGCCATGACATTTCCCAGCAACGCCAAATATCATATCCATATTGGTTTATTATCGTTTTTACCCTGGGTACCGATACTAGCAGACCTGGGTCATAACTGTTGCTGTATGATGTTGGCTTTCCAAGTTCTGTTATCTTGCTAAGATTAGTCATTTTTGTTACTTGAGTAGGGTTCACAGTTGGTTTCTTTAATTAAAAGAGCAAGAACAAGGCTAATTACAATTGCAATCGGTATCATGTAGAATGCATACACATGGTCTGCTGATGAGTATGAGCGTACTCCATTTATAATTTGCCCCTGCCAATGGTTATCGAGTAGCACTCCGTAAACGTATTGGAATAGGGCGCCACCACCTAATATTACAAAGCTAGCTAGTGATTCACATGAGCCAGTTACATCTTTTGGATTGCTTTCAAAAATAACAGGGTATGATATTATTTGCGTACTAGTTACGAACCCTAGTGCAAATAAAATAATAGAAACTGCGGTGGTGGATAAGTTTGGGGTGAGTATTAAAAGCATTGACAAAAATAGCGCTGCTATAGCACCTTCTATCATTGGTCTTCTTCTTTTTCCTATTTTATCTGAATACCATCCTACAGCAGGAGAGCCTATGATAGTTCCAATATATATCATCATAGTTGCAATAGATGCTTCTGTACGGCTCAGGTGGTGCACTCCCTCTAAATATGCATTACCCCAGGTGGCTCCCATAACCAGAATCATTAAATTCATAAGGCTAGTGTATGTGCCGCACAGCCAGTTCTGGGGTCCACTGATTGCATGATAAATACTTCCTAAAAAGCTACGTTGAGTTTTTGTTTTAGTTTTGTGTACGTGGCTAGCTGGGTAGTCTGATACAACAAAATACATAGCAAGGAGGAATACAGCACCTAAAATGCTATCGAGTAAAATAGCGTGGCGCCAGCCAACAGAAGCCACTAACATTGTAAGTGGTGTTTGTGCCAGAGTCCCGCCTATCATGGCCATAGTTACAATTAATCCTGTAGCTAGTGCAAGCTGTTTTGCTGGGAACCAGCGTGAGGCAAGTACAATACAGCTTAAAAAGCAGTATGCTCCACTTATTCCTGATAGAAAGCGGAATACTTCAGCCATCACTAGTGATGTTGATATGGCAAATAAAGTAGTAAAAATAACGCATGAAGCCATTGCTGCTAGTACTAATTTTCTGACGGAGAACCTATCAAGAGTGGCTCCAACAAAAAACACAAAGATTGTTGTGGCATATAAATACATTGCAGAAAAATTTCCTAGTTCAGAGGCATTTACTTTAAATGTTTTTATCATCTCTGGGCTAATTGAATTAAACATATTCATTTGAATAAATTCATAGAGGAAGAACAGTGCGCAGGTAAGGCAAACAACCCAAGGGTTTTGTGTTAGTTTTTGCGTGCTTTCTACGGTGGTTGTTGTGGCCATAATTAAACTCCTCTTTTGTGTTGTAACTTGTTCTGAATATTATGCCATGATTGGTTTTAAAATGCTATAGTTTAGTTAAAAAACCTTAAAAATTATCATGTTGCAGTTATGATTTTTCTTCATGTACTGTTTAGATCTTTGTTATGTAAAGAATACTTTGTTTGTCGAGGTGAGAATTATTGTGCTAACTATAGCTGATTATTTACTCATTATATGTGCCGTTAATCAACTGCTGCTAGTACTGTAACGATCATCACTCTTGTCATTTATATTTTCGGCCTGTATCAGCTTGTCTTTGCTTTTGGCAAGAGCCTCTTGGAGTTGTGCGGCAATCACTGTTTATGTTGTGCGAAATAGCGCACGCCAAACAATAACCCCCTCTACAACAAGGCAAGTCAAAGTTAATAGTGAAAACTATATAAAACCCTGTATTGAATTTATAAATAATTAAGAGTAAGTTACCTCTCATACTTAACAGGTGATATTTTAATCTATATGTAGGGGATATAAAAATGATGGCAGGTAACGCAGCAAGAGCAGCAGCTAGTGGGGTAGCTGATAATGCAGCGCCAATATTGGCATTTACTGCAGGGGCTTTCATTGGTAAAACAATGTCTGACTATTTTAAAGACAATGAGGAAAGTGTCCCTTTTAATGAAGAAGATAAAAAATTACACGACGAGATAATCAGCATTTATAGATCACACTTTCCAGACCAAGACAT
>JABJPE010000008.1 GCA_018664045.1 Legionellales bacterium | reverse complement strand
CTTTTATTTTCTAAGCTACGCGATAAGCAAGCTGTTACTAAACTTATGACAGTTTTAGGGCCAAAGTATAAGGAGCGCCCTGGTGGTTATTTAAGCATTCTGAAATGTGGCTATAGAGCGGGTGATAATGCTTTAATGTCACTAGTTAGTTTTGTCGAAGAAGCAGCAGCTCAAGACTAAATTTTAAAAGTTCTTATAAGCCTAGTTTTACTAGGCTTTTTTTTATCTAAAATCTCAATTATTTTTTTAGTAAAATTTCCGCAATATGCTATATATATATATATGTATTAATAATATTTGGTGTATATATGCCTGAACCTAAAGTATACAGAACTGATGAACAGAGAGAAGCTACTAATTTATTAATATCAACTGATAGTTACATATATGGGGATGATACAAAGAACATCTTAAGCTTGTTAAATGATTATATATCTACGTATGAAGACAGTAGTTATTTAGGTATGGGTATGAGTACAGTTAAATCTGTCTTTGCAGTTGCGAACACAATTACTGGTGGTTATTTAGATCCACTTGATTGGCAGGCAAATTTAGCTCCAGAAAAAGTAATTGCTGCACTTAGTTCTGAGGAAGGGAAGCAATTCCTTAAGTTCAATAGCAATGCTATTTTAAAAATAGCTCTAGATGAGATGAAGCCTGGTAGTACAAGCACATATATACTCGACTCTATAAAGAGCATGTCGACATATATATATGGCAGGGGTAATAATTTTTTGGAAGCCAGAGCAGCGTCTTATATTAGCAATCGGCAAGCATTGGGTTTGCCGTATGACAAAGAGTCATTTAAATCCTTCATGTTGCGTGAGCAGAGACCAAACGGCGTAGAAAAATATTGTGAGAGGTTATTAAACTCTGAGCTAGCAGATTTTGATGACTCTAACAAAGAAAAACATATGTTAATGTTTGCAGGTGCTTTAAGTTCAGCAGAAGCATATGACGGTTATTTATCTGATGATGAGGGTAGATCTTCAGCTAAGGCTGAGATTTTTATGAGGACTTTTAATAATTACACTAACTTAAATGAAATTTATAGTGGGGGTTTTAAATCTTTTGGTATTAAAGAAATGCCTTTAGAAAGAGCACAAATAATAATTAATGATATAGAAAAAATACAAGGATCAGCTACAACTAAACCAAATGCTGAGGGCAATCTTAAGGACTGGGGCAAAGAATATGAAAAATATACGAGTAAAACTAATTTGGAAGTCATTAATAAAATAATTGATTCTGGAGCTCTTGTAAGTTTAATTGCTGGCATTGAACCATCTACTTTAACAGATACGCTACCATCTTTGATTAAATTGGTAAAAAGTGGTAGTGCCAATGGAGGATTGCCTTCTGGTATAGCTTTTTCGAATGACGCTTCATGGGATCTCTCTGATAAAGATACAAAAGCATTTCACGAAAATTATATGAAAGCCAACACATCAATATTAGATAGAATCGCACCAATTATACCTGATATTTTGTTAGCACTACGGAATCCTTTACCTGAAAACAAAAGAGTTATAAAAGAATTGGTTACTCATATAACGGCAAATAGACCTGACAAAATGAGGTTTTTATATAAGGATATAATAGATTTACTAAAAAACAACGTTAAACTAAGAGCCAACTTAGCAAAGGATGGTAAGCCAGAGTTACTTTCTGAATTAATTTTAGGCATAGTTCATGCGGGTTTAGTAACAAATAATGTTCAGAAAAATAAACTGGATATTTTGAGTTATAAAGTAGATGGGAAACCTATACTACAGCAATTACAGCCATTTTTAACAGACGTTTTGAAGGTGGCTTTAACTGAAAAAGGCACTGATTTGAAAGATAATCTTTCTGGTTTGTTAACAAAGCTAAATGTAGATGAACATGAAGAATCTAAGGTTCCAGTTTTAAAAGAAATGGGTTTAACTGTAGGGCAAATTGGTGAGCTATTGGCAGTTATTCCAGATCCTGACGTTGAGTCTGTAGAATTGTCGCCGGTGCAAGAAGTAGAGGCGTCGACAACCAGTCAGATGTTAAAAACACAGATTACATCAGCAAATGTTACTCCTGTTTATGGTGAAATAGGAAAGGCTATTCCTGTTGATATTGGAGTGGATAAAGATCTTGGAAATAAACTAAAAGATTATAATTTGGATGAAAAAATGTTGGTTAAAGTTAAGCCATTACTCGAAGCGCAAAAGAAGTTTCAGAAAAAAATAGGTACTGAGATGCTTAATGATTTACTAAATATATTTACTAATCAAGACCTGCAGGCTAACAAAAAGATTGGCTCTGAAATAAAAGCATTAGATAAAATATTTGCTGCTATTTCTTCCGGTAAAATTAGTAATATTGCTAGTCTTGTAAGTCCTTTAGACCGGGATGCACCAATCAATATTTTATCTAAGTCTGAAATTTTGCCAATAACTAAGTTTATAAAACAAAACCGAGTGCAGTTAGAAGCTTTAATTAAGGATTCTATGGGTTTAGGAAAAAAAGGAGCTACCGTATCTGAATTTGTAGTTTTTCCACTTTTATGTCTGCTAGATAGTGGTTTAGCTACTGCAGCTAGGGGAGTTAACCCTACAAGATTTACTAAATATAATACTGTGATTCTAGCCACTCTTAGTGTGCCATTTGCTGCAACTGCTGGTGTTGGAATGGCAGTAGTTGCTGGTGGTACAGGTGTAGCCTATAGTACCATCAGTTTTTTTAAAGGTTTAGCCAATAGTGCCCTCAGTTTTTTTAAATACTTAATAAATAAGTATATCCGAAGAGAAAATACAGATTCTGAAAAGTCGCTACATGTGGAAACAGGTATACCAATACCTGCTAGAGATACTGAGGTTCCTACGCAAGCTAGTATATCACCAACGCAAGCTAAAATAGGCCCCTCTAATGCAACTACTCAAGGCAATGAAAATTCTAAGGAAACTGTGGAAAACACAGGAATAAAACCTAGGTAAACATATGATTAAGACAGTAATATTCTGATTTTTGTACTATATATATAACTAGTCGAAAAATATAGGGATAGATATGCAAGGCACTTATAGAACAGCAGCTGAAAAAACAAAAACAGAAGAATTATTGGCTGGCATAACATCAGCGAGTTGGTTTTATGCGGATGAAAAAAAGAACATATTAAGTCTGTTGAATAGTTATATAACTAATTATGAGTCCCAGGCACTTTTATCTAAAATAAGTTTTGCTAAGGTGGCACTACTATCGTTTGGAAATACATATACAGGCGGTTATTTAGATCCACTTGGTTGGCAGGCAAATTTATCTCCAGAAAAAGTAATAGCTGCACTTAGCTCTGAAGAAGGGAAACAATTCCTTAAGCTCAATGCAAATGCTATTTTAAAAATAGCTTTAGAGGAGATGAAAGACGGTAGTAAAAGCACATATCTGGTCGATAATATAAAGAGAATATCGACATATATATATGGCAAGAGAAATAGTTTTTTAGAAGCTAGAGCAGCGTCTTATATTGGCAATCGAAAAGTACTAGGCTTGCCATATGACGAGGATTCATTTACTAACTATATGTTTCATGAGCAAAGAGAAGATGGCGTAGAAGAATATTGTAAAGGTAAAATTAAAGAATTCCCCGATTCTGAAATAAATGGTGAAAGCTATATAAATATGTTGGTAGATGCATTAAGTGGGTCTGAATACTATTCGTTAAATTTATCTGATAAAGAAGGGCGTTTAGATGCCAAAGTTGAATACTTTATGCGCCACTGTAATAATTTTTTTAGCTACAAAAACATAAAAGGCAGTGATAATGCTCCTTTTAAATTAAAAAAAGATGTAGTTGAATTTATGATTCTTAATATAGAAGCTAAGCAAGCAGTAAGTTATTTAGCAAAAGGTAGCTATAATGCAGATGCTGAGTTTGAAAAGTATAATAGTAAGTCAGCTATTCTAGATTACGTTGATGGTTTGGTTGATTCAGGGATAATTGCAGGTATGCTTTATAACCCCGAAGAAGGTGTTTTAGATGAGGCCCTGCCTAAATTAATAGCTCTGCTTAAAAATTCAAGTTCCACTGGAGGCCCTCCATCTGGAATAGCTTTCAAAAAGGGTGTTAGCTGGTCTGAATCTGACAAAAATCCAGAGTTATTTCATAACTCATACATGCAAAATGGCGAATCTATTTTAGATAAGTTAATTCCAGCGGTGAAAGAGATAATGCCTGTACTAGCAAATATTAACCCTGAGAACAAACGATATATAAGTAATATAGTTAAGCATATTGTTGAAAAACGTCCTGATAAAATGAGGTTTATCTATAAAGATATAATAGATTTACTAAAAGTAAACCCTGGTGTGGCACAAAGCCTTGCTTCTGATGAGCACGCTGATTTAATATCAGAGTTAATTTTATCTATAGTGCACGCAGGATTGGTTACTAATAATGTAGAAACAAATAAACTTGAACTCCTAAGTTTAGAAGTAAATGGCAAGCCAATACTACAATGCATACAGCCATTTTTAACTGAAGTTTTAAAGGTGGCATTGAATGATGAAGAAACTGGACTAAAAGATGATTTAGCGAGTTTATTAACCAAGCTTAATGTTGTTGAGCATGATGAATCTACAATTTTGCAATTAAAAGCAAAGGGTTTAACTACGGGACAAATAAATCAATTATTATCAGTTTTACCAGACCCTGACATTACAGAAGTTGTAGGTGCCGAGCTTACGAGTGTACAAGTAGATTCAATCATAGATACACAAGTTCGTGAATCGGTAGATGCGCGTAGAGTTATGCCAATCTATGGAGATGAAGCTACAGCTATTGAAGAAAACATTAAAATAAACCTTGAAGTAAAGTTGTTAGAAGCTGGTATTAATCTTGAAAATCATAATGAAATTGGATCGTTATTGAAACTACAAAAGAGATTTGAGAAGAAAAATAGCATGGGTATATATGAAGACATGTTAAAAATATTTAATAATGCTAGTTTGAAAGGAAATAATGAAATAGGTAGCGAAATAGAGGCTTTGGGCAAAATTATTAGCTTTTGCTCCACACTTCCATATAATGGCAGGCAATATAAACACATAGAGTTAAAATCCCCAATTAATATTTTAGCAAAGTCAGAAAAAATTCCTATAATTAATTTTATTAAAGAAAATAAAAAAACTATAATAGATTTCATTAAAGAATATGTTCATTCGGGTCCTAAGACGACTACTTTAGTACAGTACTTGATTGTGCCATTTTTATGTGTAATAGATGTTGATTTAGCTACTGCAGCTAGAGGAGTTAAGACTACAAGCTTGACTAAATTTAATACTGTATTGCTGAGTGCTTTAGGTATGCCATTTTCAATTGTAGGAGCCGCTGGTGTTGCGGCTAGTCATAAAGCTGAGAGCGTGTTTTCTTCGATTTCAATCTTTCTAGCAAGAGTTTGGCATTCTATTAGTAGCTTTGTCTGTCATTTATTCGGCATAGAGACTCAAGATATACGAGTGCATCCAGAAGTGAAGGATATAGCTGTTCATTCTGATGTAATAGAGTTTGAAGGCCCTGTTGAGGGCAAAGTTACTGTAAACAACGATAATAATATATATGGCCCTAATGGAGATGTAGGTAGAGTTGTAGATGAGAGTAATGATGAAAGCAAGGAGGAGCCAAATCCATAATAAATGATTTTAAAATAAGCATGCTATTTAAAAGTAGAAAGCAGCCATATTGAAATTTTATTATTTAATTTATGTTTATTTTCAAGTTGTTTTGTTATAATAGTCTGAAAATCAAGAAGACTCCAAATAAAATTTTCTTATATAACTAATCAAGATAGGTTTAATTAAATGGTCAAGACATATCATAAGGCTACATCGTCCGAATTCCCACTGGGTTCAATTGTATTTTATTGTGACATTAGGTCATATAATACTTCAACAAAAGGAATTACGCATGTTGGTATTGTGGTTGGATACAAGGATGATTCTCCCCAAATTGCCCATGCTGCTATTGGCAATGGCGTAGAACATGTTGTGGTTTCACGGTTGCCAAAATGTGAAGGTGGACTTGGATATATAAAAGTAGTCCTACCCGACACTTTCAATAAAGAGCGGATAGTTGCATTGGCAACATCATTAGCAACCACATCAAAAACACAAAATCCTATAATAAAATATAGTGAAGATCGTTGTAATGCAATGGAAAAAAAACTATGTTCCCTCTATTTGCAAAACCAAAATCATAAGAAAACACAATACAAAAAAACTATCGATGACAATATTGAATCAAGTACTAAAGATTTTACTGATGGCAAAAGAAATGCTGGTTGGTATACAATGCTTGCAAAAGCATTGAATATTACTCGCTCTGATATTGTGGGTGATATTAAAAATAAAATGGGTGAAAATTATAAAGCAACCTACATACATAAGTTGCAAAATAACTTTAGTGATAAGTACTCAAAATATTTTTTCACTAACAAAGGATATCATTGTGTTCAGTTTGTTGTCGCTATATTGCAAATAAGCTTTTTATTGACTAACGAGGTGGCTAGGGGGTTTGTAACTGAAAATGTGAAGCTTAAAAGAATTTACTTTTCACGAAAAAAATCTGGGTTTGTTCAGGGGGGCTTTGAAGCAATTCATCCTGCAGAAGTAATTCATAGCGGATCTAGACGAGACTTTAAGACATTTTTTGAGGCTAATTCATTGTCTGTAGATGGGAAGAGTTTATCACCTGCTGGCTTATTACATTTATTTGTTTTTGGAGGAGATGGCCCTCAAGGGAGAAACAGACCATTAGAAGGTGCCGTTGTTACCTCTTCTTTCAGTATTTTAAGTTTAGGTAAATGCAAACAGGCTATGTCAAATATAAAGCGACAATTGATACAAGGCAGTTCAAGTAATATTGCTACTGATCGTAGCTCAATCAGAAGAATTAATGCTATGGTCGAGATTTTTTCAGTCAAAAAAGCTATAGAGAATATATTTATAAATCAGTTTCGTATTTATATAGCAAGACATGCTATGCCATTGCTGTCAAATTCTTTAGTCCCTCAAACTTCAAGAAGAAGGGTGCGGCGTGACAATGATAATAGCTCTGAAGATAATGGATATAGGGCCAAAAGGTCAAGATAGGATATAAATTACTATTATCGTAATTTCCTGTTATTTTTTAAAAAAATATTGGTTTATCTTTTTCCACACCCGTCATTACGGAGATCCTGTCTCCCACACCTCCGTCATTGCGAGGAGCGCAGCGACGTCGCAATCGACTTGCTGCTCTAGCTGCTGCAAGTTCATTTGCTGCTCCCGATCAAAGACAGTGCTTAGAACATGGGCTAAAGTTATTGTTATTATTTAAAGATGGATTGCGACGTCGCAACCTACCTACGCTACGCTCCGGAAGGTATTAGCTCCTCGCAATGACGGAAATTGG
>JABJPE010000083.1 GCA_018664045.1 Legionellales bacterium | reverse complement strand
CCTGAAAACAGAACTACAGGCTTCGTGTGGTACTTAACAAAATATGATACAAACCTAATTAGCCCTATAAGCAAAAACTATGAAACGAATAACCCACAAAAACTAATGGGAGCTCCTGGTAATGCAACTTGGACCTTTCAACTAAAAGATATTAAGGTGCCAACAATAAGCTCCCTAGAATTTTCATCAGAACGAAGCTTTGAAGCCAACCCTCAAACAGATAAACTAAAATACACTTTAATTATAAATCCAATTAACTAGAAAGATAATTAGGGTGAAGAAGATCCTGATGATGATGGGACAGGATTATATACATCGCCACCTGATACTCTAATCTGGTCAAAGCTATTGCCACTAAGAATGCCTATCTCTTCAGATCTAACTAGCTCTTCGCCTTGATTAAATTTGCCACCGTCTTTAACTTCAGCATACTTGATATCATAGCCCAAACAAACCAAGCCAAGCACCAACATAGATATGGCTCCTTTTATAAAAAAAGAGGCGTAAACTGGATTAGCAATAGCCACTGTGCATATTACTATAGCCAAATTAAAAACTATCAACGCTGAAGAACTAAAGTCATTTGCATATCTAGTCTCTACAATGTGTGAAACAAGTGCATAGCCTAGAGATATTAATGAAAAAACAGGAAACATTGCCGACCAAGCACTAAAACTAAAAGAAGCGACAGTCAAACTAAGCAACACACAAGATATAACAGCTAAACTAATAGCTATAACTTTAGCACCTCTTTTCTTATCATTTAAAGAGCTTTCTGTGGCTTCTTCTATATCTTCTCGATCAAACCCAACATTACTTTGTGACGCATTAAACATAGGAGGAATAAGGCACTCAGTAGTAGTCCTATCTGGAGCCCTTACATAACCGTTGGGCAAAGCATTACCTTCGTCTACAATTGCTTCCTCTACTACAACTAAAGCAGTTATTTTTTCAGCAATATCTAGCTCTAATGTTATTAATTCACCCATAATATTCGGCCCTGCAGCATCAGCCTCAGCTAAAGAGGGAACCCCAATCTTATTGCCAATATCGATCTGACCTTTCCAGGCTTGATTAAATGCAGCATTCTCTAGCATTGCGCCTTGTTTTTTCTCACTCAAACTAGCATAAAACGTATTTAATAACGAATAATTGTCGGGGATTTCACTTAAAGACTCAAGCTCACCTTTAAACCTGTCGTAATAATAACCATATGTATCTGCTTGAGTAAGTAAGTGCTTTTTAGCAGCATGATTAGCTAAGCTAGCAGGATAAACAAGTAAAAATGCCAATGCTAATCTAGGATCAGTATGATTTTCTATTTTTTTAGCTCCTCCACCCAAAACATAATCATTTATTTTTACTGATGCCGCCGGATTAGCAATTTTATTTTCTTCCTCCAAAAAATCAGAAAATTGATCTAGCATAGGACTAATTTTCTGAATTTTTGCAATTAGCTCACTATTTGAATAATTTGTAAATCCCGCACTACTAAACAGTAAATTCAATAAGTCAGATGTTGTGCTGCCACTTAAATCTTTAGGCGCAACAGATTCTTTGACACGATCAATTTGAGCATTTAATTGCTCCAGCGCAACATCTGCAGTTATATCAGCAGACTCAACAATACCTTCTAATTCTGTTTTAATATCTTGTAATTCATCAACGTTATGCAAAAGTCCTGGAAGCGCATCAACGATTAATTTAATACTTTCTAAGCTGCCTAATTTATCTAACTGAGTTTCGCGCTGCCACATATAATCCACCTTTTTTAATAAAAACTCCGCCAACTATATCATAATTATAAAGAAAAATCAATGGCAAACAAGGGAGATGCGCACTCCCTCTCTAAATATACCAAATAATTAATAAAAACTATACTTTCCCCAAAGATGGCAATAACAAAGCAAATAAAATCACCACCGGTATAGCAGACCAAAATAAATCTACAGCAATACAAATAGCAGTAGATTTTTTACTAATATGATGATTAATAAGCTTGTAAAACATCAAAGCAAATATAAGCACAATAAATGCGCAACAGATACTAAACAGAAGAAAACGCCAATTTGAAGCTACTGAATCAATCATGTTGACGGCCAATACCACCAATCAGAATATTATTTATAATATTTAACACCACCAACTCCACAACATTATAACTAGTGATGAGCATAAAGTGGCGCTATAAAACCGCTATAACACAACAGGCAACCTAAAATAAGGCCAAAGACTGCAAATAATACCGGCACAAATGCCATGTTTTCTTTAATTATCTCTGCCCACCAATGCACAAACCAAATTCTAAAAATTCCAACTAAAAAT
>JABJPE010000082.1 GCA_018664045.1 Legionellales bacterium | reverse complement strand
TCAAGCGTAAATAGGTATGCGTATGCTTGATGGTTTGATCTGCCAACTCTGCCGCGGATTTGATGTAATTGCGCCAACCCAAGCTTATCAGCCCTGTCTATAATAATTGTATTGGCATTTGGAATGTCTATGCCCGATTCGACAATAGTAGAGCACAAACATAATTCAGCACGTTTTTGATAGAAACGGGTCATTGCTTGTGCTAGCCTGGCTTTTGGCATTTGGCCGTGGGCAACTACAATTCTAATGTCTGGCAATAGTTGCTGCAGGTGCTCTGCCATAATATTTATTTTGGCAACTTCATTGTATAGGTAATATACCTGACCTCCACGGTTTATTTCGCGGGTGACAGCTTCTATTATGATTTTATCACTAAAGCTTGATATATACGTCTGAATGGGTAGGCGCTCTTGTGGGGGCGTGGCTATAATAGATAAATCACGCAGGTTAGTGCAGGCAAGCTGCAGGGTGCGTGGAATAGGCGTTGCTGTTAAAGCAATTACATCAACATTAAGCTTTAGGTTTTTTAGCTTTTCCTTGTGACTTACGCCAAATCGATGCTCTTCATCTATTATTAGAAGGCCCAGGTTTGCAAAACTTGCTTTGCCACTTAATATTTTATGCGTGGCTATTATTATATCTGTATTTCCATTTTTGATGCTATTTAGGGTTGCGCTACAGTCTGCTGCAGAAATGCTGCTAGATAAGAGCTTTATGTGTACAGGCCAGTTTGCAAATCTCTCGCAAAATGTGCTGTAGTGCTGGCTTGCAAGGAGTGTTGTTGGAGCAATTAATACAACTTGTAATTTTGATAGTACTGCTAAAAAAGCTGCCCGCATGGCTATTTCTGTTTTTCCAAAGCCAACATCGCCGCATATTAGTCTGTCGGTTAATTTTTTGCTGCAGAGAGAATCTATTATCTCAGCTATAGCTTTGGCTTGGTCAGGTGTGTCTGTGTACGGGAATTCGCTGACAAATTTATGGTAGTCAGAATCAGGTTTCTGGTATATTCTGGCGGTAGCTAAATTACGTTTGCTGTATAGCTCTAGAATTTCAGTGGCGCTATCTATCATTTTTTGAATTGCTTTTTTCCTAGTGTTTTGCCACCTCTTGCTGCCTAGTTTAGCTAGCTCGGGCTCGGTAGCGCTTTTGTAGTTGTATATGCTAGCTAGCTCTGTTACCGGGATATAAAGCTTGTCATCATTTGCATAAAGAATTTTTAAATATTCGTTTTCATCATTGCTATTATTTAGCTTGGTTAGTCCTAGGTATTGACCAATTCCATATTGATCATGCACTACATAATCACCCGTGTTTATGCTCGATAGCTCAAAAGGGTTTGGTTTTGCTGTACTTATGTGGTGCTGTTCTTGATTGCTATGGTGGACGAGATCTGCCTCGGTTATTACTGTTATTTTAGTTTTTGGCAAAATAAAGCCACGCTCAATATTGCTAGTTATTACTGCGAGTTTAGTGTTGCTACTAATAAATTGTTGCCACGAAGTTATGTCTGAGGCTAAAGCTAAATTTTGTTGCGCTAATTGGGAGCAGTAATGGTTTTTTTTGGTTTCAGTGCTGCATGTTATGAGGGTTTTATGCTTGCTTTGCTTGGCTGCATTTACTAGTGACTCTAGCTCATCTTGATTTTCGGGGATAAGTTCACTTATTGCTATAGACGATAGTTCGTTATGTTGCCTTTGAGTGTTGGGCTGGTCATTATAGACTAGTGTTCCTGTTGTGGCAGTGCTCTCTGTGAAGCTTGTAATATCCAGGTATATTTCATCTGGTCTTAGGCAGGGTGAGCTAATGCTTAACTGTTTGTGGCGCTCATTGACCTGACTTAAAAAATTATTTACTATTTTCTTGTTGTTTTCTGGGGTGTAAATTACAGCTTTATCAGTAATATACGAGAAAAAGCTAGAAATATTATTGAAGAATAGTGGCAGAAAGTATTCTGCTCCTGCCGCATGTTTTCCAGATTTAATATTTATGTAAATACTATTCCCAGTATCGTGTTTAAAACGTTGCTGCCAATTGCGTTTAAAGTTGTCACAATACTCGCGCGCTAATGGGTATTCATTGGCGCCGTTAATTTTAATGGCATCTACAGCGTTAATAGTTCTTTGTGATTCTGGTTCAAAGATCTTTATCGATTCAATTTCGTCGCCAAATAAGTCTATTCTATATGGCAGGTTTGCCGTTGATGGGAATAGGTCGATTAAGCTGCCGCGCGTGGCATATTCCCCTGGCTCTAGCACTTGCTCTACATTGTTATAGCCAGACTCAGTTAGGCTGCGCTTAAGCTCATCATATAATATTTCTTGGCCAACTTTTAAATTGAATTCAGTGGTCATGAAGTAGCTTTTAGGCATGATTTTGACAAGAGTTGCAGCTATGGGTGCAACATATATGCTTTTATGACCCTGAGTTAGTTCAGTTAATATCTGCAGGCGCTTATTTACAAGTTCAGCTTGTGGTGAGAAGCTGTCGTATGGCAGGGTTTCCCAGTCAGGGAAATATTTGACGCGGCTTGGGTCTTTTAAAAAGAACTTTAGCTCATTATAAACTTCGGTGGCGTTATCTATAGTTGGTGTTAATATAATGGTTTGCTCGGGGGATAGCTCATAGTCGGTAGCAATTGCTAATGCTAGGCCGGCTCCTGAGGTTTTGTAGTAGTGTTTTGTTTTCGCCATGTGTTTGCCAACAAATCAAAACATTAATTATATACTAAAAAAATGAGTTTATTAATACATAACCATTATTAATTATCAGGACCGAATTCTAGCTTTTTGGATATGTCACTGTCACCTCTGTCTCTGCTTAGATTATTTACCAATAGCGGGTTCTCGCCAATAGTCATATCTTTTTCTTGCGGGTAGACTTCGTGAATTTTCGCGGTGCTTAGTTGTCCTGTCCTGCTATTTGTTTCAGGTGTATTAAAACTTTTTGAGCTAGGGGTTTTACTTAAACCTTTATCTATTTCTGTCGGTGATTTTTCTTGAGTATGCTTGTAGTAGCAATATACCATTAATACTATTGCGCTGATGTATATGCCTAGTATTATATAAGGAGCTGCAGGCAATGCTAGAAAAACTTTTAGTGCAGGAATTACTGCAGAGGCCCACCAAGTGGCAATTAGATTGTAGGACGTAGCTAATCCTACTTTTAGGTAATTGGCAGCTCCCGCTAAAATTATTTTACAAGACTCAAGATTCATTAGTATTTTTTTTGTAAAAAAACCAGCCGTAACTGCTATTAATATTATTTTTGCAGTGAGGCTTGTATTGTGCCAGCTTTGTTTTATTTTTTGCCATAAGCTAGGCGGATTGATTTTATTCGGCGAGGATTTTTTACTGTCGTCTATCGATTTTTGTTTCTGATCATATAGTGGGTTCGCATAACCAGTTTTTTCGGCGTGGTTTTCTTCTTTTTTTTCCGGAAAAAAGTGGTGCATTTGTGGGGTGTTATCTCTTGATGTAGGACTTGAGGTGGGCGTTTGAAGTCTGTTACCTTTATGTTTGAATACTGAGCGCCTAGCTTTTGCTTGTATTTTAGTGGCTGCTATGAGCATCCTGTTAAACACCGATGTGTTGTAGCTGGCAAACAAAGTTATTAAATCTTCTTTTTCTTTTTCATGTGGCAAGCCTTCTTTTGCTTTGTTAAAAAGGTCTGGGTTTTTATATATAAGGTATTTTTTAAAGTCTTGGTCAACTTTGGCTCGTCTTAAGGCAAGAAGTATTATGTTGATATTTTTATTGCTTACTTCTTGTGTTTTTTTTGGTGAGGAGAGTGTGGATTCAAACTTTTCGAAATCTTTTGCTGTTTTATATTTTGCCAGGCTTGTCTCAGCCAATTTTTTTTTGGCCTTGCCATGTTCCTGAGCTAAGCATGCAGATTCGTAGGCTTCTTCTCCTATTAGTTCTTGTAATTGACTTGTTTTATTTGGTGTTTTTATACGTGTTTCTATTGTACTTATCATTTTTTTCTCTGTTGGTTAAGGCTGTATGCTGTATAATAATCTAATTTAAGTTGTTTGTAAATTAACAGGCTTTTATATTATCATTTAAATCTTAAGACAACCTTAAGTTAAACAATTATTTTGAAAGTAATTTTTTATGAGCTGCATACCTAGGCTGTGAAGAGGGCATCTATTGACTGTCATTGCGCTTAGTATGGCTTCTACCTCGTCATTGCGAGGAGTATATAGAAGGCATAAATTTAATTCAAAGCATAGGCCTCGTTAGTATTATTTTAAGATGGATTGCGACGTCGCAACCTACCTACGCTACGCTTCGGAAGGTATTAGCTCCTCGCAATGACGGAAGTGGGGCAGTTGCTTTTTTATGGTAGTTTAATTTGGCTTCTCCACCTCGTCATTGTGAGGAGTGCATCTTTTTAGTTGGATGTGTACGTGTGGTGTATGGTGGCTGCCCACCTC
>JABJPE010000081.1 GCA_018664045.1 Legionellales bacterium | reverse complement strand
TGATGAAATTTCTAAAGATGCAATTGCATATAGGCCTTTATGAGAAAATATGCTTGATAAAATTATTTCACCGCCTTCATCAACTAGAGCTTGGTCGGTTACGGTTCCTGGGGTTAAAATTCGGACAACTTTGCGTTCAACTGGGCCTTTGCTAGCATTTACATCACCAACTTGCTCGCAAATTACCACACTTTCACCTAGTTTTAGTAGTTTTGCAATATAGTTTTCAGCTGCATGGTATGGTACGCCTGCCATAGCAATAGATTCGTTATTTGTTTTGCCGCGGTGGGTAAGAGTTATATCGAGTAGGGCTGCTGCTTTTTTTGCATCATCAAAAAATAGCTCATAAAAGTCGCCCATCCTGTATAGCAACAATTGATTGGGGTGTTGTTCTTTTATTCCCAGGTATTGACGCATCATTGGTGTATGGTGCGCATACTTTATGTTTGTTTCACTAGCATTCATGGGGTTAGTCTATGTGGATATAAAGCTTATGTCTAGCTTAAATATTTATATTATCATGCAGGAATTCTAGGCATGAATAAGCAGCTTGTTGTTGAATTTCTATTCTATTACCTTGTAGCAGCATGTTTTTTTCTATTACGCCATTATTTGTAACTAAAGTGATAAAAACTTTACCAATTGGGGTATGTTTAGTTGCGCCAGTTGGGCCGGCTATTCCTGTTATAGATAATGCGTGTGTTGCAGCTAGCTTTATTTTTATGGCTTGTGCCATATAGGTGCTTATAATTTGGCTAACTGCCCCATGTCGTGTTATTAGCTCTTTTGAAATGTTAAGTAGTTCATGTTTTGCATTATTAGTGTAGGTTACTGCTCCTCCTTGAAACCAGCTAGAAGCCCCAGCGTTTGCAGAGATGGTTGCGCTAAGTAAGCCGCCAGTTATAGACTCAGCTGTAGCTAGAGTATACTTTTTGTTAAGCATGCCTTGCTGTACTGAAACACTTTTAATTGTTAATTGATCCTTGATGTTCATTTTATTATTATAACTCAGTCACGACTAAAATTAATATTATTAATTAAATATTAATGTAGCTATTTTTTGCCGTGACTTGGTTTATTAGGGTCTATATTCTCTGTGTTATCATTTTTAATTGATGCTAGGGGGAATAATAAACTTTTGAAAGAGGTCTCATCGTTTGGTGAGTTTGTTTTCTTGATTTTCTTAGGTCTTGTAGGTCTTGGTTCTTGTTTTGTATTATTTCTATCTGGTGTTCCATATATGCCTTTTCCAGATATAAGAATTCCTTTTGTTATACTTTCTGATATGGTTTTTTCTTCTGCCTCAGTATACCTTCCATTACCTATAAATTCTTTAAATTTAGGGTTGTCATATATCGATGTGTACTCTGGTGATTGAAATAATATGCTAAATTCATCTGCTATTCTCCTAGCAACAGATTCTGAAATTTGCTGGTATATAGGTTCTGCACACTCATGTTCTTGTAGCTCTCCGATTAGATTAAGGTTTTGATAGTTTTTAAAAACTATGTGTGCTGTTTCTTCTTTTACAATTGCCTGTAATTTTAGTGTGGCTAATTCTGGAGTAATAATTATTAATTTAGAATCAGGGTGTAGGCCAACCATTATTTCAATAAGCTTGTTAAATGTGCCTGGGCTGCATATGGGATTATCATCGAGACCATTGTCTTTTTTTGCGGAATTTATGTTGCCGCCACGCTGTATTTGATATAAACCATCTAACAAAGACTGCTGCGCGTCTATTTTTGTTGATATTCTCCTACTATCATCGTCTATAGCCATGTGCTGAAGGCAAACAAGCATAATTAATGAAATACCTGATCTGTGGTCAGTATAGTCATTTTCGTTAAGAAGTCTGTCTAGGCATCTTAATGCTGCGGCTCTTTTTGTTGTCTCTGATGCTTGTTGCTCTGCTGTGCTGTTTACAAAGTCAATGTTTTGATCTGCTGTTTCACTTATTAGTGGTATGACTCTTGTTGTTGCATAGTCTGTTATATCTATTGTCTTATCATAGTTTTCTTTAAGTATGCTAGCGCTTTGGGATGCCGACCCATGAATGCTGGAGCTCATAGTGCTTTCTTCTGGGTTTGCTTGTACTGATGAGCTTTGGTTAGTTACTAGCTCTATAATTGATTCGTCTGTCATGGTCTCTGTGATTTGATCTAAGATGTCGTCTTCTATTGTGTTTAATAGTTCAAAATTAATCAGACCACTTGTATATAAATCTTTTATCCTGACGTTTTCTAGTGCATATATTCCTATTGTATTTAGTTGGTTTATATCTGCAAAAGTGATTACTTCGCTCTGGTACATCATGGCTATATGTGTTCGTGTAATTGCTGTATAACCATTCCAGCTAATCGTATATAGTTGCTGTTTGCTAATACTATTGTTCATTATCATTTCAGCCACAGTTAATCTCTCAAGTGCTGCTGCCATAGGAGCTGGAGCAAGTATGATATCATCCCCAGTTAAATCTATTTCTGGATTGTTAATCAAGTACGATACGACCGGGTTTAATAATCTTGACTTTACGCTTTGAGTTACAAATTTTAAGTTGTCAGGGGATATAATGCTTTTGTTAATTAGGCCAACCATTTTATTATCCATTAATAGTTGTATTGTCGTTTCGCTAATACCTACATAGTCATCCCACAAGAAGCTGCCGTTTATTATTTTTTGTGCTAAATTTGTTGTAATCAAAATCACATTTTTTGCAGTACTTAAATTAAAAACATCATCAAAAGTTACTGTATCAGAATCTATTAAGTTATATGCATTGTCAAAGCTAAGACAATTAAGTTGATATGTAGTTATATCCATAGCCTGTTCTAGGGTGATTTTCCCTTTTTTTAGTAGGCCGGTAAGTTTTTCATCTTCAATAAACTCTCTAAAGCTATGAGATGTGTGCTTCAAAAGTTCCAGTGTTATGTTTTGACTATGTTTACTAATAAGTTCATTTATAATTTTCATATAAAATTCACTTTTCAATATGGTTTCGCAGTCACTGCTAATACTGTCTATATTTTGTGTTAAAAAATAATTAATCTCATCTTGCGTAATTTTTGGCATTATGTCACCCATTTTTATTTGTATATTCATGTATATAGCATATTTTTTGGCGTTTTTCTTGTCTAAGCGGCTGATTAAACTTTTTTTATGTTTTTGTTGTTTTAGGCGTCCATTTATCTATATTCAATTATAGATACAACCGTAGGATCATCCTGAGTTCCTTCAGGCATTTCTTCAAACTCAACGTCCATTGGGAAGAGCATGTCTTCTGCTAGATATGAAACTGTTACTGGGCTTGGGGTGCGGCTTTTTTCGCACTTGCCAGCAGTTGAGATGGATTCAAATTGGCTGCTTTTGGCGCGGCTGTAATCATTGCTAATTTCAGATTCACTATCGTCAAGTGTGTTAAATGTCCTTGAGAGCTTTAATGCTTCTATTCTTGAAGCATATTTTTCAAGTGTTTTTGGATTTGGTGATATCATTTTTGCTAGATCTAATAAGGTTTTTGTGTTATCAGTTTTCATTATTTTGATTCCTCGTGTGATTTTATCTTATTTGTTGGGTTTGCATTGTTGTCTAATTTAAGTGGAGGAATATTAAGGTGGTGTTAAGGCTTGTTTTTTTTTGTGTTTTTTTTAGGTAAGGCCCAGTTTTATATTTATTTTAAATCGATTGTTTATGCTGTTGTTTTTTATTTATAGAAAAGCCTAAAATATTGTCTATTGCATGGGTAAATTGTAATAGAAGTATTTCCCTATTTTAATTTTAGGCCTTACTTTTTTATTGCCAGTATTTTAACTGCGTATTTACTGCTGGATATTCCTTTTAAATTTTATAAATCCATTGCAAACATTAGCTCATCATCAGATTCACTTACATCAGATTCACTGTCATCAAATTCACTTACATCAGATTCACTGCCATCAAATTCACTGTCATCAAATTTAGTGCCATGAGATATATTTCCATCAACTTCACTGCTCTTATATTTACTGTCATCAGATTTGTTGCTGCAAAAATCACCCTTGTAAGCTTCGCTGCTAGAAGGCGTTGTCTGATCACTTGTTATGCTAAAAAAATCATTTTGTTTTATAAAATCAGCCATTCTAAGTGCATTATCTATTTTACTGGTATAGAAATCATATGTCTTTGGGTTTGGTGATTCTGATCGTTTTTTTTCAAAGTACTGTATCATTATTTCTATCATTATCTTTCTCCTCTTTTTATAGTTGTTATATAAGTATAACAAACTATTCTTAAGGAAATATTAAGAGAATATTGTTGTTTTTATTGGGTTATTTTGCATTTTATTTTTAAGTAAGCTATGGATCCATGGCAAACATTAAGTCACCATCAGCTTCATCTCTATCGCTATTATCTGTGGCGTCTATTTTTGTACTTTTTGTCTTCTCTTCTTTCTTTGGCTTTTTTTCTGTTTTTGAAGTTATGATGCTGTCATTAAGTATCATTTGTGCTATGGGGGACATTTCGGTAGGAATGCTGTTGCTGCTATTATGTGTTTCATACGATGCAACAAGTTGGCTCACATCTATCTTTTTCTGAGGTGCTATTTCTATTTTTTTAGATGTTGTTTTTTTTAATGGTTCCATGCTTCTTCTTAATTTATAATTTTGTTAGTGCTCTGATGTTGTTAGGTTTATCTTTAGCAAAGAAAGCATGCTATTTAACCAGTACAAAAATGTCAATAATAAATTTGATTTGATTTTATTTAATACTATATTGATAAGAAGTATTGAACATAACTAATTTTACTGTAAAATGAAAAAGACAAAGCTAAAATATAATGCTTTTACAATTATGGTTAAATAATCATTACGTGTATCAAAACTATTGCAGTGTAGTGCCTTATGATTAGTTAGACTTGGTTTTATTTAAATGGGTGAATTAGAAATGGCAAATGATAACAGACAAAAAGCGGTAGAGATGGCATTAAGTCAAATAAAAAAACAGTTTGGAGATGGCTCAGTTATGTTGCTGGGAGACGATGCATCCTCAATAGGATGTGAAGCTATATCCACGGGTTCCTTAAACTTGGATTTGGCTTTAGGTATCGGTGGCTACCCAAAAGGTAGAATTGTAGAAATATATGGCCCTGAGTCTTCAGGTAAAACCACGTTGACGTTGCATGCCATAGCTGAGTGTCAAAAAGCAGGTGGAACTGCGGCTTTTGTTGATGCTGAGCACGCACTTGATACTGTCTACGCAGGGAAGTTGGGCATTGATATTGATAAATTAATTGTGTCTCAACCTGATACGGGTGAGCAGGCTTTAGAAATTACTGATATGCTAGTGCGCTCTGGTGGTGTTGATATACTAGTGGTCGATTCTGTTGCAGCGCTAACACCTAGAGCAGAGATTGAAGGTGATATGGGTGACCAGCATATGGGGCTACAAGCCCGCTTAATGTCTCAGGCGTTACGTAAATTAACTGGAAATATTAAAAAATCAAATACACTAGTTATTTTTATTAACCAGATAAGGATGAAAATTGGGGTTATGTTTGGTAACCCAGAGACTACAACTGGTGGTAATGCTCTTAAGTTCTATTCATCTGTAAGGTTAGATATCAGGAGAATTGGAGCAATAAAAAAAGGTGATGATATTCTTGGTAATGAGACGAGGGTTAAGGTGGTAAAAAACAAGATGGCGCCTCCATTCAAGAAGGCTGAATTTGATATAATGTATGGCCTGGGAATATCTAGGACTGGAGAAATAATAGATTTAGGTGTGGAACATGGTATTTTAGAGAAATCAGGATCTTGGTATAGCTATGGTAGTGATCGTTTGGGTCAAGGCAAGGATAAGGTTAGAGATTACTTATCTGAAAACAAAGACGTTGCTGCTGAAATAGAGCAAAAGATAAAAGATATAATTGCGCCAAATTTGTCTCCTGAAGATGTTTCATGTTTAGAGGAAGAGTAATCTGAAGCATAAATGCGCAAAATCTGCAGCGGTAAGAATGTTGTCTAGGCGTGAGCATGGATTAGTTGAGCTCAAAGATAAATTGCGTAATAAGGGTTTTAGTAAAGATGAAATTGATGAGTCTGTAGGTTATGTTCACAAGCATGATCTACAGAATGATCATCGTTATATTGAGATGGTAATTAGGTCAAGAATTACAAAAGGTTATGGGCCTGGCTATATCGTTGGGTATCTGATGCAAAAAGGTATTGAAAAAGACGTTATCACTAGTCTTTTAAATGAATATGATGTCCGCTGGGATAAGGTTTTAGCAGAGGTGGTGCAAAAAAAGTTTGGCTGTAACTATGACGATAATGCAAAAAAAATTAGATTTTTAATCGGGCGTGGTTTTAGTTATGAGCAAGTTGAGAAAAATATATATTAACTAGGTATGGTGCAAGAATGAAGTATATGACATCTGAGCAGATCAGGGAAAAGTTTATTAGTTATTTTAAAGGGCAGTCAGCTAAGCATGAAAATGTTGCAAGTAGTGCGCTTGTCCCTGCGAATGACCCAAGCTTGTTGTTCACTAATGCTGGCATGGTTCAATTTAAAGATGTTTTTCTAGGGATTGATAAGCGAGCCTATAGCCGCGCAGTCACATCGCAAAAATGTTTAAGAGTTGGTGGTAAACATAATGACCTTGATCAGGTTGGGTTTACCACAAGGCATCATACTTTTTTTGAGATGTTGGGGAACTTTAGTTTTGGTGATTATTTTAAAGAAGATGCTATATCTTATGCTTGGAATTTTCTTACAGAGGAGTTAGGCCTGCCTAAAGATAGGCTTTGGGTCACTGTTTACAAAGATGATCAAGAGAGTGCAGATATCTGGGTGAATAAGATGAACTTTCCACGTGAGAGGTTGGTTTATTGTGGCGATGAGGATAACTTTTGGTCAATGGGGGATGTTGGGCCATGTGGCCCATGTACAGAAATTTTTTATGACCATGGTGATGCTGTAGCTGGTGGCCCTCCAGGAACTGCTGAGGCTGATGGAGATCGTTATGTTGAGATTTGGAATATTGTGTTTATGCAGTATGACAGGCAGCAGGATCAAAGTTTGGAGTCACTGCCTAGGCCATCGGTTGATACAGGTATGGGGCTGGAGCGTATTGCTGCAGTTATGCAGGGCGTATCAGATAATTATGACATAGATTTGTTTAAGGTATTGTTAGCATATGTTGATGATATAGATAAATCATTGGTGGTTAATGATAAGGCCAAGCGTGTAATGGTGGATCACATAAGATCAAGTGCTTTTTTGATAACAGATGGCATATACCCTAGTAATGAAGGTCGTGGTTATGTGTTAAGGAGAATTATTAGAAGAGCTGTACGTTTTGGATATAAATCAGGTTTGAAAATACCATTTTTTTATAATTTAGCACAGCCTCTATTGGAGATTATGGGGGAGGCTTATCCTGAGTTGGTTAATAAAAAAGATATTATATTAAGTGCTATTAAGCGTGAAGAAGAACAGTTTGCAGAAACAATTAAGCAGGGTATGCGGGTTTTAGATAAAGAGTTGCAAGATATGCAAGGTGGTGTTGTATCAGGTGATGTTGCATTTACTTTGTATGATACTTATGGCTTTCCCTTAGATTTAACACAAGATATTGCTGGCGAGCACGGAGCTAGTGTTGATGAGCAAGCTTATGAATTAGCTATGGCTAAGCAAAGAGCGCAATCTAAGCGAAACCAGGGTTTTTCTGATATGACATCTGGTGGTCTTGCCGTTACAGGTGAAACTGAGTTTTTAGGTTATGACACTTTAATTGCTAAAGCTGTTGTAGAGAAAATATTTGTTGCGGGTGTTGAAGTTTCAAAGTTAGATTCTGATGATAACGCTATTCTTGTTTTAAATAGGACTCCATGTTATGCCGAATCTGGTGGTCAGGTTGGTGATGCTGGTGTTATAACTTCATCAGGATGTAGTTTTTCTATTAAAGATACGCAGAAGCAGGGTAAGGTATTTCTACATTATGGAAAATTAACTGATGGTTCTTTGGTTGTTGGAGATGAAGTAGATGTTGAAGTTGATTATTCAAGGCAGAGTATTAAGTTGAATCATTCTGCTACGCATTTATTGCATGCTGCATTGCGTCATGTTTTGGGCGAGCATGTTATTCAAAAAGGTTCTTTGGTTGACAAGGGT
>JABJPE010000080.1 GCA_018664045.1 Legionellales bacterium | reverse complement strand
CGTAGCTCAGTTGGATAGAGTATCTGGCTTCGAACCAGGTGGTCGGGAGTTCGAATCTCTCCGGGCGCACAGTATAAATATTTTAATATATTCGTCTTAATTATATATAATCGCAGCAAGCGTTCTGCGCAAGCCCTTTGGCATATATTAAAAATAGAGCGCTACTCTAAGTGCTTGTATATCATGGGTTTTATAGTTGGCCCATTATGTTGACAGCCCTTGGCTGGTGTGGTATAAATAGATTACGAGAGCAGTGAAAGTTGAGGTGTAGTTGTAAGTAAATGTATATGTGTTGTGTGAGAGCTGCTAAACAGGGGGGTGTTTTTTAAAACAACGCAGGTGATAGTATGAAAGGTGATGGACTAAGTGTAGGGCACGGAGAGCCCACCGATTTCCAAAAGGATGGTGCTGTGATAGTTGAAGCTAATGATGCCCATGGGGTAGGTTCTGTGGCAGATGCAACTACCGTCGCAGATTCTAAGCTAGCAGTACAAACAGTTTTACAAAATGGTTCGAGTACGCGTTTAGGTAGCGGCTTGACAGATGAATCTGATTGTACTTCAATAGATACTACACCGAATACAGATAAATTTAATTATATAACATGGGAAGAATTTAAAAGATCAGGAAATTCGCTTGGTCTTGATTACCAAAAAAGTTACAACAAACTATTTGATAAGTATAATGATTCCTTTGGAGAAAAAGGTAATAAGAGGAGCCCGTTTTACCATAAAACAATAGAAGCTGCTAAAACTTTTATTAAAAATAAATATAGTGATAAAAAAGTCACGACCTACAAAAAAAACGCGCATTTAAGCGAAGAACAAAAAACAAAAGTTGAAAATATATTATTGGAACTAGGGATACAATATCAACTTGAAATGGCAACAATTGTAGTGGCATGTTTAGACAAACCTGAATCATATGATACGCTATATTATCAAAATGCCGTTGGTTCTTCATTGGAGTCAATAGTAGCTGAACATAATAATGTTAGACCAAAGGGTTATAATGCTTTTGAGATAAGAGAAAAAAGAAAGTTAAAAATAAAAATTGCTCATGAAACAACAGAGGCTATTAAAAATCCTGAAAAAGAAAAGAAAAAAACTACTGAAGATATCCCTGGTCATTTTACTGATTATATCACAGTAGGAACCTTCAAATTAATGTGTGAATCAATAGTTGCTGATTCCCCTACTGAGCACCTAAGTGGTGAAAGGGCTTTCCTCGAACCCGAATATAGCAATGATTATAAAGGTAGAAAAGTAATAGCGCCAATAAGCATTTCTAGCTCTTGTGCTGCGGCTGCTGGTTATAATACAGAGGTAGGCGTTCAAGGACTTCTGCAAGAGCTAGATCCTAACGTAGAAGAATTAACTTTAGTTAGGTGTGATGCTGTGCATCTATGGACAGAATTACAAGCTAAAGTACACGATATAGCAGCGACAGGTACAAGTGAAAATCTTGAAATGTATTTAGGGAAAATATTTGATTTAGATGAAGAAAATGAATTTGTTCTTGATGAAGCGACAGGTTTTAGAAAATTAAATTTGAATCAGGTCGAGCCGTATAGTTTTTCAAGAACATTAAGTGATGAATCAGAAATATCAGCCACAACATCAAAAGGTGGTGGATCAGCATTTCTTACGGAGGGAAAAGACGAAGCTACTATAGAAGTAAATTTGTTGGAAGTGCCGTCTAATGCTCTAGACAAACAAGGTGTTTCAGATCTATCAATTGGAAGTAAAGGAACATCAAATTATGAATCAAATATATCAGCCACAACATCAATAGATGGTGAATCAGTATTTCCTCCGGAGAAAAAAGACGAAGATAGTATAGGAGTAAATTTGTTGCTAGATGTTTCAGATCTATCAGGCACAACATCAATAGATGGTGATTCAGTAATGCTTCTGAAAGAAGAAACAGAAAAATCTGGCGAAACATGGGAGAAGAAGCTTTTCGTGCCAATCTTGAAAGTACTTAGAGATAATCACTTTAAAAATTGCAAAGCAAGTACTTCCAAAATAAACGAAATTATTGTTAGTAAGCTTAAAGAAACACAAGGTGCCAGCGAAGCATTTTCTGATAAATATGATTACAAAAGCACACTTGACCTTGAGAAAGAGCAGCTTAAAAACATAACCGCAATATATACTGAAAAACTACAGCCTCTAATTGATAACTGGATAAGGGATGCTAACGAATTTATGCTACCTGGTTCTAGCCCTAGCAAGTCATCTCCAATTTCTGAAAGTAAAGAAGAAGATGCGTCAGCATTGAGTTTTGGCAATAGAGGTAAAGACGGGTCTGTAAGAGAAAAGCTAGGGCAGCTAGCATTAGTTATGAGCCTGATTGATAATAAATGTTTTGTAGAAGCGCTAAGTAAGATGAAAAAAAAATCAGCTGCTGCTACTAAAGATAAGCGTTTCAACTACTTTACTCCTGAAACAATTAACGATATATATAAAAAAGCAGGAAGAGAATATATAAAACTTTTAGATGAAAACGAAAGTGTAAAGCAAGATTTGATAAATGAATTACATCAACTAGCTCAATGTTTTGCTGATAAAACGGAAGTACGTGGTTCCATATCCATGCTTGATGAATATATACATACACAAAATATTGCTTTGAAATATTTTATACCGCAAGGTGTTTTTAGTGCAGAAGATGATGGCCGTGATCTGATAGATGCGCTTAAGAAATTTTTTGCTGAACTTATTCCTGGTTACAGTATTCCCAAAGGTTATTCAGAAGAAGGCACAGATCCAGTTTATGAAGTACCAGCTCCGGCTAAAGCTGTTCAAAGCAATGCTCAATGTCTCACTACTGTTGGTCTTACATCTGTTTTCCCCGAACAGAAGAAGGAAAGTAATGAGGCTGATGTTATTTCAGTCGCAAAAGATGCAAATAAGGAAGAGGGGGAGAAAGGCGTTTCGTCGCTCTCTCGTCCTGGTCAATAGCCTTTATTCTTATACACAAATTTTGATGCTTATAGCTGTTACTAAGTCTGTGGTATGAATAAAACAAGATAAAAACTGTGTTTAAATAGCTAGCTATTAATTGATTAACTATTATATTACACTTAAAAAGTGTATTATAATTTATAGATGATTTGCCAATATATAATTGGCTTGGGGGCGTAATGGTTTCATTAAAAGATAAAATTTTCAAATCGAAAGATACCCAAGAAAAAGACTTATATATAAAAAGATTAGAAGATAAAATAAAAGAGTTGAGATCTGTTATAGATAAAGTCCCTGGAAATTTTTATTGGAAGGACCTAGATGGAAAATACTTAGGTTGCAATGATAGTGTTATAGAATCTTTAACTCATATTCCTTTGAAAAACGATGTTAAGCTTAATTCTTCTAGTGATATAGTTGGCAAAAATAATTATGATTTATTTGAAGACGATTTCCATGCAGATGTCCTCGCCGCCAATGATAATCTAGTTATGTCTACAGGTGAAGAGCAAGTTTTTGTAGAATCATTTAGCAATAGAGTAGGCGGGAGCCAATATTGGTTATCAAAAAAAGCACCACATGTTAATGAGCTAGGTGAGACTGTTGGCCTTATAGGCTCTGCGCATGATATAACAATACAAAAAAAACTAGAAAAAGAATTAAAAATAGCGTTAGAAAAATCAAAGTCAGATGCAAAGGCAAAAGAGGATTTTATTGACAGCTTAAGTCATGATATTCGCACCCCTTTAGCTGGAATTATAGGTTTGATTGAGTATCTTGAAAAAAACACAAAAGGTATGCCTGATATAAATGAAAAAACAAAAATTCTAAATGAAGCTACAAAGAGTTTTTTAAACTTCTTTAATGAGATATTGGCAACAGTTGAAGATGTGGATGTTAATGAAAATAAAAATAAACATACCCTGGTAAATTTAAAAGAGCTAATAGCTGAGTTTGAGAATATATATAGGCCTGCTATTACAAATAAAAACCTTGAGTTTAATGTAAAACTTGATAAAAAAATAGCAGCTCATGTTGAAGTAAGAAAGGAAATAGTTGTAAAAATTATTACTAACTTAATTGGCAATGCCATTAAGTTCACTGAAAAAGGGAGAATTAACTTTTCTATTAATAGTTCTGATTCACCTGGTTATATAGAAATCATAGTTTCTGATACAGGTATTGGTATTGCTCCTGAAAATATAGAAAAGTTATTTGACCGTTTTACGCGCAATTTTTCAAATAGAATTGACTATAAGGGTACTGGTTTAGGCTTATATATGGTTAATAAATATGTTGATTCAATTTCAGGAACACTGCATGTTGAAAGTGAGTTAGGGGTTGGTACCAGTTTTAAGGTTGTATTTCCTGTAAAGTATAAGCCGCCTGTTAATGAGGTAGTTACTGTATCTAATAGTCTCAAGTTAAATGATGATGATTATGATAAGTGCAGTGCTATACCTGAAAAAAATATACTAATTATAGAAGATAATGATTTAGCTGCTTTTGCACTAGACAATATGATTAAAGAATTTAAGCATAAAACAACTATAGCTAGTACTGCTGCTCAAGCAATAGAAGAATTAAAAAACAATTCTTATGATCTTATTTTTTTAGATCAGGATTTGCCTGATGCTAACGGAGTAGATTTAATTACTGATATTAGGGCAATTATTGGCTCTTACGACCTTCCAATTATTATATTAAGTGGCCATATTGGTCGTAACTTACAAGCTAAATTAAAAAATATTAAGTGCCAGGGGTTATTTGTAAAACCCATGCAGGTTGAGCATTTAGTTAAAATACTAAATAAATATCTAGTTAAGAGCGGTGTGGTATAATAGAGTTTATTCTTCTAGGTACTTCTTTTTGTAATCTATTTTAGCCCATTTATCTGCATCAGTAGCTTGATCTTTTTTAGTGTTAATTATTGGCCACTTTTGGGATAGGCGTTCATTTATAGCTATAAACTCATGTTGTGATTCTGGTAGGTCATCCTCTGCATAAATAGCATCTACTGGGCAGTGATCTACGCACAGGTTGCAGTCTATACATTCTTCTGGATTTATTACAAGAAAATTTGGCCCTTCGTGAAAACAATCAACCGGGCATACCTCAACGCAGTCTGTATATTTGCAACGAATACATTTTTCAGTGACAACAAAAGTCATATGGCTCTCATAATTAATCTCTTTTCAAAATGAAGCATACATAATTTGTATATTTGTGTCTAGGTAAACCTTTTTTTAAATCTATTACTTAAGTATATTTACTTGAGTAAATGATTGTATTATAATGGGTTGTATAGTTGGAGGAAATTACATTGATAGATCAAAAAGAAATAATAACTAAAATACAAAAAAGCATGCCAACATCTAAAGTAGAAATAGAATCAGAAGATGGCGTTCATTTCTTTGCTAATATTTGGGCGGAAGAATTTGCTGGTATACCAATGTTAGCGCAACACCGTATGGTATATGATGCTATAGGTGCTGCTGTTGGTAGAGAAATCCACGCGTTATCAATTAAAACACATGTAGTTATTAAATAGGAGAAGTATATTATGTCAGTTTTATCTAGAATAGAGACTTATGTAGGCGACCATGAAGTTGTATTATTTATGAAGGGCACGGCTGATTTCCCGCAATGTGGGTTTTCAGGAAAAGTTGTTAAAATACTAAAAGATTTATCTGTAGATTTTTTTGTGGTTAATGTGTTGGATGATGAGGAAGTTAGAGAGGGTGTGAAAGTTTTTTCAAACTGGCCAACAATACCACAGCTATATGTCGGTGGTGAGCTTGTTGGTGGTTGTGACATCGTTGTTGACTTATTTGAAAGCGGTGAGCTACAAAAAATGTTGACAGCTACAGCTAGTTAGTCCCACATTGAGTCTTGCTTATCTTCGTGGACAATATTGTCTCTAGCGTTAGATATTTTATTAGCCTTATCTAAGTTTATTTGCTGCGACTTAGTTAGCTTTTTTTCTGCGGTTTTTTTAATAAAAAAATCAATGTCGCTAACATAGTATTTTTTTATTTTATGAAAAAGTCCCATCTGTATGCTCTACCTTGTTTAAAGTTAAATTTTATCTTTTTTTTCTTTGTATGTATATATAACTAGTATAATTTTTTTACGATTAATTGCATTGCAGCGGTGCAACTATGTGTAATTATCCATGGTAACACCATGATAAATATGATACTATCATTAATGATTTTCTTATTGTGTATTAAGGTCTATTTAGTAAATAATTGAAATTAATCTACTTTAGTGTAAATTGTTTTATGGAGTTTTGGGCGGCTAATGTTGTTAGGAGATAAAGTAAGTAAAGGGTTGGTTTTGAATGGGTTTTTATATTCAGATCTGGCTAGCATCTCGGGTCTTACAAGTTTAGATGAGAAATTTTTATCTTTTTTGCAAGATTCTAATTATGCCCTATGGCAAAAAATAAATGATTACCGCGCTAATCAGTATGTTGCTGATAGTGACTTTTTAATAGATGTTGCAATACACTTAGATACTTTTATTTCGCAGTTATTTGTAATAGAACCTGATGTTCAAAAACAAACAAAGGATTGGCTTGCAAGAGATCCAATCTTAAATTTTAAAAAAATATTCATTATAAAGGATGCTAAACGCAAGTTTAAAGATCTGCATTCATTAGCCAGCTTTGAAGAATTGCATAGATGGCTATTGACTAAATTAAACATAGACCATACTAATGATATTGTTGATTTTGAATTAGCTGTGGCCGAATTGGCGCTTAGTTTTTTACTAGACAGAGTCAAGTATGCTAAAGATATAGAAAATATGGTTGCTTGGTGTTGCCATGGCTTTGTTACGCCAGTAGCTTTAGAATTAGTTGAAAATTGGATTAGCTTTAATTTGCCCCAAAAATTTATAGCAGCTGAGTTAATTAAGACTAAGACTGATGGATTGACCGCATCATCTACGGAGCTTGGCATAGAGAAACGAGATGGCTTTTGTTTAACAGATAGGGGCGCATCTTTAAATACAATAATCACAGAAGTGAACCATTGTATTTATTGCCATGATAAAAAAGGTGATTTTTGTTCTAAAGGGTTTCCTTTTAAAAAGAGCATGCCAGAGAAAGGTTTTAAAGAAAATGATTTGGGTAATTTATTGCTAGGATGCCCATTAGAGCAAAAGATTTCAGAAATGAATGTTTTAAAAAAAGAAGGTTTGGTTATCGCGCCTTTAGCAATGATAATGCTTGATAATCCCATGTGTGCATTAACTGGGCACAGGATTTGTAATGATTGTCAAAAAGCTTGTATTTACCAGAAGCAAGATCCTGTTGATGTCCCTCAAATTGAAAGCAGAATTTTAAAAGATGTCTTAAGTCTTCCTTGGGGTGTAGAGATTTATGATTTATTCACAAAATGGAACCCGCTTGCACAGAAAGAGTTTCTTATTCAGCCATATAATGGCTATAAAGTTTTGGTTATGGGTATGGGGCCTGCAGGTATAACTTTAGCACATTACCTATTGAATCGAGGGTGTGCCGTGGTTGGCGCAGATGGACTGAAGATAGAGCCTGTAGCAGATAGCTGGCTTAAAGAGCCTGTGCAGAGCTTTGTAGATTTGTCTACTGCTTTAGATGAGAGAATTGTGGCTGGGTTCGGTGGTGTGGCTGAGTATGGCATTACTGCTCGTTGGAATAAAAACTTTTTGAGCCTTGCTTATTTAAGTCTAGTACGCAAACAATATTTTAATGTACTTGGCTCTACTCGTTTTGGCGGTAGTATAACTGTTAATGATGCTTGGGAGCTAGGGTTTGATCATTTGGTAGTTGCAGTTGGCGCAGGCTTGCCAAAAGAGCTTAATATTCCAGGCAGCCTTGCTAAAGGGATGCGTGCAGCCAATGATTTTTTAATGGCATTGCATTTAACTGGAGCTATTCGTGATGAAAATATTGCTTCACTAGAGGTACAGTTGCCAGCAATAATAATTGGTGGTGGTCTTACTGGAGTTGACGCTGCAACAGAGCTTCAAGCGCTCTACATTAAGCAAGTTGAAAGAACATTGCGTCGTTATGAGGATGTGGTCAATAGTAGGGGAGAAGACGATCTGACAGCAGAATTTATGGATGTAGCTAAAGCTAAGCTTGATACTTTTATAGAGCATGGTAGAGAAGTTAGGTCTTGCAGGTTGCGTGCAGAAGCAGCTGGTGGTACTCCTGATTTTGCGCCACTTATTAAAAAATGGGGTGGGGTAACTATTATTTATAGGAAAAAAATGATTGATTCTCCTGCATACCGCAATAATCATTACGAGCTAAAAAAAGCGCTGCAAGAAGGTATTCTTTATGCCGAGTGTTGTGATCCAGATGTTATCGTTGTTGATGATAATGAGCATGTAGTTGCTCTTAAAGCCAAGCATGTTCTTGCAGATGGTAGCATTGAAAATATTGAGTTTGCCGCTAAAAATATTTTAGTAGCAACTGGTGCTAAGCCAAATGTTGCCTATGCTTTTGAGCATGTAAATGATTTAGATAGGGAAGGGTTTCAATATAAATTATATCAGGAAGATCACAGGTCCAAGTTAGTAGTGTCAAATGAATCTAGGCACTGTAAAGATGATTCGCTAAGCTTTTTTAGTAGTTATGATAAGGATAGGCGCCGTGTTACTGTGATCGGTGATACTAATCCAGCATTTCATGGTAGCGTAGTTAAGGCTATCGCTTCTGCAAAGAAAAGTTATAATAAAATCATGCAAAGTATGAAGAATTACAAGTTATATTCACAGCAAGTAAACGCTGATATGTTATATGCTGAGTTAAAAAATAAAATAGATTTTTATAAAGAATCTCATGTTGTTGCTATGTCTAATTTAGAATCTACTGTAATGGTTACAATTTATGCTCCATTTGTTTTGCGTAACTATAATGTGGGTAACTTCTTCCGTATTCAAAATCATGATTTAGGCTTTGACAATATTTTTACTGAGCCAGTTAGTGTTTACCCTGCTAAAATTTCAGCAGATAAAACTTCGTTTAGTTGTTATTTAACAAAAAAAACTGCAAAACTTCTTACAAGGTCCTGGCAAGTAGGAACTAAGGTTTCTGTTATGGGGCCCACAGGGGTGAAGACCACAGTAAAGCCATGGCATCAGCATACTCTTATGTTTTTAGATGAAAGCCAAATTGGTCCAGGTTTACTCATGGCAAATGCTATAAAAAATGAAGGATTTGTCGTGGATGTTATCGTTTCTTTAGATAATATAGCTGACATGTATGCCTATGAAGACTTACATAAGGTTGCTAATAAATTAGTTTTATGTGTTGATGGTAGTGTGGTTGATTGTTCTTATAGTAATGTTTCTTTTGGAAAGTTAAAATCATGTTGTGTTGGTGAATATGATTTTGGTAATTTTAATTTGGCTACAGTTACAGCTGTTTTAATAAAGGCAAAGTCTGATGTAATAAATGATGTAAAGAAATTACGCTATAGTAGTTTATTGAGTTATTTTGAAAATAAGCCAAAAACTACAGCTACAGTTGCAGGGCCGATGCAGTGTATGTTGAAAGGTGTGTGTGCTCAATGTTTGCAGTGGCAAATAGATCCTGAGACTGGTGAGAGAACTAAAGCTGTTTATTCATGTTCATGGCAGGAGCAGCCTTTAGAAATAATTGCTCTTGATCATCTTAAGTTACGCAATGATAATACTGATAATGTTGTCACAAAGTTAAATTCACTATGGCTTGATGATTGCTAATAATTAAGTTAGCATTGTAGGTTATAGTATTGTTTAAAAAGGGGTAATTATGGACCAAATATTTAAATGCAAAAATGTTTTAGTTCTCGGTGCTGGTTCATGGGGTACTGCTATTGCTCTTCATTTGGCAAGACTAGATTATAATGTGTCTCTTTGGGGTAGATCTGCAGAAAAATTACTTGATATGCAAAAAGCTCGCAGGAACAAAGAATATTTGCCCGATGCTCAGTTCCCTGATAATTTAAATATTGTACTTGATCTTGAGTATGCTCTTGATAAGGCAGAGATAGTTTTTTGTATGGTGCCAAGTAATGCTTTTACCGAAATATTAACTAAAATAAGCCCATTTTATAAACGTGATGTGCCTTTTATATGGGGCACAAAAGGGATGCTGGGGGGGCAAGATGATTTTGGTTTTCTAGATGTTGCAGTTACTTCAATTTTAGGTGAAAAAGTTCCATATGCGGCGATGTCAGGCCCAACTTTTGCAACTGAAATAGCTGCAGAGTTGCCAGCAGCAGTAGTTGTTGCTGCAAAAGAAAAGTCTATGGCTGTAAAGTTACAATTATTATTGCATAGTGATAATTTTAGAGTATATAGCAGTGATGATATAAAAGGCGTTCAGGTTTGTGGTGCTATAAAAAATATACTAGCAGTTGCATCAGGAGTGGCAGATGGTTTAGGTCTTGGTGCTAATACTAGAAGTGCTCTTATAACCAGGGGGTTAGTTGAGATGAGTAGGGTGGCTATAAAAGCTGGCTGCAAACAAGATACACTTATGGGTTTAGCTGGTATGGGGGATTTAATCTTAACTTCAACCAGTGACTTGTCTCGTAATCGTAGACTTGGTTTAGCTATAGGTAAAGGTGTGTCATTAGAGCAAGCTACTTCACAGATTGGCCAAGTTGTAGAGAGTCTTCATAATGCTAAACTGCTATTGGGTTATGGGCGAGCGCATGGCATAGAAATACCAATTACAGAGCAAGTTTGTAATATACTTTCAGGTCAAGTTACTCCTAAAATTGCAGTAAGTAATTTATTGAGTAGGGCACCTAGATCTGAGTTTACAATAGGCTAGTTTGTTGCGTAGTGACCTCATTGCAATTAGATGCTATTAGTAGCTAGTCATCGATAATCGGGTAATTGTGAGGGATGTCTCTCCCGGGCTGCCATTGCGAGGAGCGCAGCGACGTGGCAATCCATTAGATGTCATGATGTTTATAACCTATAGTCTAGCTCACACCGGGTTATTACTTTATCGCTAGTGGTCCTGCTCCCATACCTCGTCATTGCGAGGAGCGCAGCGACGTCGCAATCCATCTTTGGTTGG
>JABJPE010000079.1 GCA_018664045.1 Legionellales bacterium | reverse complement strand
TCCTATATTGTGGGTGAAGAAACTGCGATGATAGAGTCTCTTGAGGGAAAGCGTGCTATGCCAAGATATAAACCACCATTTCCAGCTAATTATGGTTTGTATGGTATGCCAACTACTGTTAATAATACCGAAACATTAGCCTCTATACCTGTTATTTTGGAAAAAGGCCCGGAGTGGTTTGCAGGTTTAGGTACTGAAAAGAGCGGTGGTACAAAGATATTTTGTGTTAGTGGTCATGTTGAAAAGCCTGGAGTTTTTGAATTGCCACTTGGCACCCCATTTCGGGAATTATTAGACCTGTGTGGTGGTATTAAAGAGGGACGGTCTTGTAAAGCGGTTATTCCTGGTGGTAGTTCTATGAAAATTGTGCCTGGGGAGAAAATGCTTGATCTAAATATGGATTATGAAACTTTTTCTGGTATAGGTTCTGGGCTTGGATCTGGTGGAGTTATCGTTATGGATGATTCAACTTGTATGGTCGAAGCCCTTGCTAATGTCCTGCATTTTTATGAAGATGAGTCTTGTGGCCAGTGTGTGCCTTGCCGCGAAGGAACCGGTTGGGTTGCAAAAATAACGAATAAAATATTGCAGGGTAATGGAGTCCCTGGAGATGTTGAAAAACTATCTGAAATTGCAAAAAATGTTGAAGGGCGTACTATTTGTGCTTTTGGTGAAGCGTTTGCATGGCCAATTTTAAGTTTTTTAGAGCACTTTAGACATGAGTTCGATTATTTTGTGGCGCATGGTAACAGTATGATTACTGGATCTAAATCAGTAACAGGCAATGACTAGGTTGGTTGTATGAAAAAAGAGAATATTGATATAGAAATTGATGGTATAAAGTTATCAGCCAAACCTGGTGAGATGTTAATTCAGGTAGCTGATAGAGAGGGTATTTATATCCCAAGATTTTGCTATCATAAAAAATTAAAAATAGCTGCTAATTGTAGAATGTGTCTTGTTGAAGTAGAAAACTCTCCCAAGACATTGCCAGCTTGTGCGACTCCTGTTACTCCAGGAATGAAGGCGTTTACAAAATCAAAAGCCACAGTTAAGTCACAACAGGCAGTTATGGAATTTTTATTGGTTAATCATCCTTTAGATTGCCCTATATGTGATCAAGGCGGTGAGTGTGAGTTGCAAGATGTTGCGGTATCACACGGCGCTGATAGATCACGCTTTGATAGTGAAAAAAGAGTAGTTTCTGATGAAGATCTAGGTAGCTTAGTCGGAACTGAGATGACAAGATGTATCCATTGTACGCGCTGCATCAGATTTTGCGAAGATATTGGTGGTCAAAAACAGTTAGGCGCTTTTGGTCGTGGTGGTGACATGAACATCGGCACATATCTAGAGAGGGGGCTACAGGGAGAGCTTTCTGGTAATGTTATTGATTTGTGCCCAGTTGGTGCATTAACATCAAAGCCATTTAAGTATACTGGTCGGAGTTGGGAGTTTCAGCAACACCTTTCTGTCTCACCACATGACTGTGTTGGCTCTAACATGTATTTTCATTCTTTTGCTGATAGCTCGGATAATGGCTCCAAGATCATGAGAGTCTTGCCAAGGGAGAATGAAGATATTAACGAGATATGGATTTCTGATAGAGATCGTTTTAGCTATGCAGGTTTAAACTCAACAGATAGAGCTCATTCACCAATGTTAAAGCAGAATGGCAAATGGAAAAATGTTAGTTGGCAAACCGCATTAAATTACGTTGCAGATAGTCTAAAAGCTATTATGGATGCGAAAAAAACTGACCAAATAGGCGCTTTGATTTCAGCAAACTCTTCATGCGAAGAACTATTTTTATTTCAAAAACTGATTCGTGCTATAGGCAGTAATAATATTGATCACAGAGTTACTGTAAATGATTTTACAGATGAAGGTAGCTTCACAACATTTCCCGCTATGGTAAAGCCGATAGCCACTTTTGCAAATTCTAAGCTAATTATTTTGATTGGTTCTAATGCAAGAGAAGAGCAACCATTATTATTTCACAAGATTAGGCAGGCAGTTCAAAATGGCAGCTCTTTGTTTGTTATTAATTCATATGATTATGATTTCGCATGTAGTCTCTCTGGGAAAAAAATAATATCTAGCAGTGAAATGTTAGAGTTTTTAGTGTCAGTAAATCATATGCTGGCAACAAATTTAAGTGTTGGCGATATTTCGTCTCAATATGCTCAAGACCCTGAAATACTTGACTTAGTAGCTAAACTTAAAGCTGCCAATGGCTCTGTAGAAATTATAGCAGGTGAGCAGCTTGAATCACATATAGATGCAGCTAAAATAAGGTCATGGCTATATCAGTTAAAAGTTACACTCGGTGGTAACCTACATCACTTAACAAAAGGTGCAAATGCAGCAGGAGCTTGGCTAACAGGAGCTGTTTCTCATAGATCTGAGTTTATGATGCCTGCATCAAAAAAAGGTTTGAATGCACTGGAAATGCTACAAGAAAAACTACCAGTTTATTTTATGCATGGCCAAGAAGCTGAATATGATTTTGTTGACCCCAATTTAGCTATAGATGCTTTGAAAGATGCCGATTTGGTAATATCAAGTACGTCTTTCGTTTCTGATTCTATGTTAGATTATGCTGATGTTATTCTACCGACAGCCGCTTTTTCTGAGTTTTCTGGCAGTTTCATAAATTGCGAGGGCAAGTTGCAACGTTTCAATGCAGCTGTAATGCCACCAGGTGAGGCTAAGCCAGCATGGAAAGTTTATAAGGTTATTGCAAATTTACTTGGTATAGAAGAGTTGAATTATAGCCATTGTTCTGAGATAACATCAATATTAGAGTCTAGTTTAGCCAATGTATCCCATGATGGTTTTTGGGATCTTATAGAGCCCAGTTATAGTGATAAATCTGAGATAAGCAGAATAGGTCATTGGCCATCAGTAAGAGCTGATGCAACCGTTAGGCGTTCTGAGCCATTACAAAAAACTTTAGATGAAAATATCGCTTGTGCCAGAATCAATCCGAAATACGCGGTAGAACTAAATATTATCGATGGCGCTAAGGTTGCACTGCAGCAAGGTGATGTTCAAGCTAAGTATATATGTTTGCATGATGATAAAGTTGCATACGGAAACATTTATTTGTCAACTGGTCTAGATGGTAATAATAACTTAGGCAACGCATATGGAAAAATAACTGTTGTAGGGGTTGAATCTTAATGGGTGAAATTTATTTTTTTATTGTAACAGTATTAAAGTCATTACTAGTAATACTGCCACTTTTAGGTGCGGTTGCTTACTATACTTTATTAGAACGTAAGGTTATAGGTTATATGCAGGCTCGTGTGGGTCCAAATAGGACTGGAGCTAGAGGTATAGGCCAGCCAATAGCTGATGCACTTAAACTTCTTTTTAAAGAGCTGTTATTGCCGGCTAAAAGTAATAAATTTATTTTTGTTATCGCTCCAATTTTGTCACTTGCTCCTGCAATTTCAGCATGGGCTGTTGTTCCATTTGCTGATGGATGGGTTGTTGCTGATGCCAATGCAGGTGTTTTATATTTATTTGCGATGACATCCTTGGGTGCTTATGGAATTTTAATGGCAGGTTGGGCCTCTAACTCGAGATATGCTTTTTTAGGTGCAATGCGAAGCGCTGCCCAGGTTATCTCATATGAAATCGCCATGGGTTTTGCTTTAGTTGGTGTTTTAATGGCAGCTGGCAGCATGAATATATCTACAATAGTAAATGCCCAATCTGGCAATATTTTTCATTGGTATTTTTTGCCTTTATTGCCTATGTTCGTAGTTTATTGGATTTCAGCTGTAGCAGAGACTAATAGAGCTCCATTTGACGTTGCTGAAGGTGAATCTGAAATAGTTGCTGGTTTTCATGTTGAGTATTCTGGAATGGGGTTCGCATTGTTTTTTCTAGCAGAATATGCGAACATGATTTTAGTTTCTATCTTAGCTGCTTTATTGTTTCTAGGTGGTTGGTTGTCTCCATTTGAAGGAGTCCCTGTATTAGAAGGTTTGTTAGAATTTATTCCTGGAGTTATTTGGTTATTGCTTAAAACAGGTTTTTTTAGTTTTTTGTTGTTGTGGTTGCGCGCTACATTCCCTAGGTATCGTTATGACCAGCTAATGCAGCTAGGTTGGAAGGTTTTAATTCCCGTGACTATATTTTGGATTTTTGTTGAGGGTGTTTTAATTTTAGGTGGGGTTATTTAAATGCAGTTAAGCCAAGATTTTATTATTTCATTTGTAATATTGTCATTACTGTTTTTTGTAGCGATGATCCTATGGTTTTTACTAGCGCCAAGATTGGGTTTTAAAGATTTAATAAAGAGATTTGTTCTGTGGGACATTTTATGTGGCCTTAAAATAACAGGTATAGAGTTTTTTAAGCGTAAAAAAACTGTTCAGTTTCCTGAAGAATTCACTCCAAAGTCAGCGCGTTTTAGAGGTTTACTGGCATTGAGACGTTACCCTAACGGTGAGGAGAGGTGTATCGCTTGTAAGCTATGTGAGGCAGTTTGCCCGGCTCTTGCAATTAAAATAGAGTCAGAGGTTCGTAGTGATGAGACTAGAAGAACAACCAGGTTTGACATCGATGCATTTAAGTGTATACATTGTGGATTATGCGAGCAAGCATGCCCAGTTGACTCTATTGTTTTGACGGATGAGTCTAACTATACCTTAGATAGAAAAACTCAGATTATGGACAAAGAAACTTTATTGGCTATTGGTGATTATTGCGAAGATAAAATAGCTAGTAATCGTGCTGAAGATGATGATTATAGGTAGAAAATTATGATAGATATTGTGACTTTGGTCTTTTATCAGTTTGCAGTGATATTATTAGTCGCGGCTACTCTTGTGGTTGTTTCTAAAAATCCGGTCAAATCAGTTTTGAGTTTGGTTTTAGCTTTTTTTGCATCGTCAGTATTATGGATGTTGCAGCAAGCTGAGTTTTTGTCATTGGCATTAATATTTGTTTACATAGGGGCGGTTATGACTCTATTTTTGTTTGTTGTTTTAATGATTAATGCCGATAAAATACCATCTAGAAACAGAGTGTGGGCTTTTTTCCCATTTTTAATTGCTATAGCAAGTGTTTTTGTATATGCATTCTACCGTGCTTTTTCCCCAGACAATTTTAGCAGTTTACAAAGTTTTAGCTCATATGATGGGCCTACAATGTTAGGCAGTGCTGAGAATATATCTAGCGTATTATATACCGATTATGTTATTGCATTTGAGCTTGTAGCCATTTTGTTATTGATTGCTATTATAGCTTCCATTGCTTTATCTAAAAGGGAAGTACAGGCCGGCAGGATAAAACAGCGCATATCTAACCAGGTTGCTGCTGATCCCAAATCAAGAATCAGAATGGTAAAAATGGAGGCAGAAGACAAGTGAGTTTACTAATAGAGTATTTGGTTTTGGGGGCTGTTTTATTTGTTATAAGTTTATTTGGGCTTATTATTAATAGAAAAAACGTAATAGCTTTGCTTATGTGTATTGAGCTAATGTTACTTGCTGTAAATACTAATTTCGTGGCTTTTTCCAATTATTATCACGACCTTTCAGGGCAGATATTTGTATTTTTTGTGTTGGCAGTAGCCGCTGCAGAATCTGCAATAGGTCTTGCTATTTTTGTTTTGATGTATAGAAGTCGTGCAACTGTTGATTTAGATGCCATGGCTGAGCTTAAGGGGTAGGGATAAATGAAACCTATACACATAATAACAGAGGTATTAGTATTTTCACCACTAGTTGGTGCTATTATTTCTGGGTTATTTGCCAAAAAAATTGGACCAAGAGGTGCGCATTACATAACAATATCATATGTTTTTTGTGCATTCATAGCAGCATGTGCTCTTGTTAATTTAAGTTATTTCGGTAATGTTCCTAGTGTTAATTTTACTTTATATAATTGGCTATCAACTGGAAGTACAAATTTTCAGGTTGGTTTTCTTGTTGATAGACTTAGTATTATGATGGCTTTTATAGTGACATTTATATCATTGTTAGTCCATATTTACAGTATTGGCTATATGAAAGGTGATAAAGGTTATCAGCGTTTCTTTTCATACGTGTCTTTATTTACTTTTGCAATGCTAGCATTGGTTATGGCTAACAACTGCATGCAATTGTTTTTTGGCTGGGAAGGTGTTGGGGTTGTCTCATATTTACTTATTGGTTTTTGGTTTCATAGAGATAGTGCTGCTTCTGGTAGCTTAAAGGCATTTCTAGTAAATAGAGTTGGAGATTTTGGCTTTATTTTAGGTATAGCTGCATTATTAGCTTCAACAGGATCACTAGATTACAATAAAATTTTTCTGCATACACAGTCATTAGTTTCTCATAGTGTTAATATATTGCCACATGTATCTATTCCATTGATTGATCTAGTATGCTTTTGTTTATTTATCGGAGCTATGGGTAAATCAGCACAAATACCATTGCATATTTGGCTGCCTGAGTCTATGGAAGGTCCAACTCCAATTTCTGCTCTAATTCACGCGGCCACCATGGTCACAGCTGGAATTTATATGATTACTAGAATGTCACCTTTGTTTGAATACGCCCCAGATGTATTGAATATAATTCTGTTTATTGGTTCATCTGGAGCATTATTACTAGGATTAGTCGGCCTTGTGCAAAATGATATTAAAAAAGTAGTCGCATATTCAACTCTATCACAATTAGGGTATATGATAGCTGCCACAGGTGCCTCTGCTTATGCTGTAGGAATGTTTCACTTAGTAACACATGCCTTTTTTAAAGCTTTATTGTTTTTAGGAGCTGGGTCTGTAATTGTCGCATTGCACCATGAACAGGATATGCGTCGTATGGGTGGCTTACGCCATTATATGCCAGTTACTTTTTGGACATTTTTAATTGGAACTTTGGCATTAACCGCTGTTCCGCCTTTCGCTGGATTTTTCTCCAAAGACGCAATAATAGAGGCTGTTAGTCTGAGTGAATTACCATGCGCAACTTGGGCTATCTTTTGTTTGAATATTGGTGCTTTTGTAACCTCATTGTACAGTTTTAGGGCTTTATTTATGACCTTTTTTGGGGAAACTAGATATACAGGTGGTAAAATAACTGAGTCAACATGGACAATTTGTCTACCTTTGTTTTTGCTAGCAATAGGCTCAATATGTTCAGGGTACATCTTAGCCCCATCAATATTTATGCCTTTGGATGGTTTACTGTCTTCCGTAATATATTTGAGCCCAGATGCAGCTAATGTAGCTAATGATTTGGCTATACCATACACTGTCGGCGACGGAGTCTTTTTTGAAGCATTTGAACATCTGCCTTTCTGGCTGACCTTATTAGGTTTTATTACAGCTTATTATTCATACATAGTTAACAAAGATTTTCCTAATATTATCGCAGCTAAATTTAGTTTGTTTTACCGTGTATTGATAGCTAAATTTGGTTTTGACACATTTAATGAATGGTTTTTTGTCAAAGGTCTAAAGCGTATAAGTACTAGTTGTTATAAGGTAGGCGACATGTTGCTGATAGATAAAATTTTAGTCCATGGCAGTGCAAACGAGGTCTTAAGTGCATCAGGATTTTTGCGTAAGTTCCAAACTGGGTATTTATATCATTATACTTTTGGCATGGTACTAGGTTTGGCTATTTTTATTCTTGTAGTATTGTATATTTAAATATTGGAGCATTTAGCAGATGACATTCCCTTTATTGAGTTTTTTAATTTGGTTGCCAGTTTTTGCTGCTGCTGCAGTCTTATTGTGCGGTAGTGATGCTAGAGCAAATCTGGTTCGTTGGTTCTCACTTTCTATTAGTATTTTATTGCTAGCTGCAAGTGTTTGTGTTTATGCAAGATTTGATCCTTCATTAGCAACTATGCAATTTTCTGAAAGCTTTAATTGGATTGATATTTTAAAAGTTAGATACTCATTGGGCGTTGATGGTATTTCTATGCCTCTAGTGGTTTTGGCTTCATATACTCATCTATTGGTTGTACTAGCTGCGTGGCAGCTTATAAAAAACAAAGTTAAGCAATATTATGCTGTTTTCTTTCTAATTCAAGCCGCTATAAATGGCGTGTTCTGTGCAACGGATGCTGTTTTATATTTTGTGTTTTGGGAGGCTATGTTAATCCCAATGTATTTATGTATTGGAATTTGGGGTAGTGAGAATAGGTCGTATGCCGCCATTAAATTCTTTTTGTACACTTTTTTAGGGTCGACCCTATTACTTATATCCATTTTGTATATGGGTAGTCTTGCAAATGATTTTAGTATTGCTAGTTTTTATAGTTTAAACCTTAGTTTGACTGAGCAACTATTTATCTTCTTTGCATTTTTTCTATCTTTTGGGGTTAAAGTGCCTATGTGGCCTGTGCACACATGGTTACCTGACGCTCATACTCAGGCTCCTGCAGGTGGCTCTGTTATTTTGGCAGCGCTAATGCTCAAAGTTGGAGCTTATGGGTTTTTTAGATTTTGCTTGCCTATTGTTCCAGATGCAAATATGTATATGGCTCCATACATGATAGCACTATCTCTTTTAGCAATAGTTTATATAGGTGCGGTAGCTCTGGCGCAGACTGATATGAAACGTTTGATTGCATATTCATCGGTAGCACATATGGGATTTGTTACTTTGGGCCTTTTTGTCATTTATAAAATATTTGCTGTTACCCACAATTATCAAGATCCTATTTTGGCTTTAGAGGGAGCAATGGTACAAATGATAGCACATGCTTTTGGTTCTGGTGCTATGTTTTTAGCCTTTGGAATTGTTTATGATAAATTGCATACGCGCACCATATCTGATTTTGGTGGCCTTGCACACAAGATGCCTTACTTTGCAGCGTTTTTCTTGGTATTTGCTTTAGCTAATATAGGGCTACCTGGTACATCTGGTTTTGTTGGAGAGTTTATGGTTATTCTTGGTGTTTACAAAGCTAGTTTTTGGATTTCATTTGCTGCTGCATTAACATTAATTGTTGCTGCATCGTATACTCTTTGGATGTATAAAAGAGTATTTTATGGACCCTTGAACCCAAGTTTAGATATGCCAATTGAAGATGTGTCTTGTTTAGAAAAAATTGTTTTATGGATGTTAGTATTTGCTATTTTTGCAATAGGCCTTTACCCAGATTTTTTGGTAGAACCTATGCACGCAAGTATTAATAATTTATTAATGCTATCATTAAAAAGTAAGTTATTAGTTTGAGAGATATAAATATGTTATTCGGTTTAGAGTATTTTGCCCCAATTCTGCCAGAGATGATTTTATTATTTGGAATATTTGTAACCATCCTAGTTAGGTTATTAGTAGATAAGTGCAGCTATGAAAAAGTATATTTATCTTCGCAGATTACATTAGCAATATCATTTATGTCATTGTTTTTCACTGCAAATATTATTTCTTATGGTTCGGTGTATTCTGATTTGCTAGAAATAGATGCCTTTTCATTTTTTGTAAAGGGTTTATTGATCTTCGGTATGGGCATAATATTTTGCTATGGCAAGAGCTATGTAAAAGAGTTAAAAAACAATAACGGTGATTATTACCTTTTGGCTCTCTTATCGCTGTTAGGTATGATGATTTTATCTTCTGCTGCAAATTTACTTATGGTTTATTTGGGTATCGAAGTTATGTCTCTTCCAATATATGCAATGGTAGCTCTGTGGCGAGATGACTCTATTTGTGTTGAGGCTGGTTTAAAGTATTTTATTACTGGCGCACTTGCTTCATGTTTGTTGCTGTATGGGTTTTCGCTATTATATGGTGTTACTGCATCACTATCACTTGCAGAAATAAAAGTATTTTTATTAACTCATGCGCAAAACCATAGTTTTTTATTACCACTAGCTATTGTCTTTATCACAGCAGGTTTTGCCTTTAAACTTGGATTGGTACCTTTACATATGTGGGCACCAGATGTCTATGAAGGATCTGCCTTGCCAGTTACTATGTTGATAGCAACATTGCCTAAAATAGCCACATTAACAGCAATGTTGAGGATTTTTGTTTTTGCACTAGCTACAGAGTATATATTGTGGTCGAAAATATTTTTATTACTAGCTATCTCATCAATAATTATTGGTAACTTGGTGGCGTTGAGACAAACTAATCTTAAAAGATTATTAGCATATTCATCAATAGCTCATATGGGATATATGCTTTTAGGAGTAGCTACTGCAGATAGTTATGGTTATAGTGCTTCATTGTTTTATATAATAGTTTATATTATTGCCAATCTTGCTATTTTTGGGGTTATGCTAAGCATGCACAATAAAAAATGTTACCCAAGTAATATAGATGATTTAAGTGGTTTGAATAAGGCTTCTCCTTTGTTTTCATTATTACTGCTAGTGACTTTATTCTCAATGGCTGGAGTTCCGCCTATTGTTGGCTTTATGGCGAAGATGTGGGTGTTTGATATATTAATACACCAGCATATGATAAGTGTAGCAGTTTTAGCAGTGTTATTTACTTTGCTAGGAGCATATTATTATATAAGGGTAATAAAAACTATTTATTTCAATGATGATTCTAGCATCACAGCTACAATTATATGTAGCATGCCGTGTAAAGCACTATTGTGCACAAATGGAGCAGTATTGCTTTTATTTGGACTATTCCCATCCCAGATATTTAATTTGTGTAGTTATCTTACCATAGGGCTTTAAATATATTGATTTTCATGTAGAATCAATAAGTACCTATTGTCTTAACTAATGCGATTAATATTAATATGACAGAACAAAAACATGAAAAAATAGATTTTGGATTCAAAGACATACCTGTTGAGGAAAAGCAAGGTAAGGTGGGAGAAATTTTCACTAATGTTGCACCTAAGTATGACCTTATGAATGATGCTATGTCTTTTGGCATGCATCGCTTATGGAAAAGATATTTGATTAAGTTAGCTGGCATTAAGCCAAAGCACAAAATTTGTGATTTAGCATCAGGGACAGGTGATGTGGCTATGCTTTTAACAAAGGAACTTGGTGATACAGGTGGCAACGTTATCATGTCTGACATTAATAAAGAGATGTTAGATATTGGTTACGATAAAATATTTGATGCTGGTTTGAGTCATTTGGTAGAGCCTGTAGTTGCAAATTCCGAAAGCCTACCTTTTGCAGACAGTAGTTTTGATTTGGTAACAATGGTGTTTGGACTACGTAATATAACAGATAAGAAGAGGGCGTTATCTGAAATGCATCGCATAGTAAAACCAGGTGGCACAGTTCTAGTTATGGAATTCTCTAAGCCTAAAAGCAGCCTCATTTCATATGCGTATGACAAATATTCTTTTAATGTGATTCCAGGTTTGGGTAAGTTTTTTGCAGGTGATAGTGAGAGCTATAGATATCTAGTTGAGTCTATAAGGCGTCATCCTAATCAAGAGCAATTGCAAGAGTGGTTTTATGAGGCTGGATTTGATAGCTGTAGTATTACTAACTTAAGCTCTGGTGTAGTTGCTATTCATAAGGGAGTTAAGTATTAATGCAAAAACTCTTTAATAAAACTATTGAAGCTGCAATAAATTCCATTTTACTAGAAGATGAAGTTTTGCGTTCTGATATTCTTCAATTTGAAGGCGCCTTACTTATTATTGATTTCATCGGCATAGATTTTAAATTAAATATCAAGTTTTGTGAAAATAAAGTTAAGCTTTATGATGAAGAACCATTAGCTAATAGCATTACTACAATAAGCGCCACAACATTTGATTTTATAAATGTTTTACGTGAGATAAACAGTGAAGAGAATATTACAAGTAGTGGCTTAAAAATTAGTGGTGATGTAGCAGTAGTTATGAAGATGATTAAAGTTCTTAAAAAAACATCTATAGATTGGGAGCAATATTTAGCAACTAAAATAGGAGATGTTCCTGCTAGCTTTATTGGCGTAGGCTTAAAAGCTGCAAGAGAGATATTTAATAATGTAACTCTATCTACAGGAAATAATATAAAAGACTTTATTCAGGATGAAATAGAGTTAGTTCCTGAGCAGGAAGAGATTGAATTTTTTAGTGATGAAGTAGATCAGCTAAGAGATGATGTTGCTCGTTTAGAGACTCGAATAACCCAGTTAGAAAAATAAGGTGCTTTATGTTTAAAGGAACTTTTCGTATTTTACAAATACTATTTATAATTATGCGTTTTGGGCTAGATCAAATAGCTCTGCCAAAGTTTTGCTGTTTAAGTTTTTTATTGCCTAGGTTTTGGTTTAAAAAAAATAATAAGTCTGATTCTGTTCGGCTTAAGTTAGCACTTGAGTCACTCGGGCCTACATTTGTCAAGTTCGGCCAAATTTTATCTACCAGACATGATATGTTGCCTGAGATGTATATTAGTGAACTTGCTAAATTACAAGATAAAGTTAAGCCTTTTCCTGCTGATATTGCCATTAAAATTATAGAGACTGATTTAGGCATTGGTATAAGTGATGCATTTAAAAGCTTTGATAGGAGTCCTCTTGCTTCAGCGTCTGTGGCCCAGGTTCATACTGCTGTTTTGCATTCTGGCGAATCTGTGGTGGTTAAGATCCTACGCCCAAAAATAACAAGAACTATTAAACATGATATTGCTATGATGCGAGCACTTGAGAGAATTTTAACAATGTTATCATCGAGTGTAAGTAGATTGAAAGTGCCTGATGTGATAGATGAATTCGAACATAATATATTAAACGAGTTAAATCTAGTGAGAGAAGCAGGCAATGCTTCTCAAATAAAAAGAAACTATAATAATAGTGATTTCTTATACGTCCCCACTGTTTATTGGGATTACTGTAGTGAGAATGTTTTAGTGTTAGAACGTATAACTGGCGTTAGTATTGGTGATATTCCAGCTTTAAAAAAGGCTAAAGTCAACCTGGAAAAACTTGCAAAAATTGGAATAGAACTTTTCTTTGGGCAGGTATTTAAAGATAAATTCTTTCATGCAGATATGCACCCTGGAAATATATTTGTAGATTGTCATGATCCTGAGAACCCTAAATATATTGCGGTTGATTTTGGTATAGTAGGTGCTTTAAGTGAATTAGATCAACGTTATATAGCTGAGAACTTCCTGGCTTTTTTTAACAGAGACTATGGTAGGGTTGCAAAATTACATGTTGATTCAGGTTGGGTTCCTGCAAATATTAGAGTTGATCAATTTGAGATGGATATACGTGCTGTCTGTGAACCAGTTTTTGCACGCCCCTTGCAAGAGATTTGTTTTGGAAAGTTATTACTAAACTTATTTAATACAGCCAAGAAATATGAAATGACAGTTCAGCCACAATTAATTCTGCTGCAGAAAACTCTATTTGCTGTAGAGTCTTTAGGCCGAAGATTATATCCTCAGTTAAATCTTTGGGATTGCGCAAAGCCTTATTTAGAAAATTGGGTTAAGGAGAGAGTTGGTGTAAAAGGTGCTTTCATAAAAACTCGAGAGCAAATTCCTTTTTGGCTTGAGAAGTTTCCAGAGGCGCCTAATATGTTATTTGACTTTTTGGAGCAGTCTATGCGAAGAAAAGAAATGGTAGTTACCCCTATAAGGCGTGATGGGAAAAAAACAATATTATTCAGTTATTTATGCGGATTTGCGACATCTGCTATAATATATTTTTATATACAACAATACTTTACGTAAAAACATTACAAAGTTATTAATTCTTAATCTTGCCTTAAGGTTTCTTGCTTTAATAGAAGCATAATCTCCGTGTTTAAGTATGTTCATTTACACCAAATGTCATGCTTTATGTGTTTAATAAACAAAGAGATATAGATATGCCATCAAGAAAACGAAAAATTTCTGAATCAAGTCAAAATAGTAATCGATCAACTCGATCACGCTCAAATGCAAGTAGTAATCAGTCAACTCCTGTTCAGTCACCAAGAGGCAATCGTGATGCATGCACCCCTGCAGAAGTAGAATATGAGTTAGCGCGTAATGCCAGGCGAAATATTGACCGTACTGATATGGAGATTCCAAGCCTTGCTGATCTATTGCAGGAAAATGGAATGTTTAATCAAGCTGGAATTCCATTATTGGCATCAACACCAGCCACCAACCTTATGCATGGCGTTGCTCCGATACCTCCAAGACATTTACCTCGTCAAAGAGCTCCTATTTCCTACTCTCCAACACAAGGCCGTTACCTAGGAAAAGACATGATTAGTGCGGCTGGCGGAGGCTCTAAAATGAGAAGCCCAATAAATAGAAGCCCACTTTATAATGGTGTATTGCACCTTACCCCTGAGAATAGCATTACCATATTAACTCCTTTATTAAGCTTCGGACTTCCGATTACATCGCCAGCTTCTCCTTCAGTATTCGCAAACATATTTGATAATGAAAATACTGGTCTTGTTTCTAATGAAGATTATGGTTATGTTTCTCCAGTTATCTCATCATTGTTTTCTCTTGATGATACTGATTCATCTTCTGATGAAACATTGCCTTTTGACCTTACAGATTTTTCTTCAGACGATGGAAACACAGAATCTTCTAACTCTGATGATGAGGGTAATCATTCATTCGGAATCTAATCATATCTTATTTATAAAAAGCGAAGTACAAAACCCTGTACTTCGCTTTTTTATTGCAATACCCCCTTATATTTGTTATTATTAAACAATAGTATATGTGTTTGCCTGGCTTTCTTGCTTTTCTAACTATTATTGTTAAGAGATTGTTTTACAAGCATAAACAATTGTGATCGTTCTTTTATTTAAAAGAATTGCCTGGCTAGCTGCTTTATGTTTTCAGGTCGTTCATGAAGTATATTTTTGTTTTGGTAATTATTATGAGTGCTAGGGAAATAAAAAAAAACAGGTTAAATTTTAATATTATATTTTGTTTGTCGCTTGTATATTCAAGTTTAATACATGGGTCTGAAGTTAAAGCATTATCACTTCCAGAGGCAATTGATATTGCGATGGTTCAAAACCCAGCTGTACAAACAAGCAGTATTCAGCGTGTGGTTGACAAGTTTTCATTAAAATTGTCATATAATAATTTTGCACCACAGTATAGATTTGTAAGCACTATTAATCATTCTGATAAGAATGATTTGACATATGCTGGCTCTCCTTCTATTGATTTAAAAACCCAGTCTGGAGTTGGTTTTGGCGTAAATTATCATGGAGTTTCTAGTGATGGCGATTTTTCTCAACAAGCAGACATCAAAATCACAGCGCCACTTATGCGAGGCAGTGGTTTTGAGATAAATAGAATTTCACTAGACAATGCAATTGATCAAGAGCAAATAAATAAATTAGCATATAGAGATTCTGTAGCAACGGTTATAAATAATGTACAGTCCCAGTATTTTAAAGTCATTTCTGATCAGAAGCAGCGTGAGGCTTTGAAAATGTCATTGCATAGGTCTGAAGATACATTGGCAGAGTATAAGATAAAGATTGCTGCTGGTGATATGCCTTCTGCCAATCTAGCCCAGCAACAATCTAAGATAGTCAGTGATAAATTACAATTGGAAAGTAACGCTTATAGTTTTAAATCAGATTATCGCGATTTAATGTTGTTGTTAGGGATGGATCCAAATACAAAACTTCGTGTAGAAAATAGTATTGACATTGAAACTCTGCTTATTCCGACTCTACAGGAGGCAATTGTTCTTGCTAAGGAAGGAAATTATACATATCAGCAGCAACTAATTAATATGCGTTCAATAAAAAGATCTTTGCTTAAAGCTCAGGATGATAATCGGGCGCAGTTAGATTTGGTCGGTGGTGTATCTACAAATGGTGATAAGTCTTTAGGTTTGACACTAACTGTGCCGATTGATGATATGTCTTTGGAGTATAGTATTGTGGCAGCAACTAGTTCATTAAAGCAGGCAGATATTAATCTTAAGCAAGCTGAAAGTGATTTAGTAGTCGCGGCATCTAATTATGTAAATAATTTAACCACACAACTACAGCAGATAAAGTTGGCAAAGCTAAATATAAAATATGCAAAACAGAATTATGAAAATGCGCTCTTAAGTAATTTGCATGGAAAAACATCATCTTATGAAGTGGTTTCACAGATGCAGGCATATTTACAGAGCCAGATATCTCTGATTGATTACCAAATAAATTATTATACTAGTTATGCTGAGTTTAATAAATTTTTAGGTAAAACTTTAGATCGGTGGAAAATTAATTTAACTTTGTGAGTTTTTTATGTTTAGGGTGTATTATAAGTTAGTAGGTTTGGTGGTAGTTGTTTCTTTTCTAGTGCTCACAACCTGTGATGATCAAAGTGATAAAGTTAGATCACATGAGTTTTTAGTTAAGGCAGAGATAAAAAATCACTCAATGTTTTATGCTGGCAAGATTGATCCGGTCGTAATTAGTACAATATCTATCCCAATTGAGGGGGTTATAAAAAAAGTTTATGTGGCTTATGGTGAAAAAGTATCTAAGGGCCAGGTGTTGTTTGAGCTTGAGTCAAATGCATCTGATGATAACACCGCTGATACTATTGTTAATTATTTAAAAAATAGAGACCAAACTGAAATTGCAGAAGATAAGCTTAAAAATGAAGAAGAACTATGGAACGCTGGGGTCATTGCAAAAAATGATTATACCGATGCAAAGCGTAAGCGCGATTTAGATTATATAGACTTTATAAAATCTAAAGCAAAGGTTCAGGATTTGCTCGCTATAATAGGAATGGAAATTTCCGAGTTAGATTCTATAAGACTTGATGATTCCACTGCGATTACGAATCTTATAAATATGCATAACAAAATACCTATAAGGTCTCCAAATGATGGGGTTTTTTTAAAGAGCTCAGGAAAAGATTCATTAAGTATTCTGCCAGGAAACAATCTGGAAAAAGGAGTTGTTGTTGGAACTATAGCTCATTCAGATCAAGTTAAAATTAATATATCAGTTCCAGAAGTTGATATTAACAAAATAAAAGTTGGGCAAGATGTTAGCATAACAGGCGATGGTTTTAATGATATGATTTTGTATGGAAAAGTTGCTTTAGTAAATTTATATAAGTTTGATGATGAAAGTAGCTCTGGTGAAGTGGTTTATCCTGTTGAGGTCATAGTGCCTAATTTTAATGAGAAAATACGTGATATTATTCATGTTGGCATGAGCGCCAAAGTGGAAATGACACAACAACTTAAGAGTGATTTTTTTATTCCATTAAAGGCGATTAAAATGCGTCATGGACATGCTACTGTCCTGCTAAAGGATAGTTCTGGCAACATTAAAAAGAGCCGGGTTGTTTTAGGCCGCACTACTTTGGATTCAGTTGAAGTTATTAAAGGGCTAGAAGCTGGCGACTTGGTTATTTATTATGATTAAATTGGATAATTTGAGCAAAGAATATTCTTCTTTATCTCGCAGTACTAAGGTTTTGCATGACATAAATTTAGAAATATGTCGTGGTGAGTTTATCGCTATTCTTGGTGCGTCAGGCAGCGGTAAAAGTACTTTGATGAATATAATAGGTCTATTAGATAATCCTACATCTGGTAGTTATCTGCTGCATGGGAAAAACGTGGATAATTATGCTCAAGATGATCTTGCTGATATTAGAAATAGTAAAATAGGGTTTGTTTTTCAGAATTTCGCACTACTTAACCAATACCCTGTTTGGTATAACGTTGCACTGCCATTGCATTATAGAAATCAGGACTTGAAGGAGATCAAAAGACAGGCTTGTAGTTATCTTGATAAAGTGGGGTTGCTAGATTTGGCAGATGCATATCCAAATACTCTTTCTGGAGGGCAGCAGCAGCGCGTAGCTTGTGCTCGAGCTTTGGTGGTTGAGCCAGATATTGTTTTGGCTGATGAGCCTACTGGAGCCCTAGATTCTGAAACAGGGAAAAAATTAATGGAATTTTTTGAGTATTTAAATTCCACTTATAACACGACTATTTTACTTATTACTCATGATGCTAGCGTTGCAGCTTGTGCTGGACGAAAAATTATTCTCAATGATGGCCGTATTGTAAATGGATGTGGGTATGATGAGTAGAACAACTGGTAATACTCTTTTATTTCTACAGCAATCTAAAATAAACATTTTGGCGCGCAAGATGCGTTCATTCCTGGCTGTACTTGGTGTTTGGATAGGTTCTGCATCGGTTGTGGCACTATTATATTGTAGTCAGCTCGCTACTATGTCAGTTGTTAGTAAGTTAAGTGAGCTTGGTACAAATTTGATTTCTGTGAGTTTGCTCGGTTCTAGCAAATTCACTAAGGATATAACAGTATCTTCACTAAATAACATTAGTAAAAAATATACGCATATTAAAACATATTCCCCTTTAGCTTTTTCTTATGATAATGTTTATTTTAATGGAAAAAGAATTAATGCAAATGTTATATCCTCTAACGAAGAATTTTATAATATTTCTAAATTAGAGTTACAGGCAGGTCGTTTTATTTCAGATTTTGACCAGGATGAGTTCTGCGTTGTTGGAGTCAAAGTTCAGGCCCAAACAGGTGTTGATTTGATTGGATCGCAACTGAAGTATGGGAAGCACTTTTGTACTGTTATTGGTTCTTTGCACCCAGCAAAAAATAATTTTTTTATACCGGTTGATATTGACAACTCAGTAATATTGCCAATTAAAGTATTTCAAAAAAGAAATATAAACAGTGCGCTTCGAGACTTGGTATTTTCATTGACATCAAGTGACCATATTGCTGAAGTTGAGGGTGATCTTAAAACTTCTTTAGCTTTAATATCTCCAAAAACCAGGACATATTTCCGTAATCCAAAAGAGCTAATAGAAAAGGTTGTTGAGCAGAAGCAGCAGCTAACTATTTTGCTTGGTATTATTGGTTGTATATCATTGTTAGTTGGTGGTATTGGGATTATGAATATTATGCTTGTATCTGTGGTGGAGAGAAGGCGCGAGATTGGAATTCGTCTTGCAGTTGGAGCTCATGTTGCAGATATAAGAAAAATGTTTTTGATAGAGGCTATATTGCTATCTCTATGTGGTGGTATATTGGGGGTTTTATCTGGTGTTGTGCTGAGTTTGATAATCGCTGCTTTTGCCGGTTGGCCGATACAATTGTTGTTAACCCCGATAATTTTAGGTTTTGGCGTTTCTATTGTTGTGGGTGTGTTCTTTGGTTACTGGCCTGCACATACTGCATCCTGCCTGACACCGGTAGAGTCGCTTAGAGTTGAATGAATTATGAAAATTTATTTTTATATGTTAGTATTGTCCTTGCTTTATGGAGCTAGATATGAAAAAAGATGTTAAGAATATTATAACTGCTGCCCTCAATGAATTGGAAGTGCCTGTCTCATTTGATTTAAAATCAGTTGTGTTTAGTGTTGATTATACGAAAACAAGAGAGCATGGTGATGTTGCGACTAATGTTGCGTTAAAGCTGAGTAAGTTGTTGTCACGCTCACCACAAGTTATAGCTTCTTCATTGTTGGGAGTTTTGAGGGAGAATAGCCTTTTTGAAAAAGTTGAGATTAAAGGCCCTGGCTTTATAAATTTCTTTTTATCTGCTGATTATTATCATGGCGTTCTAGTTGAGTTGTCAAAAAACAATAATGTTATTATGCCAAATATTGGCGATGGCAAAAAAATTCTATTAGAATATGTTTCTGCTAATCCCACAGGTCCACTGCATGTTGGGCATGGTCGTGGCGCTGCTTATGGTTCAGTGTTAGCCAGCTTGTACATAGCTTTGGGTTATGATGTGGTATCTGAATATTATTTAAATGATGCTGGCAGGCAGATGGATATTTTAGCTTTTAGTGTTTGGTTTCGCTATGTTGAGTTGTGTGGAGTAGGTGTTGCTTACCCTGATAAATGTTATCAGGGCGCTTATATTATAGATATTGCAAAAGATTTGTATGCTGAGCATGTTGATGCACTTTACGCGCCCTATGCTAAAAACATGCCATCTATGGATTTTGCTTTAAACGATAGTATTGAGGATGAAGATCAGCGTTTAGATGCTGGTATTGCAACTTGCAAAGATATAGCCTCTGTTGAAATATATAATTTAATTTCTAGGCACACAGTTAATGCTATTCGTGGTGGAATTGTCAGTGATTTGGCTGCCTTTAGGGTAGAGTATGACAATTGGTTTTCAGAGAAAAGTTTGTATAGCGATGGTGTAATTGATAAGGTATTCAATAGTTTATTGTTAAAAGAATGTTTGTATGTTAAAGATGGGGCATATTGGTTTGCTGCTACCAACTGGGGTGATGAAAAAGATAGGGTGTTTAAAAGAAGCAGTGGTGATTATACTTATTTTGCTGCTGATCTAGCTTATCATTGGCAAAAGTTCCAGCATGGTTACAATAGGATTATAGATGTTTTTGGAGCAGATCATCATGGATACGCTCCTCGTTTGAGGGCTGGTTTAAAAGCCTTGGGTCTTGATACAAATGATTTTGAGATCTTGCTACTTCAGTTTGCAAATTTATTTAGAAGTGGGCAGAAGGTATCTATGTCTACAAGAAGCGGTGAGTTCGTTACTTTGTCCCAGTTATATAACGAGGTTGGTGTTGATGCAACCCGTTATTTTTATTCTACTTGTAAGCCACAGCAACATATGGATTTTGATTTAGATGTTGCGAAAAAGAAGTCCATGGATAACCCCGTGTTTTATGTGCAATATGCTTATGCTAGAATTTGTGGCATATTTAGTAAGTATGAGGATTCTGGTTTTAGCTGGAATCAAATTGTGGGTTTAGAAAACTTGGATTTACTGAGCACTGAGCATGAGCAAAAAATAATGTTATTATTGGCAAAATATGAAGAGGTTGTGGTGGCGTCAGCAGATAGTTATTCACCGCACCTATTGACAGGTTATCTACAAGAGCTTGCTAGTTGCTTTCATAGTTACTATAATTCAGTTACGTTTATCTCTAACGAGACAAATATGTGTGGCGCTAGGTTGTTGCTGTTATCAATTGTCTCTAAGGTAATTAGATCTGGCTTAAGTTTGTTGTCGGTGGAGTATCCAGAAAAAATGTAGCAAGGATGTCTATGAAAGAGGAGAAAGGAATGCGAAGAGGTGTTGGCACTGGCCGCGGGTATAAAAATAATAATGCAGTTGCAAGTAAGAGCAATAGTCTCAGTTGGTTTTTGTTCGGCTTGGTTTTAGGATTATTTTCATCGCTATTTTTGGTCTTATACTTTAATGGTTTTGAGGCAAATAAGAGCTTGCTTCTTTCAACGCACACACCAGTTTTAAGTGATTTAAATGATAATTACCCTGCCAAAAAGACGATTCATTTGCACAAAGATTCTGGTAGAAAAAGTTCCGGTAATTTAGTTGTAAAGCCTGCTTTAGAAAGTGTTAATAAGTCGTTGTCTAATGCTCCGGTTGTAAAAACGCCAGTTGCTGCTAAAACTAATGATGCGGCATTGGTTGTTAATAAGGATTCAGCTCTTGTAAAAGCCAAGGTTCAGCAGCATCCTAAGTACGAGTTTTATAATGCTCTTAAGAATGACTCTTCTGTTCCAGTTAAGAGTAAGTATTTGCCTGTATCTAAGCAGCAAAGCGATCCTTTAGTTTCTGGTTATTATTTAAAGGTGGCGTCACTGAAAAATGAAAAAGAAGCTGAGGGGTTAAAGGCTAAGCTTTTATTGCTCGGTTATAGCGCAACTATAAAAAAAGCAAATATAGGCTCAGTTTTGTGGTCTAGGGTAATCATTGGGCCATTTGATACTATAAAAGAGGCTTACAACAAACAAAGTGACATGCGTGGCGATAATTTAAATGCAGTTTTGGTTAAATCTGATGCAATTTAATTATTTTTTGTAGTTTTTACGGTTAATGCTTGATGTTTATAAAATAATTGTGTATTATTTAAGATCATCGCGGGGTGGAGCAGTTCGGCAGCTCGTCGGGCTCATAACCCGAAGGTCGTAGGTTCAAATCCTACCCCCGCTACCAATTTAATGGGCCCCAAGATGGGGTTTTTTTGTATAATGAGGTTGTGATTTGGATTTTCTTTCGCTTGAAAGTGTTGTCTCTAGTGCTGTTTCTGCAGTTGGTTGCAGTCTTTATCATATGTCTATTTCCAGAGGTGGTTCATCTGATGTGCTGCGTGTCTACATAGATAGTGATTCAGGGGTTGGTCTGCAAGAGTGTGGTAGGGTGAATAAACATTTACGTTTAGAGCTTAGCAATTACGAGCAATACTCAAATTATAGCATTGAGGTGTCGTCACCTGGTATCGAAAGGCAGTTATACAAGCATGATCATTATGAAAAAGCTGTTGGTAGAAAAATAAAAATAAAATACACATGTGACGGTGTTAATATAACATCGATTGTGTTGTTAGATAAAGTACACGATGGTAGGGTTTATGTTGAGACTTCTGATAAGAATTCTTTAGAAATAAACTTTACTGACATCATAAAATCATCTTTGTTTTTGGAGGTATAGAAACATGTCATCTGAACTAGAGAATAAGAAAGGAAAGGAAATTCTGCAGATTGTGAATTTGGTAGCAAATGAAAAGAATATTGATAGAAATATCATTATTGAGGCGTTAGAGAGTGCCCTTGCTGCAGTAGTTGCGAAAAACTTTAGTGAGGAGGCTGATATAAGGGTTGTTATAGACCCCATTACTGGTCTTTATGAGGCTGGTAGGTACTGGGAAATCGTGAGTGATGAAGATTTTGAAGGATCAGAGGCGCAAATAAGCTTGGCAGATGCAAAAGAGGAATCGGAAGATGCTTTGGTCGGTGGTTTCATATCAGAAGATACCCCGGTTGATAGTTTAAGTAGAATTGGTGCTTCGCAGGCTAAGCAAATAATAGTTCGTTTGGTCAGAGATGCTGAAAGGCAAAAACTTTTGAGTCAGTTTGAGAAAAGGGTTGGTGAGCTAGTTTCAGCTCAAGTTAAAAAAATAACCAAGGACTTTATTACTTTAGAATTATATGATGGCGCTGAAGCGCTAATGAAAAAATCTGACATGGTTCCTAAAGAGATTTTTCATGTAGGCGATAGGATTAGAGGTTATTTGAAAGAGACAAATAAAGAAGGCAGAGGCCCTCTTATAATTGTTAGCCGCTCTTGCGAAGAATTTTTGCTGAAAGTATTTTGTTTAGAGGTTCCTGAAGTTGATGAAGGTCAAATAGAAATAAAAGCTGCTGCCCGTGATGCAGGTTATAGAGCTAAAATAGCTGTAAAAAGCAAGGATAATAGAGTTGATCCAATTGGTGCATGTGTTGGTATGAGGGGGGCAAGGGTCCAGTCAATATCTAATGAGCTTAATGGTGAAAGGATTGATATTATCTTGTGGCATGATAATCCAGCACAGTTAGTTGTAAATGCACTTGCTCCTGCTGAAGTTTTGTCAGTTGTTGTTGATGAAGATAACAGGGCTATGGATATTGCTGTAACTGAAGATCAGTTGTCACAGGCTATAGGTAGAAATGGTCAGAATATAAGGCTAGCTAGCGAATTGACTGGTTGGAGCTTAAATGTCATGACCCAAGAAGATATGATTAAAAAAGGCAAAACAGAGACAGCTGCTGAGCGTGGAAGTTTTATAGCAAAACTTGATGTTGATGATGATATTGCATCATTGCTACTTCAGTCTGGCTATAAAACAGTTGAAAGTGTGGCTCACGCTAGTGTAGAGAGTCTTGTGTCTATTGAAGAATTTGATGAAGAAATTGCAGAAGCCTTGATAAAAAGGGCTAAAGATTCTTTGCTTTCTGATATTTTATTTGAAGATAGTGTTGATGTTCCACAAGAGTTATCAGAACTTGTCAGAATGGATGATAGCATTGGCAAAAAATTAGTTGCTGCTGGAGTAGATACGCGTGATAAATTGGCTGATTTTTCTGTTGATGATCTACAGGATATAATAGAAATTTCAGATGAAGATGCTGGTGCGCTTATCATGGAAGCTAGAGAGATATGGTTTCAAGATGGCAGTTCAGATAATAAAGAGTAAATAAGGTGGTATAAAGTGGCAGGTAAAACATTAAAAGAAATAGCATTTTTGATATCAATGCCAACAGCTGATTTAATTGAGCGTTTTTCTAAGGCTGGGGTTCAGATTACTGAAGATACGGTTTTATCAGATGATCAGAAGAAGTTACTGTTATCTATGAGTAAGGGTGATGAGTCTAAAAAGACAATTTTATCTAAGAAAAAAACAACTTCAGATGTTAAGACTGCAGGTGGTTTTAAGCTTACAATAAAAAAGAAAAAACCTGTTGAAGTTGAGAATAGTATAGCCAAGCAAGGTCTTGGAGATACTGCAAAAAAAATACATGATGTGGATTCAGATGAGGCTGCGGTAGAAACAGTAGCTGATGTAGTTGAAAGTATTACTCCTGAGGTTAAGCAAGAGGCGGCGGCTGAACCTAAGCCAGCTACAGCCAGTAATGTTGCTAATAAAAAATCTGATCCAGTTGTTGCTAAGAAAGAACCCGTTGCTACGAAGAAGGTTTCCAAAGAAGATTCTAAGAAAAATTGGTTGGAGAAAAAAGCAGAGCATGAATTTAATAAAAAAAATAAAAGGTCTAGATATACAAAAGTTCATAAGCATGTTGAGCAGAAGGTTGAGGCTGAATTTGTACAAAAACTAATAAAAATACCTGAAACAATACGAGTTTCAGATTTGGCGCAGAAGATGTCAATAAAAGCAGTTGCTTTAATGAAAATCATGATGGAAAACGGGGTTATTGCAACTCTTAATCAAACCTTAGACCAAGATACAGCTGCAATTATAGTAGAGATGGTAGGACACAAGTGTGAATTGTTGCATGATGATGATTTAGAAAAAGATTTACAAGAAATTATCGATACAGATATAGAGGAAAGTCCTAGAGCCCCTGTAGTTACGATTATGGGACATGTTGATCATGGAAAGACAACACTTTTAGACTATATAAGAAGTAGTCGAGTTACTGCAAAGGAAGCTGGTGGAATTACTCAGCATATCGGTGCTTACCATGTTGACACTAATAATGGAGCAGTTACGTTTTTAGATACTCCTGGGCATGAAGCTTTTACGGCAATGCGTGCACGTGGCTCTAAGATTACAGATATTGTTATACTAGTTGTTGCTGCTGATGATGGTGTTATGCCGCAGACATTAGAAGCCATTGCTCATGCAAAGGCTGCTGGAGTTCCTTTGGTAGTTGCTGTTAATAAAATAGATAAGCCTACAGCTGATCCAGATAGAGTCATGACTGAGTTATCAAAGCACGAAGTTGTTCCTGAGTCATGGGGTGGAGATGTATTGTTTAAGAACATATCTGCAAAAACAGGTGAAGGCGTTAATGAGTTGCTC
>JABJPE010000078.1 GCA_018664045.1 Legionellales bacterium | reverse complement strand
TATTTAGGCAAGCGCATCGACTCACCTTCGTCATTGCGAGGAGCACAGCGACGTCGCAATCCATACCACCCAAGTTATTTAGGCAAGCGCATCGACTCACCTTCGTCATTGCGAGGAGCGCAGCGACGTCGCAATCCATACCACCCAAGTTATTTAGGCAAGCGCATCGACTCACCTCCGTCAATGACGATTTGGGCAGTTGTCATTTATCAATAATCTTATTGAAGTTTAGGCTGTGGTCTGGCATTTAAGCTAAGGCCGTATTTAAATGAAGATACTGAATAATTAGAATTTATAACCGACAACTAATCCAGCATAACTATAGGTGGGTTTTATTTTATATGTACTAGTAGTGTCTTCATTGTACGGAGTATTGGCTGGGTTAGGGTGGCCGCCTCCTTCATCATAATAATTTGATGAGTTATCATCTATGTGTTTACCAAAAATGGGGTGGTTGTAGTTTTCGATTCGAATTTAACTTGATAAGCTTCTGCCCCTAAATACCAGTTTTCTGACAAGGCATATTTTACGCCAATGCCATACAATAAACCAAAAGTAGAGCCAAATTTTACGGTTGTATCAAGTGCACCATCATCAAAGCCTCCATTTATTTGTAATTCAGACTTTGTCCATGCAGGGCCAACTTTTACATAAGCCAAAATGTTATCCTGGGCATAATAGCCAGGTTCTAGCGTAAGGCCGATTATTTGTTTGATTTTTACTCGCCCATAGACATCGCCAGTACCTTCCACTATTGCGCCACTTGATATATCTACATTGTCTTGTGCATACTCAGAAAGTTTATCTAGCTGCTCGGAGCCATAGTTTTGTGAGCCTATGTTATAAAACACATTAAGAGCCATGTTATAATCTTGCGTACTACGTGAGTAACCAGCTGCGATATTACCTGTAGTATTGCTTTTGCTTATAGTAAAACTGTCATCAGCGTTTATATAAGTAGTTTCAATTGTCTTTACTGTCCCGTATCTATAGCACCAATGCCAACCCCAAAAATCAACATCACCGGTGCATTCCGTTTCATTACTAACTACTTCTTTCTTTAAATTGTTGCTATAACTAGTTGAAATAGGTGATTTGGCATGAGATTTTCCTAAGCCCAGCTGCACATTGTAGCCATCGAAAGCCCTTTCAGCGTAGCTTGGTGTGCTAAGTGCGCACATAATGCTCATTATTATTAGTAAGCATGGTATTTTTATTTTCATGATACTCTCCATGTCTTTGTTTTTCCGATATATCTATATTACCTATGCTATGAATTGTTTTTGACCCTAGCTTGACGCTGCTGTGATCATATTCATGAGTTACTATCCCCTTGAGATAATTTATTTTCCCAGGATCATTCCTTACTATAATTAACCCCACTTTTTATTACAAGCTGCTATTGCTTTGTGACATTAAAGTATTAGCGCATTTTAGCCTGAATTAGCTAAAAGTTTTTCTAGAGTGTGTATGCTATGTTTCCCATCTAAAAATGTTTGGCATTTTAGTATCTTTTTATGTAGAGCAATGTTGGTTGTTATGCCATCGATAATTGTTTCTTCAAGTGCATTTATCATTCTAACTATGGCTACTTCTCTGGTTTGTCCATGACAAATAAGCTTTGCTATCATCGAATCATAGTTGTGTGGGACTTTGTAACTACTATAAATATGTGAATCAAACCTAACTCCAGGGCCACCTGGGGTGTGCAGCATTGTGATTTTGCCAGGGCTTGGAATAAATGTTTCTGGATCTTCTGCATTAATTCTGCACTCTATAGCGTGGCCATCATAAGATATGTCTTCTTGTTTTAAACTTAGTTTTTCGCCTGATGCTACTAGTATTTGTTCTTTTACAATGTCAGTTCCAGTTACCATTTCAGTTACGGGGTGTTCAACTTGGACTCTAGTGTTCATTTCAATAAAATAAAACTCACCATCTTCATATAAAAATTCAAATGTTCCAGCGCCGCTATAGCCTAGTTCTTTGCAGGCAGCAATACATTTGGCACCAATTGCACTGCGGGCTTTAGCGTCTATGCCATAAGCTGTAGCCTCTTCAACTACTTTTTGGTGACGTCGTTGCATAGAGCAATCTCTCTCTCCAAGATGAATAGCATTGCCATGCATATCACCAATAACTTGGATCTCAATATGCCTGGGTTTAGTTAAAAACTTTTCCATGTATACTTGATCATTATTAAATGCAGCTTTCGCTTCTGCTTTAGTCGTTTTAATTGCAGCTATTAAATCGTCTTCAGAGTGTACAACACACATGCCGCGCCCACCGCCGCCACCAGAAGCTTTGATTAGAACAGGGTAGCCAATTTTAGTTGCTATAGCTTTATTTTGTTTAGCGTCATTGCCAAGGCTGCACCCAGATCCTGGGACACATGGGACTTTAGCTTTTTGCATAAACGCAATTGCATTTAGTTTATCACCCATGCAGTTAATTATCTCAGGTGTTGGTCCAATAAAAGTAAAGCCACTTTTTTTAGTTTGCTCTGCAAAGTCAGCATTTTCAGAAAGAAAACCATAGCCTGGATGGATAGCATCAGCATTAGTTATTTCAGCAGCGCTCAGTATTGCAGGGATATTTAAGTAGCTTTGCATGGGGCTTGCAGGCCCTATACACACAGCTTCATCTGCAAGTTTAACATGCATAAGATCTTTGTCTGCGCTAGAATATGCAGCCACAGTTTTAATCCCAAGTTCTTTACATGCTCGTTGTATTCTAAGGGCAATCTCACCTCTATTTGCAATTAGGACCTTTTTAATCATGTTTAATTCTCTTCAATAATGAATAGTGGAGCGCCGAATTCAACGGGGTGCTCATTGCTTACGATTACTTTTTTTATTATTCCAGCTTTTTCAGCCTTTATTTTATTAAACATTTTCATCGCTTCTATTAAACACAGCACATCTCCAGCTGCTACAGTTTGTCCTTCTTTTACAAAGGGCCCAGCTCCTGGAGATGAGCTTAGGTATACGGTGCCGACCATTGGTGAGTTTATTTCTGTGCCTGATATTTTATTTTCAACTTGCTTTATTGTCTCTTTGTCTTTTATTAATGCTGGTGTTTCTGCAACGCTGTGTGAAACCACGGTGTTTTGGCGTGCTACTTTTATTTTACTGTCTTTTTCAGTTATTTCTATTTCAGATAGATTGCATTGCTCTAAAAGCTTAGCTAGTTGTTCTATTGTTTTTGGATCATAATTCATGTTTTATCCTTCTATAGTAGTTGATTGTTGCTCTATGTGCAGTTTAAGTGCTTCTAATGCTAGTATATAGCTGTTGGCACCAAGGCCGCATATAGTTCCAAGCGCAATCTTAGAAAAGTAAGATTGATGTCTAAACTGTTCACGTTTTGCAAGGGACGACAGATGTACTTCAATAAATTGAAGCTCAGTAGCTAGCAGGGTGTCATAGATTGCAATGCTTGTATGGGTAAATGCTGCTGGGTTAAAAATTAGGAAGTCATAATCCTTATAGTTTGCAGTTATAAAGTCTATGATTTCTCCTTCGTGATTACTTTGTTTAACAAGTAGTTCATATCCATAACTATTTGCTTTTTGTTGCAGAGCAAAATTAATATCTTCTAGATTCAAGGTGCCATATATATGAGGCTGTCTTTGCCCTAAAAGATGTAAATTCGGCCCATGTATTACCATTAACTTTGTCATTGCCTGATTGTGCCGTAACTAATTTTTCATGTCCAGTTCTTTGTTAGATATACTAGATAAAAAACATGTTTTCGTTGCTTTTATCGAAAATTTATTGATTTGATTGTTGACCAATAGCGAAGCTACGGTTATTATCTCAACTTACGGGGTATAGCGCAGTCTGGTAGCGCGCCTGCTTTGGGAGCAGGATGTCGGGGGTTCGAATCCCTCTACCCCGACCAACGCAGTTCTTTTATAGAATTTAGCGCTTGTAGCTCAACTGGATAGAGCATCGGCCTTCTAAGCCGAGGGTTGCAGGTTCAAGTCCTGCCAAGCGCACCACTTATGGTGAGCGTAGCTCAGTTGGTAGAGCCCCGGATTGTGATTCCGGTTGTCGTGGGTTCGAGCCCCATCGTTCACCCCATTTTTTGTGTAGATATGGGTAAATATGCTTTATTAGGTGGCAAAGTTTCTAGTAGCTTGTCACCTAAGATATATAAAACATTCTTTGATCATCATGGCTTGAATATAAATTACTCACTGTATGATTGTGCACCAGAAGATCTAGCTGATAAATTGTCTTGCTTAAAAAAGCAAGGCTATGATGGTTGCAATATCACTAATCCTTTAAAGCAAATCGCGACCCAATATGCTTCAGTAGATAATCTAACTGCAATGTTTGGGGCTGCTAATGTCATTAAGTTTTCTGCTAATGAATCTGATTGCGCATTCAATACAGATGGAGTAGGGCTTGTTCGTGACCTGTTGCGGATCGGATGTATTAAGGGAGCTAAAATTTTAATTTTGGGCGGTGGCGGCGTCATTGCAGCAATTTCTTATAATTTAATAACTGCTGGTGCAGACGTTATAATTGCAGCTAGAGATGTATCAAAGTTACAGGTGTCATTAAAAGGTTTGAGTGATTATAATTTTAATATGATTAATCTTGCTAGTGTTAAGCGCGGTTATGATATTGTAATAAATGCTACCAGCACAACTTTGTCTGACTTAATTCCAAGTTTGCCAGAAGATTTGCTGCTAAATTGTCATCTTTACTATGATTTGTCTTATGCCGATTCAGCTATTCAATCATTGCTGTTGGCAAGTGATTTAGGTGTGCCTAATTGTGTGTCAGGTATGGGTATGCTTGTATATCAGGCTGCTCATGCAATGCAGATATGGACAGGGCACATGCCTAGCGATTCTATTATTTTGGATACAATTTGCAAACTTGATGCTTAAATTTGGCTTGCTGCAGTTATTTTAAGATATGGTTGTTTTAAATTGCTGATAAACATCGCTGTTAATTTAATTTCTGTTGCAGTGTTTAGGCTGTCGATTAGTATAGCCTCTGCGTTAGTTGCTGTCGCTTGTATTACTTCTGGTATTGAGAAGGGATGGTTGTCCTTAACAAGTGAGGATTTTTGTCCTAGCATTAGTTTTATTTTAACTTGAGCTTGCCCACTTTTATTATATGAGAGCCTGCTTTTTGCTAGAATTATTGCTATTGCCGTTAGAGTCCGTTTCTGTAAATTTCCTTGAGATTTCATATTTACAGAGTACAAAATGAGAACAACCTTGTCAAGTTTATTTTTAAGAAACTAGTGTTTTAAATAAATAAAGCTTAAAATGAATTCTGATTGTAAATTATGGTTTGTTAATGTGTTTAAATTGATGTTGTCACTTAGAAGATTCGTTGCTAATTTTTTCAGCTTTATCTTCATGTCGTTTGTGCGTGCAGTGTCTTATCTCCGCCCATCTTTACGTTATTTTATAGGGAGTGGTTTAGGTAGACTTGTGTTTTTTATTTTGAAAGACAGATCTAAAATAATAAAGACTAATTTGAATTTATGTTTCGAATCAGATGCCAGTGTGGATCTGAAAAAACTATACAAAGATACGGTAAAAGATCTAGGGGTAGGGCTGCTTGAGTCTGGGGTTGGGCTGTTTCGCTCGGATAAATACATTATAAGTAAAATGAAAGTATCCGGGTTTGGTTCTGTTAAAAAACATTACGGCGATGGCCAACCAATTATTATACTTATCCCTCATTTTAGTCATATGATGTTGGCTGTTCGAGTTTGTGGGATTTTAATGCCGTCTTGTTTGCTGCGGCGCTCTCAGAATAATCCAGTGATTGAGGAGGCTACTGTCTCTACAATAAAAGCAAACTTTGATGCAATGGTTATGCAAAAAGACACAAGAGGCATTATTAAGCAGCTTAAGCAAAAAAATATCTTATTAATGCTGCCAGATCATGATCTTGGCGCTACTAGATCTGTTTTTGCTGATTTTTTTGGCGTTAAAACAGCTACAGTTAAATCTATTTCAAAACTTGCAAAGTTATGCCAAGCCAAGGTGATCACCGCATCTTTTTTACGCTGCAATGACCTTAGTTATATTATTGATTTTAAAGATATAAGTTCTGATTTGATTTTGGATGATTATGAGGCTGATGCTGCATATATAAATGCTGTTTTTGAGGCTTATATAAAGAAAAATCCAAGTCAGTATTATTGGTGTCACAGGCGATTTAAAACTAGACCTCATGGCGAAGATGGGTTTTATAGTTAGGTGAAATTTAGTAATTTATTCTACTCAATACTTGACTTGAAAGCTTTGCTGTCCAATAATACAAGGCTATGCGAGAGTGGCGGAATTGGTAGACGCGCTGGATTTAGGTTCCAGTAGGCTATGCCTGTGAGAGTTCGAGTCTCTCCTCTCGTACCATTTTTTAATAGGTTGGTGCGATAACAATGAAAATTACAGTTGATAAATTAAAAGGCTTAGAGAAAAAAATGCATGTCGTTATTCCTGCAGCTGATTTTGATAGTGCGATAAATAAAAAATTTAATGAAGTGGTTAAAACTATAAGTTTGCCAGGCTTTAGAAAAGGGAAAATTCCAGCTAATATTGTCCATGGAAGATATGATGGCGCTATTTTAGGCGAAGTTACTCAAGATTTGATTTCTTCTTCATTGCAGAATGCTCTTAAAGACAAAGACTGCATGCCTGTTGCTGTTCCTAGTGTTGATGTAAAGAAAAGCGAGAAAGGTTCTGACTTGGAGTATGAGGCAGTATTTGAAGAATATCCGAAGATTGAAACCTTAGATTTATCTAAATGTAAAGTCACAGTGCCAGAAACTGATGTTACTGAAAAAGATATTGATGCAGCCGTAGAATCTATTAGGGGCCAAAAAACAACTTGGGAAGTAGCTGATGCTAAATCCGTTAAAGGCAACCAGGTTACTGTTGATTTTGTTGGAACAGTTGATGGTGTTGAGTTTGAAGGTGGAAGCGCCAATGATTTTAAAGTTGTTTTAGGTTCAGGTAGTGTTCTGCCTGAGTTTGATAAAGCATTAACCGGCGTTAAGGCTGGAGATAGCAAAAAGGCAAAGGTGCCATTTCCTAAGGATTACCATAGTGAGAGTCTGGCAGGGAAAAAAGCAGTGTTTTCTTTGGAAGTTAAAGAAGTTGCAGCTCCAGTACTACCTGAGGTTAATGAAGAATTTATTAAAAATTTTGGTGTTGAATCTGGTACAGAAAAAGATTTTAGAGAGCAGGTTAAGCAGCCTCTAGAGACAGAGGTAGGTCGTCTTGTATCTGATCTAAAGCAAAGCCGTGTTTTTGAAATGCTAGAAAAGCAGTATAAAAAAGTTTTAGTTCCTAATACCTTGGTTGCAGAAGAGATAAAAAGCGCCATAAAAAACACACCGAACGCAGAATCAAATAAAGAGCTGCAGGATATAAAGCCTGGTGATAAGCATGTAATTGCAGAAAACTCACAAAGAAAAGTTTTTTTATCGTTGATATGCCAGCATTTATTATATGATTACAAAATAGAGCTTGATAATGACAAGTTTGAGTCATATGTAAAAAGTTTGGCTGGTTCTTATATGCAAGAAGCTGAATTTATGCAGTGGTTCCATAGCGATAAAGCTAGAGTTGAACAGGTTAAGGCGACAGTTCTACAGATTCAGTTAATTGATGCTGTGCTTGAAAAGTCTACTGTAAAAGTAGAAAAAATTGATTTTGAAAAATTACGAAAAACTGTAAACGGATAATTTAGTAAGGAGAGAAGGAGTGTCGAATTATAATCATTTAGTTCCTATGGTGGTAGAGAAATCATCTCATGGGGAGCGGTCATATGACATATTTTCAAGGTTGCTTAAAGAGCGCGTTATTTTTTTAGTAGGGCCTATTGAAGAGAATATGGCAAACTTAATTGTGGCGCAGTTATTGTTTTTAGAGTCTGAAAATCCGCAAAAAGATATTTCTCTTTATATTAATTCTCCTGGGGGCTCTGTGTCAGCTGCGATGGCAATATACGACACTATGAATTTTATTAAGCCAGATGTGAGTACTCTTTGTATAGGTCAGGCAGCAAGTGCAGGTGCTTTGTTGCTTTGCTCAGGTACACAGGGAAAACGTTTTTGCCTACCACATGCAACAGTAATGATTCACCAAGTTTTAGGTGGTTTCCAAGGCCAGGGTTCAGATATTGAAATCCATGCAAAAGAAACAAGGCGTGTTAGCGATACTCTTAATAAAATTTTATCTAAGAACACTGGTAAAACAGTGTCACAAATAGAAAAAGATACTAATAGAGACAACTTTATGGCAGCTGAATCTGCGCAGGAGTATGGCTTAGTCGATGCTATTTTGCATGAGCGTGGCAAAGATCACAAGTAACTACTATTTACACAACTAAATTGCATTTTTTATCTACAGTGGTTTATACTATTACTGTGAATATAACTTTATGGGTTTTTAAATTATGGTAAAGCCAACATCAAAAAAATTATGCTGCTCATTTTGTAATAAAATTCAGGATGAAGTGAAGAAGCTAATAGCTGGGCCTTCAGTGTTCATTTGTAACGAGTGTGTTATTTTATGTAATGAAATACTAGTTGAGGAAGAGCAAGCTGACACTGGTGATACAGACTCTGGTTCTGCTAAACTACCACACCCTGAAGAAATAAAAGGTTCGCTTGATAAATATGTTATAGGGCAAATTGCTGCTAAAAAAACTTTAGCAGTAGCTGTATATAACCACTATAAAAGGTTGCAAGTTGGAATAGGTGGTGAGGTTGAAATTGGTAAAAGTAATATTTTATTAGTTGGGCCAACTGGTACTGGTAAAACGCTATTAGCCCAAACATTGGCTATTAAGTTAGATGTTCCTTTTGCAATAGTTGATGCTACAAGTTTAACTGAAGCTGGCTATGTTGGTGAGGATGTTGAAAATATTATTCTTAAATTACTACAAAATTGTGATTTTGATGTTGAAAAAGCACAAAGAGGAATTATATATGTTGACGAAATAGATAAAATAGCGCGAAAATCTGACGGCCCATCGATCACTAGAGATGTCTCTGGCGAAGGGGTTCAACAGGCATTATTAAAAATGATAGAAGGCTCTGTTGTATCTGTGCCGCCTCAAGGTGGCAGAAAGCACCCTAGCCAAGAGTACATTCAAGTTGATACTAAAGATATTTTATTTATCTGCTCTGGAGCTTTTTCTGACTTAGATAAAATAATTTTAAATAGAACAGCAAAAACAAGCATAGGATTCTCAGCTCCGGTAATGTCAAAGTTAGACTCTGTCTCATACAACCGCTTGATAGCTCAAGTTGAGCCTGAGGATATTGTTAGATTTGGTTTAATTCCTGAGTTTGTTGGTAGATTACCCGTGATCACAACTCTTCAAGAACTGGATGAATCTGCGATGGTTAAAATATTGACCGAGCCCAAAAATTCCCTGGTAAAACAATATGCTAAGCTATTTGAGCTAGAAAATACAGAGCTAGAATTTACACCAGACGCATTGAAAGAATTAGCAAAAAAAGCACTGGCCAGAAAGACTGGAGCAAGGGGTTTAAGGTCTATAGTTGAAAATATTTTATTAGATATTATGTATACTTTGCCATCTAAGAGTAAGTTAAGTAAGGTTATTATAGATAAAGATGTGGTTTCTAAAGGCAATGAACCCTTATTGGTTTTTGAAGGTTCTGCCCAAAGTAAAAAGCGTATCAACGACTCTAATTAACGAGAATTTTTTTTATGACTGATCAATTAAAGAATTATCCAGTATTACCTCTTAGAGATACTGTAATGTTTCCGTATATGGTTGTACCTTTATTTGTTGGCCGCAAAAAAACAATAGCGTCTCTTAACTATGCACAAGAAAATAACCAAGAAATTTTTTTAGTGGCTCAAAAGAACCCCGAAGTTGAATCTCCTAAAAAGAAAGATCTATTTGAGTATGGTTGTATTGCAAAAATACTACAAATTTTAAAAATACCAGATGGCACTGTAAAAATACTAGTTGAAGGCAAGTGTCGAGCTAGGTTAAATAGTTTTTCAAGTAAAGGTAGCTTCTACAACGCTACTTTAGATGTTTTTAATGAAGAAGAGAGTTTAGACGTAAACATGGCTGAACCATTGTTACGCTCACTAAGTCATGATTTTGATGATTATACTAATTACTGTGACATTATTACTTCTGATATGTTAATTTCATTACGTGGCCTGGATGATCCAGGGCGCTTTGCAGATGCTATTGCAATGCATTTGCCTTTAGCGGTAGAAGATAAGCAGGTAGTGCTAGAGGAGCTAGATATAGGCCTAAGAGTAGAGTTGTTGCTAGGATTTCTACAGCGTGAAATTGAGTGGTCAAAAGTTGAGAAAAAAATACAAGATAAAGTTAAAAATCAAATTAAAGATGACCAAACTAGGTACTATAATTTAAAGAAATTAGAAGCTTTAAAGAAAGAGATGTCAGATGATTCAGAGTATTCTGATCTAGATGAAATAGATGAGTTAGAAAAGCGTTTATTAGCATTGAAGCTAACTAAGGAAGTAAAAGATAAGGTAGTAAGTGAGCTTAGTAAATTAAAGCAAATGGCACCTATGTCTGCAGAAGCTACTGTTGTCAGAAGTTATTTAGAATGCATAGTAGATTTGCCATGGGATGAAATGAGTCCCTCGACATATAGCATAAAAGAAGCAGAGGACAAACTTAATACTGACCATTATGGTTTAGAGGAAGTAAAAGATAGAATCCTTGAATTTTTAGCTGTGCAGCTTAGAGTTAAAAAAGTAAAAGGGTCAATTTTGTGTTTAGTTGGGCCGCCAGGAGTTGGAAAAACTTCTCTAGGAAGATCTATTGCAAATGCTATGGACAGGGAGTTTGTACGAATTTCTCTAGGTGGTGTTAGAGATGAGTCGGAGATAAGGGGGCATAGAAAAACATATATTGGCGCCATGCCTGGCAGAATAATAAAAGCCATGAAAAAAGCTAAGGTTTCAAACCCATTGATACTCTTAGATGAAATAGACAAAATGGGTATGGACTCGCGTGGTGACCCTGCTTCTGCATTGTTAGAAGTTTTAGATCCAGAACAAAACTCCATGTTCATTGATCATTACTTAGAAGTTGATTATGACTTATCGAATGTAATCTTTATAACTACAGCAAATAGTCTCAACATGCATCCAGCGTTAAGAGACCGTTTAGAGATAATAAGAATATCAGGATATACTGAGTTAGAGAAAATAAATATTGCTAAAAACTTTTTGTGGAAAAAATCTACAGACGCTGTTGGTATTTTAGATGATGAGGCTAGTATTTCTGAAGAGGCAATAACCGACATTATTCGTTATTATACTAGGGAATCTGGTGTTAGATCTTTAGATAGGTCTCTTGCAAAAATATGCAGAAAAGCTGTAAAAAATGACTTAAGTGATGACAAATCTAATTCGATTAATATCAGCACCAGATCCATAGAAAAATATCTTGGGGTTAAGCAGTTTAAATTTGGTGTAGCAGAGGAGTTAAGTCAGATTGGAATTGTTAGGGGTATGGCTTGGACTGAAGTAGGAGGAGAACTTCTTACTATAGAAGCTGTAGTCTTACCTGGCAAAGGTAAAACGATCTATACAGGCAGTTTAGGCAATGTTATGAAAGAGTCTATTCAAACGGCTATGTCAGTCGTAAGAAGTAGAGCTAGCATACTTAACATAGAACACAAGTTTTACCAGGACTATGATATTCATGTCCATGTGCCAGAAGGTGCTACTCCTAAAGATGGACCAAGTGCTGGTATAGGAATGTGCATCGCTTTAGTTTCTGCATTAAACAAAGTTCCTGTGAAAGCTACTGTTGCTATGACAGGTGAAGTAACTTTACGGGGTGAAGTCCTTGAAATTGGTGGTCTTAAAGAAAAATTGCTTGCTGCACTAAGGGGTGGTATTACTGATGTAATAATACCTGAAGGTAATAAAAAGGATTTGAAGGAGATACCTAAGGAGGTCTTAGCTGGAATAGATATTCATGCTGTTCAGTGGATTGATCAAGTGTTGGAATTATCCTTAGATAGTAGGCATAAGCACCCGACTATAAAGAAAAAAGACTCTGGAGCTGGCATAAAAAAGAAAAGTTCTGTCGCTAGTAGTTCTTCACGAAAAGATATCCTTTAAATGGCGAATAATTTTCCAAAAAAAGAACAGCAACAAGCTTTATTAGATTTAACAGATTATATTTGTGAGCGTGCTCTATATTTTAAAGCCTCTGCTGCCAGTGTTAGCATTTCAAGCACTGAAGGTCATGATTTGTCTTTTGCAGATGGTGCTGTAGAGTCTTTAGAGTTTAAGGGTGGCTATGATATTTCAATATCTATCTATATTGGTAACAAGGTAGCATCTTTTTCTACATCTGATATTCGCAGGCCAATATTAGACAATGCTATTTCTTCCTTGTGTAATAAAGTTGTATATTTAGAAGAAGACCCACATGCTAAATTACCTGATAAGGATTTACTTGCATATAGCCATAAAGATTTACAGTTATACTACCCATGCGATATAAGTATTCCAGAGCAGATTTCAAGATTAAAAGAATGTGAAATACATGCGCTTGCATATAACTCTAGCATTAAACAGTGCGAGAGTGTTTCTTTTAATTGCTCATCTGGATATTTAGTTTATGCAAATACGCATGGTTTGCGTGCAGCATATAGTAATAGTTTTTATAATTTAACTTGTTCATTATTAGCCTCTGACAAGAATAATACTATGCATAGAGATTATGCATATACGCTTTCAAGGGATCCAGCTGCTTTGAGGTCTGTCAATGATATTGCAATAGAGGCTGCGAGTAACACTTTAGCTAGAATTGGTGCAAGAACAATAAAATCACAAAAAAGTAGGATTCTATTTTCACCACGAACAGCAAAGTCATTAATTGGTTGTTTTTTACATGCTATAAGTGGTAGCAGTATTTATCGTCGAGCTAGTTTTTTGCAAGGATGTATTGATAAAAAGGTTTTTAGTGATTTTGTAAGCATCATAGATGACCCTTTTATTATAGCTGGGATTGGTAGTAGCTATTGTGATGCAGAGGGAGTTGCAACAAAGAAAAGGGAGTTAGTGAAAGGTGGCGTTTTACAGGGGTACTTACTTAACTCATACACAGCAAGCCAATTAGGTATGAATAGCACTGGGAATGCTGGGGGCCCTCATAATATATGTGTTAGTAGTTCATCGGGAGACTTACAGCAGATGCTGCAAGAGTTAGGGACTGGCCTTTATGTTACTGAGCTTATGGGGCAGGGTACTAATATGATTACAGGTGACTTTTCTAAAGGTGTTTTTGGGTTTTGGGTTGAAAATGGTATAATTTCTTATCCAGTTCATGAAGTTACCATAGCTGCTAATTTAAAAAACATTTTTTTAAATTTAGTTGCTATAGGTGGTGATGTTGATATGTATGGCGCAGTTCGTACAGGCTCTTGGTTAGTTGAAGAAATGACAATAGCAGGTTTGTAGTCTATGAAAAGACATCGTTTTATTTTTTTATTAATACTTTTTAATTTGAATTTATGTTTCGCTTGGGGGCAAACAGGACATCGAGTTGTAGGGAAAATAGCAGAAAACCATTTAACACCTGCAGCAAAAAAAGAAATATATTCTATTACTCATGGCGTCAGTTTAGCAGAGCTGAGTACTTGGCTTGATGATATTAAATCCGATAGTGATTATAAAAAATATACCTCATGGCATTATATAGAAATTCCAGATGTTACATCATATGATGGCTCTAATAAAAACCCTAAGGGTGATTTGATATCTGGCATTAGTTTTGCTGTGGATGCACTGAAGCATAAAGGAAAAAATGACATTGAATCTATAGCTATCTTAGTTCATTTAATGGGCGATCTACATCAGCCATTACATGTTGGAAATGGAATAGATAGGGGGGCTAATGGATGTATGGTAAATTGGTTTGGCAAGAATAAAAGAGTTAGTTTACATAGGGTTTGGGATAGTTACTTAATTAATAGTCGAGGTTTAAGTTATACAGAGATGGCGCAATTTATCGATAATATAGGTGATGATGAGGTTTCTGAAATTCAAAAAAACACACCACTTGAGTGGGCGATTGAGTCCAGAAAATTACATGACAATATGTATCCAGACTCTTTAGATCATAATTGGCATAGTTATTGTGATGCATCTAGTGGTCATAAGGTACCCACGCTATCATACAAGTATATATATAATAGCAAGAAGCTGGTAAATGAACGCTTACTGAAAGCAGGAGTTCGGCTGGCGGGAATTTTAAATAGTATTTATAGCTAGGTTTTTATATATAGAACTCATGTCCTAGATAAATTTCTTTTATTTTATCATTGCTGAGTATTTGCTTAGCTGTGCCTGATTGTATTATTTCACCATTATGCATGATATCGGCTCTATCACATATTTTTAATGTTTCTCTAACATTGTGGTCGGTAATTATTACGCCTATATCATTGTTTTTTATGTCAATTATTATTTGTTTTATTTCTGAGATTGATACAGGGTCAATTCCTGCAAAAGGCTCATCAAGTAATATGAATTTTGGTGAGATAGCTAGTGCTCGTGCGACTTCAACCCGGCGTCTTTCACCTCCAGAGACGTACGTGCCTAATGTATTTCTTATTTTCATAAGTTGGAATTGGTTCAGTATTTCTTCAGTTTTTGCATGCTTTTCATCTTTACTAAGATGTGTTTGCAGTTCTAACACTGAGTATATATTATCGCGGACAGTTAGCCCCCTAAAGATAGATGAGTCTTGAGGCAGGTAAGCTACACCAAGCTTTGCTCTTTTGGGTAGCCTTTTTGTTGTGATGTCAACACCATTTAATAACACTTTGCCGCTGTCACATTTAGTTAGACCGGCGATAACATGGAATGTTGTGCTTTTGCCCGCGCCATTAGGCCCTAGTATACCTATTATCTCATTTTGAGCAACAGCGATATTTACATCATTTATTATTGTTTTTCTTTGATATTTTTTGCTAATATTTTCAGCTTTTAACGTATTTATTAATGGCATTTTTTTCCCGTGATATGCTTTGGCATAACTGACAATTACATGGAAATTATAACATTATTTGCGCATTATGCCACAATTAAGTTAGGGTCATATATTATCTTTGGTTACGACATGATATTTATAATTTTATGGTTGAATTATGTTTTATATGCTATACTTAATTATGTAATTTGTTTTTACAAAATAAGGAGCTATTATGGATATTAAGTTTACTGGTCAAAATTTAGAAGTTACTCCAGCAATTAGAGACTATGCAAGTAAAAAACTATCGAGACTTATTAGTCATGGTGCTCATATCACTTCAGTTCAAATAAGCTTCCACGTTGAGCATAATGACCAAATAGCAAAAGCTACGGTATGTGTTCCGGGTCATGATGTTTTTGCACAGCAGAAGTCGAGTGACCTTTATAAATCAATTGACTTGCTAGTAGATAAACTTCTTAGCCAGCTTGATAAACATAGTTAATTAAAGCTAAACTTTTAAAATTTGGTTTATTTTTACTAAGTCAGATATTAAGCCATTTTTTGCTTTTAGCTGCTTTATTGATTGGTTATGCTTCTGTGCTATTCCGCCTAAGGTGTCTCCAGGCTTTATCTTGTATGTTGTTGTTTTGTTAGATTGTTTTTTCTTTGTCCAGAGAATTATTTCATCATTTTCTTTTAGTTTTTTGCGGGCATTAATATTGTTCCAGAATTCTATTTGTCCTAATGTTACATTGTATTTGTTGGCAATAATAGTAACCGTGTCACCTGCTTTTACTTTATGGATGGTGATTTTAGGTCCTGGAATTTTGTCTTGTGACACTTGTGAGCTTATTCTGTAGTCATTGTTTTTTATGTCAACTATATTCATTGTATTGGGTATAGTTAGAATTTGGTTTATTTTTATTATATCACTTTCTAGCTTGTTTGTGGTTTTTATTATGTCTGTTGTCGTCGCATATTTATTAGCAATTTCGCTAATAGAGTCGCCCATGACAACTGTGTGCCTTTTCCACTTTGTGGTTAATTCTTTATTAAACATTATATTATTTAAGCGTTGCTTAAATATTTCAGTTTGTTCAATTGGGATTATAATTGTGGCTGCTATTTTTGGTGGTGTGGCCATTCTTCTGTAGCCGGGGTTGTAGAGCCTTAATGTCCCAATATCAATATTGGCCATGTTAGCTATTTGATTAAGATCAACTTGTTTTGGGATGTTAAATGTTGAGAATTTTGTATCATTTTCAATAGATGGCAGTGATATTTTATATTTATCTGGGTTTTGGATTATTTCTTTTAATGCTATTAGTTTTGGCAGGTAAGATTTTGTTTCATCTGGTAATTTTAATGTCCAAAAATTAGATATCTTCTTGAGTTTTTGTTTGTTTACAGCTTTTCTAACTTTGCCTTCACCTGAATCATATGCTGCAATTGCATTAAGCCAATTTTGGTTAAAATAATCGCCTAAGTATGTTATGTAGTTTAATGCTGTTTTTGTTGATTCTATTATGTCACGTCTTCCATCATACCACCAGTTTATGGTCACTCCATATCCTGAGGCGGTTCCAGGCATCATTTGCCAAATCCCTGTTGCACCAGCATGAGAGTATGCAAATGGATTAAAGTTACTTTCGATGAAAGGTAATAGAGCTATTTCCCCTGGCAGTCCTTTTTCTTCTACCTGACTTACTATGTACTCTAAGTATGGCTCTGAATTTTTTATTATTTTGTTTAAATGCTCTGGGTGTGTTTTATACCATTTTAGTTGTGCTTGGACTGCAGGTACATTTTTATAATTATCTGGTAGGCTGAAATCAGCTCTAATTCTGTCCCATATGTCGTATGTTATTATTTTAGGTAGCCAATTTTCAGCTAGCGTTCTCTCACATACGCAGCAAATAATAAATATTTGCATACTCATTTTGAGGCAACGCATTATTTTTAATATATCCATATTAGCTATATTTACAAAGGAACAGATTAAATTCTACCTAAAACTAAAATATTAGACAACTAAATTGTATTGTATTATTTTTAATTTTATATATGTTTGATTTTGAAGAAAAAGTTCAAATAGCTCGTGGCAAGCCTGCCTATTGATAATAATTGTTTATGGTGTGCCTACCAGTATTGTATTGATGGCCGTAACTTGGATATATTCCATGCCAAATTCTCTGCTACTCATAAAAGAATAATAGGGTGTGCTAGCTATGTTTTTTGGTATAGATTTATCTTTATTATCTTTAAGCTGAATACTGGTTTCGTATATGCCTTTATCAAAGATGTGCCATTTTGTTTCTTTTGCTCGGCTAGTTGGATTTTCTGTTTTATTCTCATAGGCTTCAAAACATGCGGAGCAGATGCCATGGCGATCAAATATTCCTATTTTTTCATTAAATAATGTGGTTTTATCTTTCTGTTGCTTAATGCTGGTGCCTGGTATTACAATTTTCTCTTTATCTTCAGTGCAGCAGAGGCAATAGTTATGTTCCTTTTCGAGAGTTCCTTTTATATTTTCATTTTTTATTTTACTTACATCAGGTCGAGTTTGTTGAATGAAAATCCAGTTATCTGTGCGGCTAATATCAATATTGATCTGTGTGTTACAGGGAATCATATCATATAAAAAACTTGCTATAGAAGATGCAGCTTCCATTGAGGCGGCTAGCATTACTGTGTTAAGTACAAAAAAAGAAATAGGTAATAATGTTAATACGTCTGGGCATACGATGATTAATATTGCTGCACTACCAAGCATCCAGGAGTGTTGTTCATTATTTACTAGGGCGAGAGCTGTAAATGCAGATAGCTGAATCCACACTAACATTAAAAAGCTTGGGTTAAAGCTAGCTATAATTATTGATATTGACAATGCCGTAATGAGTTGGGCTGTTTGTTTCATTAACTGTTTGTTCATTCTTACCTCCTTTCAAGACTATTTTAAATACTATCATCTCAACCTTAAGGAAACCTTAAGAGTTAATGATAACAAGAAAAAAATGTATTGTAACTATATTGTTATGAATAGACGTTCGTTTTGCGTTTATTTAACGCTCCCTGATGGCGGAGGTGGGAAGCTATAACGGATGGATTGCGACGTCGCTGTGCTCCTCGCAATGACGGGGGTGGGCACTACAAAACAACTATTTCACTCCATTAGTTAATGGTCTGCCCCTATGGGGGTAGTATAGACAAGGTGGGTAGGGTAGTAATGCACAAATTTTATTTATGCACCAAGTATCGCATCAGGTGGTGTTTGAGGCGCTGCATTAGGTGGTGTTTGAGGCGCTGCAT
>JABJPE010000077.1 GCA_018664045.1 Legionellales bacterium | reverse complement strand
TTTTTTATTAATATTCCTTGTACTATTAGCATTAACAAACTCGCGGGTATTAGATATAGAGCAATATCATTGATATAAACGGCAGTATTAAACAATTTCTGTTGCTCTGGGTTGTGCAGTACCATTTGAATAAAAGCTTTATTGTTAATAAACGGAATGTTTAGGGTATAGAATGTGGTTGCTATAATAGTCAGGAAGGAGCTTATGGTTTTAATATTTGCAGATTTTGCTAATAAGAATAATAAAAAAAACGGTATTACAAGTGCAATATTTGTTTTAGCAGCAAGGGCTAAGCCAAGCCAGATTGCTGTTTGGTAAATTTTGTTTTGAAAAAGATAGTTTAAGCTAACAAATAGCAAGGCAATTGGAATAGCATCGAGTTGCCCATGGATATAGCTAATGTAAAATAACACAGGTGATAACCAGTAAAGAGTCATCACTTTAAATTTAAGGCGTGGCTCTAGCCAGTTTTTTAATATTAGAAATATTGTTATATCTGCCGCTAGCAATGATATTCTAATATAAAACACATCCAAAATATGGTTGTTAGGCAAAATAGTGCTAAATATTATTTTGGGTAATGATATGACATAAAGCATAAAAGCAGGATAGGGGAAAGCATTCTCAACGCCTAGGTTGCTAAATTCTGTATATGGATTTGCAAAGCTGCTAGTAATAAAATAATTAGAAAATGGAATAAATAGTTCAGTTAAAAATTTTGAGGCAAACATAGTTCCTGCTACTAGTTTTAATATTAGCACACTCCAGAATATAATTTTTTCTAGCGGTTTAGCACTCATCTTTTAAATACCATGGTTTTTATACCTATAAAATTTATTATAGAGGTGATTGCAATAGCTGATATGTTTGCAAGTTTTGGATCTTGGTTTAGGTTGCTAACTAAAAATTGAAGGGTGCTTAGTCCAATTATTAGGGTGAAAGTATACACGCTAAAATAATAATAAATTTCAGATTTGATGTTTTTTTTACTACTAAAGGTCCAGTTTTTATTAAGCAAAAAGCCAGCGGCAACTCCAACAATAAAACCAATTGCAGCACTAATTAGATAGTTTGCTTTAAAGATATCATATAAAGTGTAAAAAAAAGCATAATTTAAAATGGTTGTAAAGAAGCCTACTATAGCAAATTTAAATATCTGTTTTTGTGTTGTGATTAGATCTAATTTGATATGTTCTAATGCCACAGTTTTGCGCTCCTTGAATATCTTTTTCCATAGAATCACCTATCATTATAACAGCACTTGCGTCTTTGTTTAGTTTTTTTAGTGCTATTTGAAATATTTTTTTATCAGGTTTTTCTACTCCTGCTTCTTCTGAGGTGACAAGATAGTTAATTAAGTGGTTTATTTTTAGATGTTGTATTTTTTTTATTTGAATTTGCGCTTGCATATCGGTGATTATACAAACGGGTATTGCGTGTTTTTTACATCTTTCTAAAAAAACAAGTGCTTCTTCATAAATTTTACTGCTTGTAATTAGGGTGTGCCAATAGAGCTCTTCATATTCTAGTGCAAGATTAAATGCCTGTTGTAATTGTAGCTGTTCAAATATTGCTTGAAAAGCGAGCAGGCGTGAACGGCAGGCGCCGCTGTTTGCATGGCGCGAGGTAACTGCTAAGCGGTTTTTTTGGTATAGATTATAAAATTCAGGTTTGTTTAAGCGTGACCGGTAGGCGTTATTAAAGCTTTCCCAGCAGCTATTAATTGCTGTTTTATGCGCGTCTTGATACGAGTAGATTGTGTCATCTAGATCTATCAGCACACCTTGTGTATTTATAAGCCCAATATCAGCAAACATATATTTATCTTTAAAAAAATGCTATTTAGAATAGCAGATTAGTTTAAATATTAAAGAAAAACCAGCAATTTTTGTATAATTAGCTATATATATAATGACTTTTAAGGAGGGTCTTATGGCTATACAAAATGAACAAGAAATAAATGAAATCTATAAAAGAGTTAAAGTTTTAGATGGTGAGCTTACACCTGCAGACATAGAAAACTTAATATCATATGCTAAGGACTACATATCAGATGATGGTGAAATTAAAAAGGAAAAGAAGGCAGACATAAATAAAGAGAATATTGCTGCTTTAACGAACTTAAGAGAGTTACTTGTAAAAGTGG
>JABJPE010000076.1 GCA_018664045.1 Legionellales bacterium | reverse complement strand
TGCGTTGAAGCATCGTTAATTATCAGGAGTTCGAAATCGCTAAAAGTTTGCGCTAAGATGCTATCGACTGCATCCCTAAGATGACTCACCTTGGTATTATAAACTGGCATTAAAACTGATACTTTTGGCATATAAATCTCAAATTAATTACAAAAATTTCAATCATTTTACCGCTAAAAGCTAAAAAAGTAAATTTTCTACAAAGTTATTTAATAACTATTTGCTATAAACTGGAATACCGAACAATTTACATGCTCGCTTTGAGCAATTTCTTTCATAAGAAAATATTTTTATTCCAAAAAAGATAAAACCCATGCTTTTCTTTGACAAAAATATATCTTTATTTTTCACAAACTCCAATAAAAATGGCACCCCATATTTTTTGTTACACACAGACTTAACTTTTCTATTTATAACTAGTAGCCTACTATATTTTGTTAACATAACTACTTTTATATATTTACCAAAAATATTTTTATATAAACTAACACTAAATATGTTTAACAATTTTAATGAAAACATAGTTTTTAAACTATTGTTACAATGCAATAAATCTAAATTTGATACGGTAGTTGCAGTTGGAGTTTTAAACTCCACTATTTTATGCGCAGCTACACTATTATAAATAAGATCTAATTTAGCTAACCAATCTTCATTACTTGCATATTCATATTTAGCATAACAATCTTTTACATTTTTTATGTTAGCTAGCGCCTCATTTTTACTAGATAAAATTTTAGTTACTTTTCTGATAAAAATTTCTTCTGTATCACAATATGCTTCTGAATGAACTAAATAATCTAACTGACCCACTATGTTTTTTAGGCTTAAAATTGGCCTATTGCAGTGCATAGCATCTATCATAGCAGCGCCTCCACCAAGCGGGATGCTATCAATAATCAAATTAGCAGCAATAAAGTACTTGTATAGCTCTAATGGGGGCATTAAATCTAAAAGTACAAAATTGACATTATTACTGCCTAAAACTTTCTTATACTGCGGAAAAGTTTTAGATTTTGCACCTATAACTATCATTATAACATTAGGTATTTGAGCAAATATTTTATTCGCAACATTTAACAAGCTTGTCGAGCCTAAGGCTTTATACTTTTGGGATGACGCTGCTGTTACAATTATTTTTTTATTAAGTGGCAAACCCAGCTCTTTGCGCACTGCTAGCATATCATTGCTGAGAGTTTTTATTTTGCTGTCATTTAACAATGGAATATGGCAAGTTTTATTAATGCCACGATAATTATTAGCTAAAGCCGCAGACCATGAAGATAGAGTTAATACTTTATCAGTAACACTAAAACCAACAGTAAACCTAAAATCTGCATGGTTAAATAAAAAAACAGGGCTCTTAAACTCCATATTTCCAAAAGCTATAATTGGGATTACATCATGATCGTGCTGATGCAATACCACATACTCATATTTTGCAGCAATTTGCCTCAACTCCAAGCCTTTGCCTAGATCACTTGCTGTATCTCTTAATTGATATATGCTGCCACCAGAGCTCTCTATAACACTTTGTAAAACACTGGGTATATCCCGACTTTCACAACTAGTTAAAAGCAAAGACTGGCGTCTTGAAACACCATCTGCTTTTACCCACCTTTCAACAACTCTTGTATGCCCACCAGTTTTATATGTTTCTGTCATAACATGTAAAACTGTGTCTTTCACAAAGTCTGGCAAAGGCTTTGGGGATGAATATTGTGATGCAATGCCAAGGAAATACCTCTCAAGCACATCAGAAGAATAATGACATGACCAAGCACCTATTAAATGCATGGCTTGTTGCACAAAAACTTCCTTTTTAGCTGGATCATCTATACTTTTAATCTTTGCTAAAATCTTCTCTACAACAGTATTATTACACTTAGTAATATGCTGCAAATCTTTTAAACTAAGACCCATAATTATTCACCACCATAACAACTCGCTCCAATTCTTGCTCTGTTATAACGGGGCTTAAAGGCAAAGATATGACTTCATCATGAATTTTTTCGGTCACAGGCAATGACAGATGTGCCCACTCTTTATAAGCGAGCTGCTTATGCGGGGGTATAGGATAGTGAATAACGGTTTGAATACCGTTATCAGTTAAGTACTGCTGAAATTTAGCCCTGTTAGACACCCTAACTACATATACATGCCAAACATGCCCTAGTTCACTATAGGCAGTTGGCAAAATAACATTAGGATTGTTGATATTTTGTGAATAATAGGTCGATACCTGTCTTCGAGCAGCATTATCTTCATGCAATGATTTTAGTTTAACATCTAAAATAGCAGCCTGCATTTCATCTAAGCGGGAATTATCACCTTTATGGGTATTATGATATTTTTTATGTGACCCATAATTAGCTATAGCTTTTGTTTTATCATACAGCTCTTTATCATTGGTAGTAATAGCACCAGCATCGCCAAGTGCACCTAAGTTTTTACCAGGATAAAAAGAAAAACCACTCGCGTCTCCCAAGTTTCCAGTAAATTTATCATTATACTTAGCACCATGCGCTTGGGCAGAATCTTCAATAATTTTTAAATTATACTTAGCTGCCATAAGCCATATTTTTTCCATATCTACGACCTGGCCATACATATGCACAACCATTATGGCTTTTGTTTTTGCAGTTATATGCTGCTCTATTAAATCTACGTCAATATTATAAGTATTAATATCAGGCTCCACCAATACAGGTGTACACTGGTTTTGTGATATTGCTAATATACTAGCAATGTAGGTATTTGCAGGAACAATTATTTCATCACCTTTCCCAAAACCATAACCTTTTATAATTAAACTTAAAGCGCTCAAGCCATTAGCAACACCCAACGCATATTGGGCACCACAAAAATTGGCAAAATTACTGCTGAATATTTCATTTTGTTTGCCATGGATATACCAACCAGAGTCTAAAACTTCGGCAATACGTGCATTAATATCACGCATGTATCTTTGGTTAAGTTGCTTTAGATCTAAAAATTTTATCAATTATCTCTACTCCAAAATAAAGGCAAATCTTCACTTATATTTTTGGGATTATTAGCCAATCTAGTCATATCAATTGCTTGCTGCAAATAATGACGATCAATTATACCAAGTTTACTAAAGCGCCATTCTATGCCTAATTTATCATACAAAGAATAAAAGAATGTGGCAATATTACTTTTATTTATCTTTAAAAGATCCAATAAAACACCCATATTATTTCTAACATAAGTATACCCTCTGGGGTCCTGGCAGGTCTCTTCAGTAATATTAATGTTCGCGGCAAAAAGATCAGGGATACTAAGCGCAACCGCATGACCATGTGGGATATTATACTTAGTTGTGATTGCATAAGATAAGGCATGCGCTGCTGTGGTTCTACTTATATTTATTGCCTGACCAGATATAAACGCAGCATTGGCCATTTGATCAGCAGCTACAGCAGAATTAGTTAAAACAAAATCTTCAATGCTATCATTAATTAAAGTAATAGCATCTACTGCTAAATCTCTGCTTTTAATTGTAGAATCCACAGCCCAAAAACTTTCTATTGCCTGACAATAGGCATCTAATGCTGTACAAGCTTTTAAATACTGTGGCGCGCCATCTAATAACTGACTATCAACAATAGCAAAATTAGGCAAAATATTGGGCTTATCTAGAGAATGTTTTTTACCGTTTATATAAACAACTGCAAACTGCGTAGCCTCACTACCAGTGCCAGCTGTAGTTGGGATTGCAACTAATGGCATTTCTGACTCGGAGTAATGCTTGTAAGATTTTGCAAAATCAATAACGCTACCACCACCAACAGCCACAACCATATCATAGTCTTGAGCATTAAATTTTTTTAAAGCTAACACTACTTCTTCATGCTTCGTATTCGGTGAAATATTTGAATACGCATCAAACTTTGTATTGCTCAATAATGGCAGTATCGAGCCCTCATGTTTAGCAAAAGAGTGTTTACCATGGAAAAGAATAATTTTAGCAGGCTTTGTCTTCTCTAAAATATAACTTAAATTACTAATTGCTCCTCTGCTAACAAAGCTCTGCTGCACTTTTTTCTCCTAAGAATCGCATAAACTGCTCTTTGTTTTCAACGGGGCTCTCAAGTGGACGCCCTAAATCTGATCTAGCTCCACATTTTACTTTTATTTCTAAAAACACAGGGCCTTCTTTACCCACGATAAGCTCTAGAGCTGTATCTAATTCAGATGAGGAAGTTACGCTTATTGCCTTTTTATAACCACAACTTAAAGCCAAGCTAGGTAAATCAACTATATTGATACATGTTCTTTGCCCACCAACAGAATCATGAGCTTCATTATTAAAGACAACATGAATATAATTAGTAGGCCCCGCAGCTGCAATAACTGGCATTGACCCCATGTGCATCAAAAGAGCACCATCACCATCGAAACAAAATACCTGCTTATTTGGCTTTGCGAGAGCTATGCCTAAAGCAATAGAAGAAGCATGCCCCATCGAGCCTACAGTTAATAAGTCTTGGGTATGCTGAAGGCCATTATGCTTGCGGAACTCATATAATTCTCTTGAAATATGACCAGTTGTAGCAACAATAACACTATCGGAAGTTGTCGCCATTTTAGCAACTTTTATTACCGCTTCTTCCCGTGATAAAACAAATTTTTCTTTTTTACTAACCTCAGATTGATATGCAGTGAAAGTATTTTTTTTCACTAAAAGAACAAAAGGCAACTCATACTTTTGCATGTAAGCAGTCGCTTGCGCCAAAGTGTGTTGTGCGTCTTCTATAGAACCTGACAAAGTCGCATATTTAATTCCCAAAGTTTTTAGTAATGCTTCTGTAACTTCACCTTGCTTAACATGCTGAGGCTCATCCTTAACTCCAGGCTCACCACGCCACCCAACGACTACTAATGCAGGAATTTTATAAACCTTCTCATCACACAAGGACAAAAAGGGATTAACTGCATTACCAAAACCAGAGTTTTGCATATAAACTAATGCTGGCTTTGCTGTCGCTAAATAATGGCCAGCAGCTAAAGCAAGTGCATTACCTTCATTTGCGGCAATAATGTGATTTTCTGCGCTAACATTATCGGTTATGCAAGCACAAAAATGCTTTAATAAACTATCAGGAACGCCACAAAAAAAATCAATACCACTATTTTTTATAGCGGCAAAAAAATCTAAAGCCTGCATAATTATGACCCTGGTATTAAAGTTAGAATATCTTTTATTGGCATACAATATGAATCAGATGCCTCTTTTGCCCTATCATTTCGGAGTATAGACTCAACTGTTTTAATCATCGAAGGATATGCAGCTCGCAGCAACTGATTTGCATAGATAACAACATTAACACCACTGGAGACTAACTCCTTTTCAGTGACATGAGAAAAAGACGAAGGCACAACAACTAAAGGCTTCCTGTTTGCAAAATTTGCGTATTGATCACAAAATGCTTTAATTTCAGCAAAATCTTTTTGTCTAGAGTGGATCATTATACCATCAGCACCAGCATCTATATAAGCCTTAGCACGTTTTAGAGCATCATCTAAACCCTGCTCTAAAATTAAGCTCTCTATCCGAGCAATAACCATAAATGAGTCCGTTACGCGCGCGGACTTTCCTGCTTTTATTTTATCACAAAAATCCTCTATAGTGTCTTGCTCTTGTACAACATCGGTGCCAAATAAAGAGTTTTTCTTTAAACCAACCTTATCTTCAATAATAACCGCAGACACTCCAAGGCGCTCTAATGACCTTACTGTAAAAAAGAAATGTTCAATAGGACCGCCATTATCAGCATCATAAATTATAGGCTTCGTAGTTACTTCTAAAATATCATTTAAAACTTCCATCCTACTCGTTGTATCAAGATAGCCAATATCGGGCTTAGCTTTTGCTGCAGATTGAGTCAATGAACTAATCCAAATAGCATCAAATTCTTTTTTCTGGTTATTCTTATCGACCGATGTATTTTCAACTATTAAACCGGTTAAGCCATTATGTGCTTCACAAACAGTTACAATATCCTTACTTGTAATTAAGCGTTTAAGTCTATTAGCACGAATATCAGGAGTAGTACCAACCTCACGCAGGGCATTATTGAGCTTAGTTGATGAAATACCTTGGGTATATGGCACATCAACAACCTTACCACCCCAAGTTTCTAATAAATCAACAACCCTTTGCCTAACCTTTTGTTGCGGACCAGTTTTCCAATCATCACCATGTAAAACATAATCTGGCCGGATTTTTTCTAAGTTGGGCACATAATCTAAAGTATCTTGGGGCATTACATTAGTTACGCCCTTAACATTTTCAATAACTATTTTACGTTGCTCCCAAGACATGTATGGCAGTCTTTTATAACTAGCTATTGCCTTATCAGTTAAAAGACCTATTATGATTTCTCCACCAATTTCTCTAGCATGCTCTATAATATTTAAATGCCCAGGGTGTAGTAAATCAGCGCTCATTCCAATATAAATTTTGGTCAACTTAATCTCCTAATTGTCATAACAAAAATCTCGCAACTCTCTATAAATCAAGTCTATACTATCTTGGTTTGCAAAACTTTTCCACAACCCAATGTTCTTTTTTGATATCTCTGGGTTAAAATATTTCTTTGGATGAATATGTTTGTCTTCATCAATACCTAAAAAACGCAAAACTTTTGTTACTGTAATGCTATATTGCAACACTAACTCTTCGAAACGTACCACCATCATGGATGAACTTTTTTGCGTGGATACAAATCCTTTAAGATTATACCTATACCATGCCACAAAATCATGTGGCTTTTTAGGAATCCAATGCTCCTCCAAAAGGCACCCTGTAACATATACATCGCGTGGATCTCTATACACACAAATTTTTTTAAATGGGCCTATATATTCCTCTTTTATCCCCATATCAGGGGAGCCATCTGCGCAGAACTGATCAAGAACCAAATATTCTTTTGATTCTAAAGTTTGCAAAACTGATAATATATAGCCTTTTGCTATTTCACGATACTCT
>JABJPE010000075.1 GCA_018664045.1 Legionellales bacterium | reverse complement strand
TACTTTTTTAACCAAGCCCGAAGATTGTCCACCAGCCCTATAATTGCGAATAAAATCCTCTGTTGCTCTAACAGAAAGCTTTTTTGCAATAATTGCTTCTGCGGCGCTTATCCTAGCATCACTTGGCAATGACAAAAGGCTTCGAGCATGCCCCATCTCAATTTGGTTATCTTTTACTAAACCCTGCAAATCAATATCAAGCTGTAGCAACCTTAGTGTGTTCGTTACACTGGTACGGCTTTTACCTAGTATGTCCGCAATACTCTGATGAGTTAATGAAAACTCATTAATCAATCTATCGATACCCTGCGCTAAATCAATTGCATTTAAATCCTCTCGCTGCATATTTTCAATTAAGCCCATTGCCATGGCAGCTTCATTATCAATTTCTTTAATAACTACTGGTACCTTTTTAAGGCCTGCTAGCTTAGATGCACGCCAACGCCTCTCACCTGCAATTATTTCATATTTATTAACACCAGCTAGCCTTACAATTAAAGGCTGAATTATGCCTTGTGATTTAATAGACTGTGACAACTCTAACAGCGACTCTTCATCAAACTGCTGCCTTGGCTGATACTTGCCAGGAATAAGTGAATCTAGGTCAGCTTGGACTAACTGCCCAATAACACCTTGTTGTGAAGGCTGGTTAATACTAGACAGGAGCTCTGTCAACCCCATATCCTGCAAACCCTTACCCAATCCTCTATGCTTAGTCATATAAATCTCCTCTGTATATACAAGGTGCCTATTCGTTAACTGCCAATAGTCTTTGAGACATTTTAGCATTAATTTCACCTGCCAATGCCAAATAGGTAATAGCCCCTTGAGATGTATTATCATATAATAACGCAGGCTTCCCATAACTGGGCGCCTCTGCTAAACGCACATTTCTTGGAATAATAGTGTCTAAAACTAATGAACCAAAATGAGCAACAAGCTGATCAGAAACTTGGTTTGCCAACCTATTTCGTCCATCGAACATTGTTCGCAAAACACCAGCTATGGACAAACCAGGATTAGCAGTTTTGCGCAACTGATCAATAGTCGCAACCAACGAAGCTAATCCTTCAAGAGCATAATATTCACACTGAACCGGAACCAAAACTGATGAGGCGGCAGTTAAAGCATTAACCGCAAGCTCATTTAAACCTGGAGGGCAGTCAATTAAAATATAATCATAGTTTGATTGAACCTCCAGAAGAGCTTGTTTTAGCAAGTATTCGCGGTTCTGTAATTGCAGAAGTTTCACCTCAGCCACAGTTAGGCGCCGATCACTTGCTATAATATCAAACTTTGCTTCTGTTTTAAAAATAGCTTCTGTTATGTTATTTTCACCTAATAAAACTTCTTTAGTAGTAATATCATCTGTTTTTAGGCTTATACCACTCCCTGTAGAAGCATTGCCTTGTGGATCAAAATCTACCAATAGAATTCTTCTACGCGTAGCGGCCAAGGACGTTGCTAAATTAATGGCGCTTGTTGTTTTTCCAACCCCACCTTTTTGATTTGTTATGGCAATTATCTCACACATACGCCCCTCTCTTTATTTTAGTTCATGAAATGGCATTAACTTAATGAGACAACGAGCCTCTTCAAAATTCTCTCTAGCTGTAGAGATAATTTCATAACCACATGGCACTGCTGCCAACTCTGCTTGCGTAATATCAGCTTTCATAGCCCAAATAGAACCTCTATCAGTCAAAGTATGCTGCACTAATTCTAATATTTTTTGCAGGGAAGCAAAAGCTCTAGTTACAACAACATTAAATAGTTCATCTGGATTATATTCTAATATATTTATACACTCAATTACTACATTATTTAAATTTAATTCACGCTTAGCTGCCATCAAAAAACCACACCTTTTAATGGATGAATCTAGTAAAACAGAGCTTTTACAGGTGGAAAATATAGCTAAAGGAATTCCAGGGAAACCAGCGCCAGAACCAACATCTAAAAATCTATTTTCATTAACTATATCAAGTAAACTTAAACTATCAATAATATGCTTTCTTATGAAATCTTCTGGCTTGATCCTTGTCAAATTATGCTTGCGATTCCAAAAAATCAACAAATTAAGAAAGACAATAACCTGCTCTATTTGAGAGGAATTATATGTGATTTTATTAGACTCCAGCGCTTCGCGCAGCTGCTCTTGCCACAGGGCATCATAATTAGCCATTAGAGGCACCTTTTTGCTGTAACAACATAACTTCAACGGCGCCATATTTTTTATGTTTTAAAACATCCCAATGATCATCTAAGACAAACTCATCACGCCGGCCTTTTTCACAATAAAATATTGTCTCAGGCTTAAGACAATTACTTTGCAAAAGCATATCCAAGGTTTGTTGCAGCAAGCCGGAACCATAAGGAGGATCAAGAAAAATCAAATCAAACTTGTCTTCAGATAAAAAAGGAGTCACTCCTAAAGCAGATTGGCACAAAAATGAAGCCTGTTCTGCAGCTCCAAATTTTTGCAAGTACGCCCCTATATTGTCTATGCTTTTTTTGTCAACATCAATGAACTTAACATGACTTGCCCCTCTAGAGAGGGCTTCAATTCCTAAAATACCGGTGCCTGAATATAAATCCAAAACTATAGCCCCAGCGATATCTTCGCGCAACCAATTAAAAAGAGTTTCTCTAACCCTATCTGGTGTTGGTCTTATGCTATCATTATCCGGCAAACTAACATAACGCCCTCGCCATAAACCTGCAATAACTCTAACAAACCCTCTATTTTTCTTGCTCATTTGGCCCCACAATAATAGAACTAGAATCTTTTAAAGACATATACTTTTTAATAATTTTATTAACATCACCTAATGACACTTCATTTATCTTATCTGCATAAGTTAAAAAATAATCTTCTGGTAAATTATAAAACAACTGACTTGCTAAAGCACTAGCTATACCTGCATTAGTAGTAAATTTATTGTAAATCCTGCCGTTGATCACATTTTTTGCCTGAGCTAATTCAACAGCCGTTACACCATCACTAATAAAAATATCCACAACTTTATGCACACCCTCATCTGCCGCCTTAGTATTCTGAGCCTTAGTTTGCATAGTTATGAAATAAGGTCCTATTAATTTCATCGGTATAAATGCACTATACACACCATAAACTAAACCTTGTTTTTCACGAATATCTTCTGAAAGTCTAGATTTCATGCCGCCGCCTAAGATATGAGATCCCAACTCAAGCGCAAAAAAATCCTTATTATTAGCTGCAATTCCTAGTTTTCCAAAAATCAACGTAGATTGAGAGGAGCTGTGAGATATTTTTTTATGCTTAGCACCATTGGACACAGCCAATTTCTGCACAGGAGCAGGCTCCCCGGCTGGCAGCGCTTCATCTATTTTTGCAGCTATGTGTTTTGCATCACTAATATCTACATCTCCAACTATAACCAAGCTAGCATTTGCGGCCGCATAATAATTTCTATAAAAACTTTCTACATCTTTTTTAGTAAGTGCTTTAACTGTCTCTAAACTTCCATATTTTAAATGGCCGTATGGGTGGCCTTGATATAACTCATGAAAAAACTGCTGAAACGCGACCTTCTCAGGATCTTGCTGCATTATTTTTATACTTTGCATGGTCTGATCTTTAGCTCTGTTAAAATCTTTATCAGAAAAATTTGGTGCAGCTATCACATCTATAAATATGGAAAATGCTTTCTCAACATAACCATGGCCCACTGCGCTTTGCAAACTTATTGTGGCATAATCCTTGCTAATACTACTACCATAGATAGCACCAACACTATCGAAGCTATTTGCTATTTGATCCAGACTTAAAGTTGCCCCCCCTGCGTCAACAAGACTGCTTGTTAATGCAGCAAGGCCGTAGTTTTTTCCATCCCTAGCTGACCCTGCATCAAAAATAAGTTTAATATTTATTATTTTATTAGGTACTTTAACAAACGATACTTTCATACCAGATGTAGCAACCCATTTTTCAACATTAAATAAATTGGGGGCATCAGATGCGAAACAAATTCCCAATGAAAATATTATTATTAAAACTGGTTTAAATATTTTTTGCATATATTATCTCCCTAACTTAAATAAGATAATTATTTCTGTGGCTTAACATAAGCGACAACATAATTTTTTGAATTAAAATACTTTTTAACTACAGCCTTTATTTGAGGTGCGGTTACTTGTTGAATTTCAGTAAAAAAACTATTGTACTCAGATGGGCTTAAACCAATAGAAACTATTGATCCAATATTCATTGCCCTGTCGTTTGGCGCTTCTTTAGCAAATAACTCACCAACTAGCAGCTGAGCTTTTGCTCTGTTTAATTGATCTTCCGGAATAAGGTTGTGTTTTAGCCCATCAATCTGCACAAGCAAGGCTTTCTCAAGAGAAGAACTGGATTCTTTTGCTGCAGGCACACCATAAAACATAAATTTTCCATCGTATTTTGAAAACGGATCATAATAGCTAGCTAGAGAATCTGCTATACGAGTTTTTCTTACAAGCTCTCTCTCTAAAATAGAACTGTCACCACCTGTAATAACCTGATCCAATAACGCTAAAGCATAAACCTCATTTTTTTTATCTTTTGCTATCGTACGCAATGAAGGAGTTTGGAACCCTAAATAAAAACTAGGCACCTTTGCATCTACATTTATATCTAATATTTTTTTGCCCAGCTGCGGCACCGGACTAAGGTTAGGCCTTGGAGCAATACTATGAGACTTTATATTGCCAAAATATTTGGTAGCCAACGCATAAACGTTGCTAGGCTTGACATCACCAGCTACAACTATTACCGCATTCTTAGGGGTGTACCACTTCTCATACCAAGCAAGCATATCACCCACTGTAATATTATTTATATCTCGCTGCCAACCTATAACAGGGTCCTGATACGGTGTTGCCAGCTTTAAAGCAGCAGTAAACTGCTCATATGCAAGACCATTAGGATTGTCTTCCGTTCGCATACGCCTCTCTTCAAGAATTACCTGTCTCTCTTTTTTAAAATCAGGCTCGGTCAAAACTAAATTTTGCATTCTATCTGACTCAATATCAAAACTTGTCTCAATTTTATTAGCGGGTAACTGCTGCCAATAGCAAGTATAATCATTACTTGTAAAAGCATTTTGCATGCCTCCATCCTCACTAACTATCTGCCATATTTTTCCAGGACCATATTTAGACGTGCCTTTAAACATCATGTGCTCCAGGGCATGCGAGATCCCAGTAAGGCCATTAACCTCATCACTGGAGCCAACGTTATACCATATTTGAAACCAAGCCAAAGGAGTTCTATGATCTTCTAACACATAAACGCGCAAACCATTATCTAATGTAAAATCTGAAATATCATCCTGAGCTTCCCCAGCCAAAACAGGCTGTAGAAAAAGAACAGATAACATGAAAATTAATCTTTTCACTTAAAAACCCCCAAAAGAATTAAAATACAAAGTGATAACATAGGTAAAATTCATTATAACGCATAACGCCTTTACAGCAGCACGAAATATAAGTTAGATTATAATACCAACCCGCATGAAGGCAAAGATATTTATGATATTTAATTATTTTAAAAGAAAAAGCAACAAGGCCCCTGAAAAAGACAATAATAACAAAATAAAAACTGGCTTTAGCTCTTTATGCCAAAGCTTAAGCAAACTAAGCCTTGGAAAAGCAGAACTAGACAACAACCTCAAAGAAGAGCTAAAAAAAACTCTTATTTTATCAGACATGGGAACTAAAATAACATCCCAAGTAATAAGCACCATTGAAGACTGCCTAAAAAACAGCAAAGCAACAACAGCGGATGTAAAAAAAGAACTGGGGAAAGCCCTAAAAGAAATTCTTGTAGCTAGCAACCCCAAGCCCCTGCACCCAGGAAAACCATGCAGCATCCTTATGATAGGCATAAATGGTGCAGGCAAAACTACAACCTGCGGTAAGCTGGCAGAAAAGTTTAGCAAACAAGGCAGCCAAGTTCTTTTGGCGGCCGGCGATACCTTCAGAGCTGCTGCCATAGAACAACTGCAAAACTGGGGGGAAAGAACAGGAGTAACGGTTATTGCGCAGCAACAAGGCTCAGACAGTGCGTCAGTAATATACGACGCCCTAGATTCCGCGCAAGCCAAGCAAGCAGATTACTTAATAGCAGACACATCGGGAAGACTACACACCCAAACGAACCTAATGGATGAACTAAAAAAAATAAAAAAAGTCATGCAAAAAAAAGACAATAGCGCCCCACACGAGACATGGCTTGTTCTTGACGCGAGCCTTGGCCAAAACAATATTCAACAAGCAAAAACATTTAAAGAACAAATAGGAATAACCGGTTTAATTATAACAAAACTTGACGGCTCTGCAAAAGGAGGCAGTATATTTAATATAGCGCAAGAACTTAAACTACCAATACATTATATCGGGGTTGGAGAAACAGTAGATGACTTGAAGCAGTTTAATAGTGAAGAGTTTGTCAACAGCATACTAGAATAACCTCTATTTTAGATTTACACCAGAAGGCCTAACAACAACTGTCCTGAGTGCGGGAAGCTTGCGACGCCAAAGGCTTTGGTGGCGGGACATCCACTGCCATAATTTATTTTACTTGCATGCGTTAATCACATATAAGACCTTGAATTTATCCATAAAAAATAATATAATACATGAACCAATTTAAATAAACTTTGTTTTTATTACTAACTTGCAGGAAACAATATGAGCACATGCCTTGCAACTATAGAAAGAAACCTGACCTTAGGAAATATAGATAGCTATATAGAATGGGCAAACAGCATTCCTATGCTCTCTGCAGCAGAAGAACTAGTTCTTGCTGAAAAACTAAAAAATGAAGCTGACATAAATGCCGCAAAAAAATTAATTCTACACCACCTTCGTTTTGTAATCCATGTGGCCAAAGGCTATAAGGGCTATGGACTCCCTATTTCTGACTTAATTCAAGAAGGAAATATCGGACTTATGAAAGCTATAAAAAAATTCAATCCAAAAGAAGGAGTTCGCCTAATATCATATGCTATACACTGGATCAAAGCGGAGATACACGAATACGTGCTACAAAATATAAAGGCAGCAACTAAAGTAGCCACAACAAAATCCCAGCGAAAACTATTTTTTAATCTTAGAAAACTAAAAGGCTCTCTAAACAGCAAGAAGTCTTTAACAAAAGAGCAGGTAAAAACTATTGCCACACAACTTAACGTTCCTGAAAAAGAAGTAACGACAATGGAAATGCGTCTTGAACCATCTGACACCAGCCTTGAAACCCCAAAAGATGAGTACACAGACTCGAGCCACACACGCGAACAATATCTAGAAGATAACTCCTGCAACCAAGCAATGTTTATAGAACAAAATGATCATGCTAAAAAAAGACAACTAAAGCTACAAAATGCTTTAAAAGAAATAGACCCCAGAGAAAAAAAGATCATAGAGCAAAGGTGGCTTTTTGAAAAGAAAACTACGCTACAAGAATTGTCTAATATGCTTGGGGTATCTACAGAAAGGGTTCGCCAGCTAGAGAAAAAAGCACTAGAAAGCCTTGAAAAAATAATGCAATCAAAGCTTAAAAATACCTGATGTTTTATGTTTACACAAAAACAACTAGAGTATAAGATGACTAGAGTCCTTTTGAGTTTTAAACGGATAAACAACGAAAACTTGCTAAACAAGCAAAATATGGAATAAATTTTTAGGAGAATTATTGTGAATTTTATTAAAAAAACAGCCTCTTTAGGGTTAACACTTTTGGTCACTGGGGCATTTGCAACGTCAACGCAAACCGCAAACACAGAAAGCAATAACGTGTTTACACCAGAGCAAAATACTGCAATAACAGATCAAGTAAAAACTTACCTGGATAACAACCCAAAGGCTGTAGTAGATGCATTAGTATCATACAGACAACAAGAATTAAAACGCATGGAAACCCAAGCTCAAAATGCAATATCTAAAAATGCAAAAGAAATCTTTCAGGGAACTAACCTACCAACTATGGGAAATCCAGAAGGAACAACAGTATTAGTAGAATTTATAGATTACCAATGCGGACACTGCAAAACAATGTCGACAACTGTAAAAAATCTTATTGCGCAGAATAAAAACCTAAAAGTTATAGTTAAAGAACTTCCTATTCTTGGGGAAGAATCTAGTTATGCAGCTAAAGTTGCACTAGCTGCTAATGAGCAAGGTAAATTTGCAGAGGTACATACAGCACTTCTTGCTAACACTGAAAAACTAACAAACCAGGTTGTTGAAAGTATTGCTAAAAGCCAAGGTGTAGACTGGAGTCAAATCGAAACAGCTCTACAGAGCAACTTAATTGAAAAACAGCTTGATCAAGTCTTCGCAGTAGCACAACAACTAAACATAATGGGAACACCTGCATTTATAATAAGCGATGCATCAGGCCAAAATAACCGTTACTTTGGCGGAGCTGCTCCACAAGAAGTAATGCAAAAAACCATTAACGACATTTCTAAATCATAGTAACATACAAAAAACGCCAGTTTAGGTTTTGCTGATCTGGCGTTTTTTTATACCCTAACTTTATGGATAGAATAAAAAAACAAAACCAAAAATGGGCACTACGTTTTTTCACACACTATGCTTTAGTTATCAGCACACTCATAGTTATAATAACCACTATCAACTCCAAGCTATCACTAAGCTTCTTTCTTGGCGCAATCTGCCACTATTTTCCATCATTAATAATGGCCCTATTTGCTTTTAAAAATGTCGGAGCAACTAACAGTAAAAAGATTGTAGCAGGTTTCTTTCTTGGAGAAGCAATAAAGTTTATATTAATAATAGTATTTATCTTGATTACAATGTTGTTTTTTGCTATAAATGCATATGCCTTTATTATAGGCCTAACTAGCTCAATATTTAGTTTTTTTGTAGCAATTAGCATTATGGATAAACAAAACAGATAAAAAAATGGATCAACTAACAAGTTCTGAATATATACAGCATCATTTAAAAAACTTAACCCTTAATATAGGTGATTTATTTGGGTCTAGTAGTAGCTTTTACCTTATTCATATAGATACACTTTTAATATCTTTTTTACTTGGGTGCCTATTTTGTTTCGTTTTAAGAAAAGGCGCAAGAAGAGCGACATCTGGGACACCCGGTAAACTACAAAACTTAACAGAAGTATTAATAGAGTTTGTAGATGAGCAAGTTAGAGAAACGCTATTAGTAAAAGATAAGTTTGTTGGATCTCTGGGCCTAACTATATTTTTATGGGTATTTTTAATGAACTTCATGGATTTAGTTCCTGTTGATCTATTGCCAAAAGTTGCAAGCTGGTTTGGAATTCATCAATTACGCGTAGTTGCAACCAACGACTTAAACCTGACATTTGCACTATCTTTATCTGTATTTTTAATGCTTATATTTATAAATATAAGGTACAAAGGCATTATAGGTTATGCAAAAGATTTACTCTGCCATCCTTTCCCTTGGTTTTTATTCCCAATAAATTTTGTTCTTCGAGTTGTTGAAGAAATAGCAAAACCAATATCTTTATCATTACGATTATTTGGTAATATGTATGCTGGAGAACTAATTTTTATGCTAATAGCTTTAATTCCATGGTGGGCACAATGGCCTTTAGGTGGGATATGGGCTGTTTTTCATATTTTAATTATAACACTACAAGCTTTTATTTTTATGATGCTAACAATTGTTTACATAAGTATGGCACGCGAGCATCATTAACGTGTTATATTTTTTTTATCTAGGAGTACAAAATGGCAAATCTTGAATTAATATCACAAATACAAAGCATGACTGTTGTCGCAGTTGGATTACTAATAGGTTTAGGTGCATTAGGAACAGCAATTGGTTTTGGCTTGTTGGGCGGTAAATTTTTAGAAGGTGCAGCAAGACAACCTGAAATGGCACCAATGCTACAAGTTAAAATGTTTATTGTAGCGGGTCTACTAGATGCTGTTACTATGGTGGGTGTTGGTATAGCTCTATGGTTTACTGTACAAAACCCATTTTTAACAGTAATAACAGGTTAATAACTCTAGCAGGGATAATATGAATATTAATGCTACTCTTTTTGGGCAAATGATAACTTTTGCCATTTTTGTTTGGTTTACGTTAAAGTATGTATGGCCTCCAATTACCCAAGCACTAGAAGAGCGCCAAGCCAAAATAGCAGAAGGCATTAAAGACGCCGAAAAAGCTGAACGAACCAGGCTAGAAGCTCAGCATGAAAAAGACCAAATAATATCTGAAGCTAGAAATACAGCAAAGGAAGTTATTCAAGAGGCAAAAAATCAAGCTAACAATTTAATTGCTGAGGCAAAAAATACGGCACTAAAGCAACATGATAATATTGTTGCTTTAGCTACTAAAGAGAGCCAAACACAACTTGAAAAAGCTAGAAAAAGTCTTATTCAAGAAATTGCTTCATTTGCAATATCAGGTTCTGAAAAAATACTCAAGACTAAATTAGATGAAAAAGAAAATCGTATTTTAGTCGACCGCATGATGAGTGAGGAGCAATCTTAATGAGTAATGCAGGTATAGCCAGGCCATATGCAGAAGCAATATTTGCAATATCTATTGGAGATAATAAGCAAGAGCAAATTAAAATATTTTTAATTAATTTAGCTGCTGTAGTTGAGCATAAAGAAATTAAAAGTTTGCTTAAAAATCCTGGTTTTTCCAAGGAAAGGCAACTATCGCTTTTAACAAAAATACTTAAGCTAAAACCTGGCCTAGAATATAACATACTTAATAAATTAATAAGATCCTCTAGAGTTATATTAGCCCCTGAAATACAGGATCTATATAACAAAAGCTGTGATATTTACAATAATCAACAAGAAGTAGTAATAACATCTGCTCACCCTTTATCCGATACACAACAACAAACTTTGTGTGAAAACTTAACCAAACAAACTCAAAAACAAGTTAGAGCCATTTTTAATATTGATGAAAATTTAATAGGTGGTTTTAGAGTGAAAATTAATGACTACGTTGAGGATCACTCTGTTTCTGGCATGCTTGAGAAGCTCCAACAAGCACTAATAAATTATGAGGATAGTAGTTATGCAACAACTTAACCCAACCGAAATAAGCGCCTTAATTCAGCAACAAATAAAAGATGTTGATCTTAGCACATCAACCAAAGAAGAAGGAACTATAGTTAACCTAAAAGATGGTATTGTTAATATTCACGGTATGACTAACATTATGTGTGGTGAGATGATTAGTTTTCCAGGTGGCAATATTGGGATTGCATTAAACTTAGAGCGTGACTCAGTTGGAGCCGTAATTTTAGGTGACTATACTCAGCTAAAAGAGGGTGAAAAAGTTAAACGTACTGGTAAAATTCTTGAATGTCCTATTGGAGAAGAGCTACTTGGTAGAGTTGTAGATGCTTTAGGCCGACCAATAGATGGCAAAGGCTCTTTAAACACTAAATTATCAGCTCCAATTGAAAAAGTTGCTCCTGGAGTAATCGAAAGGCAGTCTGTAAGCCAGCCTTTACAAACAGGTATAAAAGCAATTGATGCCATGACTCCCATTGGTCGAGGTCAGCGGGAGTTAATTATTGGTGACAGGCAAACTGGTAAAACAGCAATTGCAATTGATACAATTATTAACCAAAAAAATACTGGCGTTAAATGTATTTATGTTGCGATTGGGCAAAAAGCCTCATCAGTTGCAGCTATTGTAAATAAGTTAGCAGAACATGATGCACTCCAGCACACAATAATAGTCTCTGCCAATGCTGCTGAATCTGCTGCAATGCAGTTTATTGCCCCATATTCAGGTTGTAGCATGGGTGAGTACTTCTTGGAAAAAGGTGAAGATGCCTTAATAATTTATGATGATTTATCTAAGCACGCGGTAGCTTATAGGCAAATATCGCTGTTGCTACGAAGACCTCCGGGTCGCGAAGCATTTCCAGGAGATGTTTTTTATATCCACTCACGTTTATTAGAGCGCTCCTCTAGAGTAAACACACAGCATATTGAAGATATAACCAATGGCAAGGTTAAAGGAAAAACAGGGTCATTAACTGCACTACCTATAATTGAAACTCAAGCGGGGGACGTTTCTGCGTTTGTACCAACTAATGTTATATCTATTACAGATGGTCAAATTTACCTAGACAATGATTTATTTAATTCTGGAACTAGACCTGCTATTAATGCAGGCCTATCTGTTTCTCGAGTTGGTGGGGCTGCTCAGACAAAAATAATTAAAAAACTAGGTGGTGGAATAAGACTTGCTGCCGCCCAATTTAGAGAGTTAGAAGCTTTTTCACAGTTTGCCTCAGATTTAGATGAAGCGACTAGAAAGCAATTGGAGCATGGTTATAGAGTTACTGAGATATTAAAACAAAATCAATACGAACCAATGTCAGTAGCACAAATGGCACTAAGTCTTTTTGTGGTAAATGAAGGTCTTTTATCTGATATTAACAAAGAAAAAGTGATGGAAGTTGAAAAGGAGTTTTATAGTTTCATGCAAGTAAAACACCAAGACATTATAAATGAAATTAATGAAAAGCCTGAGCTGACAAGTGATCTCAAGCAAAAATTAAATGATATTTTTGTCTCATTTAAAAAAGAGCATGCTCTAGTTTAATTTTATGGAGGACTTAAATGTCTAATATAGAAAAAGTAAGGTCTACCATAAAAAGTACTGAAAAAACCATGAAAATTACTGGAGCAATGGAGCTGGTCGCTGCAAGTAAACTTGGTAAGACTCAGCGCCACATGGCTAAAACCAAGCCTTTTTCTGAAAAAATACTAGAAGTAATGGGGCATATAGCTACAAGCCACAGTGAATACCAGCACCCTTTTTTAGTAGATAGACCTAAAAAAGAAAAAGTAGGGTATATTATAATTTCTTCAGATAGAGGCTTATGTGGTAGTTTGAACCAAAATTTGTTTAAAGAAGTTTTATCACACCTAAAAAACACGCCTAAAGACAATACTAAGTTTTGTTTAATTGGTAATAAAGCCACAACATTTTTTAGTCGATTAAGTTCTAATATAATTGGGCAAAAAAGCCACATAGGAGATAGACCTTCGGTAACTGATACCTTAGGTATTGTCCAGGTAATGTTAAATGCTTATTTAGAGCATGAAGTTGACGCTATTTACCTTTGCTATAATAAATTTAAATCAACAATGCATCAACAGCCATCCATCATCCAATTAACACCATTATTAGCAATTCCTGTTGCAGAAAGTGCTGACCATTGGGATTATATTTATGAGCCAGATGCAAAAGATGTGATAGATTTACTTTTAAAGAGATATTTAGAGAGTTTAGTTCATCAGGCTGTAATAGAAAATATAGCGTGTGAGCAAGCAGCAAGGATGATTGCGATGAAAAGTGCAACTGATAATGCTGTAGAAATAATTGACGAATTAAAGCTGCTTTATAACAAAGCAAGACAAGCAGCAATAACCCAAGAATTAGCTGAGATAATCGGTGGAGCCGGTGCTGTATAGGATTAATATGTTAAGAGAGGAATAATATGAGTTATGGTGAAATTGTCCAAATAATAGGCCCAGTGGTCGATGTTAAGTTTAATAGTGGTGAAACACCTAACATCTATGATGCTTTAATTGTAGAAGATAAAAAATTAACGTTAGAAGTAGAACAGTTAATTGGTGACAACATAGCAAGAACAATTGCGATGGGAGTTACTGATGGCTTATCAAGAGGGCTTAAAGTAGAAAACACCAAAAAACCTATTTCAGTTCCTGTAGGCACAGAAACTCTGGGTAGAATTTTAAATGTAGTTGGTGACCCTATTGATAATAAGCCAGCACTAAAAGCAAAAAAAATGCCTATTCATCGAAAACCACCAAGTTTTTTAGATTTAAAAGTTTCTGATGAGCTTTTAATCACAGGGATTAAGGTTATTGATCTGTTATGTCCTTTTGCTAAAGGCGGTAAAATTGGTTTATTTGGCGGCGCCGGTGTTGGTAAAACAGTAAACATGCTTGAGTTAATTCGTAACATTGCTATTGAACATAGTGGTTACTCAGTCTTTACAGGTGTTGGTGAAAGAACTCGTGAAGGAAATGATTTTTATCATGAAATGCAAGATTCAAATGTTTTAGATAAAGTGTCACTTGTTTATGGTCAAATGAATGAGCCTCCAGGAAACCGTCTTCGCGTAGCATTAACTGGTCTTACAATTGCTGAAGAATTTCGTGATGAAGGTAAAGATGTTTTATTATTTGTTGATAACATTTATCGATATACCCTAGCTGGTGTTGAAGTTTCAGCTCTACTTGGTAGAATGCCTTCAGCTGTAGGTTACCAACCTACTCTTGCTGAAGAAATGGGGACATTACAAGAACGTATCACCTCTACTAAAAAAGGATCTATTACTTCAGTGCAAGCAGTTTATGTGCCTGCAGATGACTTGACTGACCCATCCCCAGCAACAACCTTTGCTCACTTAGATGCTACTGTTGTTTTATCAAGACAAATAGCAGAGCTAGGTATTTACCCAGCAATTGATCCTTTAGACTCAACAAGTAGGCAGTTAGACCCTAAAGCAATAGGAAACACCCACTACGAAGTTGCACGTGGAGTACAGAGCACATTGCAGCGTTATAAAGAACTAAAAGATATTATTGCTATTTTAGGTATGGATGAGCTTTCAGAAGAAGATAGAAAAACTGTCTCTAGAGCAAGAAAAATTCAAAAATTCTTATCACAACCATTCTTTGTGGCCGAGGTATTTACCGGCGCTAAAGGAGCATATGTGTCATTAGAGCAAACTATACAAGGCTTTAAAGAAATCTTAGAAGGCAAGCATGACAACCTGCCAGAGCAAGCTGTTTATATGGTCGGTAGTATTGAAGAAGCCATTAAAAAAGCCAAGGAGTTATAAAGAGCTTATGAGTAATATGCATCTAGATATAGTCAGCGCAGAAAAAAGCCTATTCTCTGGAGAAGTAGTTGCGGTACATGCGACCTTAATGATGGGGGAGGTAGGTATTTTCCCTGGGCACGCACCACTATTATCCCCGCTAAAGCCTGGCACCATAAAGGTGACATTTGATTCTGGCAAACAGCAAAGCTTTTACATCTCAGGGGGCCTTTTAGAGGTGCAGCCTACAATTATAACAGTGTTAGCCGACACTGCTATTAGGGCTGAAAACTTAGATGAAGCGGCAGCCCTAGAAGCACAAAAAAATGCAAGAGAGAAACTGTCGTCATGTCAATCTCAAATGGATTACTCTGCAGCTCTTAGTGAACTCGCAGCGGCAGCAGCACAAATTAGAATTATAAAAGAAAGGAAAAAGTTCTAACGTAGTTAAATAATTTTATTAACCGCTATAATTATATCTTTCAGCTGCGCTATGCTTATAGTTTGCGCTGCATCAGAATAAGAGTTATCAGGATCATAATGCGTCTCTAGCATAATACCATCTGCACCAACGGCAGCTGCGGCTAAAGCCAGAGGTTTAACTAAACTACGCTTGCCTGTGCCATGACTAGGGTCGACTACAACTGGTAAATCACACATTTCATGCAACATGGGCACTGCAGTTAAATCTAGCGTGTTTCTGGTGCTAGGCTCAAAAGTTCTAATACCACGCTCACATAAAATAACATTTGGGTTGCCACTAGTTAAAATATATTCTGCAGCGAGCACCAGCTCTTTATAAGTAGCAGCACAGCCTCTTTTTAGTAAAACTGGCTTTGTCGTTTTTCCAGCGGCTTTTAAAAGACTATAATTTTGCATATTCCTTGAGCCTATCTGCAAAATATCAATGCAAGAGCTAGCCTCATCAAGGCTTTTTTCATCTATAACTTCGGAAATAGAATATAAATTATTTCGTTTAGCTGCTTTATGCAGCATTTCATAGCCTAATTTACCAAGGCCTTGAAAACTATGCGGGCTTGTACGCGGCTTATACGCCCCACCCCGCAAAACTGTTGCACCAGAGGAGGCAACATCTAGGGCTATTCGCTCTATTTGATCTTCATTTTCAATTGAACATGGCCCAGCTATAAAGCAAAGCTTTGCTCCAATTATATTCTC
>JABJPE010000074.1 GCA_018664045.1 Legionellales bacterium | reverse complement strand
GGGGAAGCCAAATTAAACGACCATAAAAAAGCAACTGCCCCACTTCCGTCATTGCGAGGAGCGTATACCTTCCGAAGCGTAGCAAGGATGGTAGTGACGTCGCAATCCATCTTTAAAACAGCATCAATAACACTGATGGACTAAATGATAACTGCCCCACTTCCGTCATTGCGAGGAGCGTATACCCACCGAAGCGTAGCGTAGGTAGATTGCGACGTCGCTGCGCTCCTCGCAATGATAAAACAGTCCTATAAGATTGCTAAGTCAGCAAATACATTAAAAGCTATATAAAGCTACTAACAACACTAATCACCATATACCAATAAAAACAACTGGTAATAACTATATTTATTATATAAAATAGGTCCTCTTCCCAAACATAAGATTCAACATGCAACTAAATGATTTTGATTATAATTTACCAGCTGAACTTATCGCTACAGCTCCAATGCCAAATAGAAGCGCAAGTAAACTACTGCAACTAAACACCAAACACAAAACCATAAAACACGGTGCTTTTACCGATATTCTGCAACTGCTAGAACCCGGCGATATGCTGGTGCTTAACAATACCAAAGTAATTCCAGCTAGAATATATGCCCAAAAACAAACAGGCGGTAACGTAACTATACTTATCGAAGAGATAATAAACGCAAATACAGCAACCGCGATGATAAAAACTAATCATAAACTTCAGCTGCCAGCATGCCTAACTATTAAAAATACAAATATCAATGTAAATGTAACTGCAAAAAATGGTAACACATATAATATCACGACCACAAAGGCAATTACATCAATACTAGAACAACATGGACATATACCCCTGCCCCCGTATATGCAACGTATGGATAATGAATCAGATAAGGAACGCTACCAAACTGTATATGCAAGCGAACCTGGGGCTATAGCAGCTCCAACAGCAGGGCTGCATTTCGACCAAGAACTACTAGATAAGATCAAAGCAAAAGGCGTTAACGTGGCTTATATAACCTTGCATGTAGGCAGTGGCACCTTCCAAAGCATAAAAGAACAAGATCTAAGTAAACATAAAATGCACCACGAATATATAGATATAAGCCCAGAAGTGGCACAACTGTGGCAAACAACCAAAAAGAACGGCAAAAGAGTTATCGCCGTAGGCACAACCTCAATCAGAAGCCTAGAATCAGCATGGGATGGAACTAAAGTTATAGCTACCAGCGGCAAAACCAACCTGTTTATAACCCCAGGATATAAATTTAATACCATCGATGCACTCATAACTAACTTTCATCTACCAAAATCAACGTTACTAATGCTAACTTGTGCCCTGGCTGGCTATGATTTAACAATGAATGCATATAAAATAGCCGTAACTGAAAAGTACCGTTTTTTTAGTTATGGGGACGCTATGTTTATTACATAAAATATTTGCGCTATAACAAGCTTGTATGATAAAACAATGGTTTCTACTCGAATGTGTTTAATATGAAATTTGAAATAACAGCAAAAAAAGGTAAAGCTCGATTAGGTAAAATTAATTTCCCTAACTACGGCACAATCCAAACACCAGCATTTATGCCAGTTGGCACTAAAGCTACCGTAAAAAGCCTAACACCAAAAGACATACTCGAAACAGGCGCTGAAATCCTATTAGGCAATACATTCCACCTAATGCTTCGCCCTGGAATGGATGTGATCAAACAACACCAAGGCCTACATAAATTTATGAACTGGCAAAAACCCATTCTAACAGACTCTGGCGGATTTCAAGTGTTTAGCCTCGGTAAAATAGCTAAAATACAAAAAGATGGGGTTACATTTCAATCCCCAATAGACGGTAGCAAAATATTCCTCGGACCCGAAAAAGCCATGGAAATACAACAAACCCTAGGTAGCAACATCGCTATGATTTTTGATGAATGCACACCCTACCCAGCTGACTTTAAAACAGCTGAAAAGTCTATGGAATTATCATTGCGCTGGGCAGAAATATCAAAAAAATCATTCAATAGCGATCCAGAACACGTGCTGTTCGGTATTGTGCAAGGCGGAATGCACCCCGAACTTAGACTAAGATCGATGCACGAACTAAGTAAAATGGATTTCGCCGGCTACGCCCTGGGAGGACTGTCTGTCGGCGAACCAAAACATGAAATGGATAAAATACTCACCGAAGTAGCACATAAAATGCCAGAAGATAAACCACGTTATCTTATGGGAGTCGGCACCCCACAAGACATTGTAAATGCAGTTAAAAATGGCATTGATATGTTCGACTGCGTTATGCCAAGCAGAAACGCCAGAAATGGACACTTATTTACTAGCGTCGGCATTGTTAGAATCAGGAACCAACAATATCGCAGCGACTTGCAGCCACTAGATCCTAGTTGTAGCTGCTATACTTGTGCTAATTTCAGCCGTGCATACCTGCACCACCTACAACGTAATAATGAAATTCTAGGCCCAGTACTAAATACAATTCATAATCACACATACTATCAAAACTTAATGTCAAGATTGCGCTTAGCAATAGAACAAGGTACTATTTACACTGATAAGGAACTAGATACTATTTAGGAGAATATTGTGAAAAAATCTACTCTACTACTCATTATCAGCAGTATCGCAATAATGAGCAACGCAAATGCCAGCACATACGCACCTGAAACCAGTACCTTTAATACCATCCCGCTGCTATTAGCATTTGTGGCTATAAGCTATTTCATGCTAATCCGCCCCCAGACACTACGTGATAAAGCGCATAAAAAACTAATGAATGACCTAAAGAAAGATGATGAAATAAAACTAACATCAGGCATATTAGGCGTAGTAACCGATGTAGATAAAACATATATAAATTTAAAAATAGCAGCCAATACAATTGTAAAAGTAGATAAAAATGCAATATCGCAAATACTACCAAAAAACACAATTACACAAACTAAAAACTAATAGCACCAACAAGGAATACCGAATATGCAAACTAAGCTTTTTTCTCTAAAACATACAATGCTCGCTCTAACTATAATCATAGGCATAATCTACGCGCTACCTAACCTATATGGCGAAGATCCTGCAATTCAAATATCTAGTAAAAATCAAGCAACAATAAACTCGAACGTATCAAAAATAATAGCCAGCAACCTAAGCCAAGCAAAAATAAAATACACCGAAGAAAAAATAGATGATGAATTACTACTTAGATTCTTAACTACCGATGAACAAATAACCGCAAAAGATATACTAACCGATAAACTACATGACGAAAACATCATAATTGCACTCAACCTTGCACCAAGAACACCCGCTTGGCTGAGCATGCTAGGTGCCAAGCCAATGAAGCTGGGGCTAGACTTGCGTGGTGGTGTCCACTTCCTACTTGATGTCGATACCAACAGCCTTGTTAAAGCTAGGGCTAATGGCGATATAAAAAGCCTAACCCAAGAACTAAGAGACCAAAAAATACGTTATAAAAAAGTATACCTAGAAACAAATAAAAACATAATAATTGAACTTAAAAAAGCAGAAGATGCCGAAGAAGTTAAACAAATAGCACGCAAAACGCTAAACGGATATAACATTAAAATAAGCAACTCAGATGATGCAAAGGTAATAGCCACCCTAACCGTAGCAAATATGAGCGCTATGACTGACTACGCCATAGAAAAAACCATAACCACCTTAAACAACAGGGTAAACGAACTAGGGGTTAGTGAAGCTATAGTACAACGCCAAGGTGATAAAAACATTAGCGTCGACCTTCCTGGCATCCAAGATACAACTCGTGCAAAACAAATACTAGGAAAAACAGCAACTCTCCGCTTTCACCTCGTAGATGAAAGCCATGATGCCCAAGCAGCTAAAAGCAATGGCGCACCACTTGGCACCAAAATATATGACTATGATGGCAGACCAATTCTACTTAAAAACCAAGTAGCACTAAGCGGTTCATCAATAACTTTTGCACAAGCAGTCAGCCAAGACGCAAGCCCTGCTGTATTTATCAAACTAGGCGGCGGTGGCGAAGCACTCTTTCATAAAATAACAGCTAAAAACATCGGCAATCACCTAGCTGTAGTATATGTCGAAACAGAAGTAAAAAAACAACTAAAAGATGGCGAGTGGATCATAAAACATATACCACATGAACATGTCATTAGCGCCGCTGTTATACGCTCAGCTCTTGGCAGCTCATTTGAAGTATCTGGACTAAGCTCACAAGAAGAAGCAGAAAACCTGGCACTACTACTGCGCTCAGGATCGCTGGCAGCGCCTGTAGATATAGTCCAAGAAATGACAGTTGGGCCAAGCCTAGGACAAGCAAATATTGAAAAAGGAGTCCTGTCAGTAGCAATAGGCTCACTACTTGTAGTTATATTTATGCTACTTTACTATAGAACATTCGGATTAATTGCCAATTTTGCCCTAGTATTTAACGTTATTCTAATAATAGCACTACTCTCTATTCTAGGCGCAACCCTAACTCTACCAGGTATAGCTGGAATAGTACTAACCGTCGGTATGGCAGTAGACGCTAATGTCCTAATTAATGAACGAATACGTGAAGAATTGCGAAATGGACTCTCGCCAAAAGAATGTATTAACGCCGGCTATGATAAAGCATTTACAACTATCGTCGATGCAAACGTAACAACATTAATCGTCGCAATGGTCTTGTTTAGCTTAGGATCTGGCTCAGTGAAAGGATTCGCCATTACACTTAGCATTGGAATACTAGCCTCAATGGTAACTGCAATACACTTTACAAGAGCAATAATTGAACTAATGTATGCAAAACGTGAAAACCTAACAAAACTACCTATTGGTATTTAATTCGGAGATAATTATGGAATTTTTTAAAGCTAATACCAATATAAACTTTATGGGACAACGCAACCTAGCTATAGTCTTCTCGCTTATATTATTTGTGGCATCAATAGTAATCACCGCAATAAAAGGTATAAACTTAGGCCTAGATTTTACAGGCGGAACACAAATAGAACTGTCATATGCAAAAAGCATTAACATCCCTAGCGTTAGAGCAATCATGGAAAAAAATGACTTCAGCGGCATCATGATCCAAGCATATGGAAGCTCTAGCAACATCCTTATTAGAGTTCCTGCAAATAATGAAATTAGCTCACACTCAGCTAAACTAAAACAAAAACTAAATAAAATACTCCCAAATTATAACATCGACAAAATTGAATATATTGGCCCACAGGTAGGAAAAGCATTAATGATTAATGGCTTTCTAGCCCTCTTAGTTTCAATCCTACTTACCATGTTATATATCGCAGTGAGGTTCGAATATAGATTCGCAATAAGCGCCGCCGTATCTCTAATACACGACCCTATCCTAATAATGGGAGTATTTGCCCTCTTCGAACTTGAGTTTAACTTAATCTCGCTAGCTGCACTCCTGACCATTATCGGCTACTCCCTAAATGATACAATAGTTGTATATGATAGAATTAGAGAGAATTTTAGGCGCCATAGAAAAATAAGCGCTACTGAAATTGTAAATATGTCTATAAACCAAACCCTATCTAGAACAATAATGACATCTGGCTTAACATCACTAGTAGTTATAGCCCTAATAATATATGGTGGTGAAGTGCTGCAAGGATTCTCTATAGCACTTATAACCGGAATAGTAATCGGCACGTACTCATCTATTTATATAGCAGGATCACTTGCCGTAACCCTAGGGCTAGATAGACAATCACTACTACCAAAGGCAAAGCGTGCAGTAGACACTATGCCATAGAGGCTAAATACAATATTGGAAAAACCCAAGGCAATGGCCAAACAACTAGAGCTAACCTAAAAGAACTATCGCCACACCCTAAACGCTATAGTGATCAGCTACAAGAGCTTGGATTTGTGGATATAAATCTGGGTTACTAACAATAATGTTATCGCAAATTATGTCTGAACTATTTCCAGCAAAATCCTTAACATAACCACCAGATTCCTGAACTAATAAATTAGATGCAGCAACATCCCAAACTTTAAGGTCTGTATCAAAAAAACCATCATAACGGCCGCAAGCAACATATGCTATATCTAATGCCGCAGAACCACTTCTTCTAACCCCACCTACACGCTCAAAACAATCGTTAATAGTGGCTATATATGGCGCCTGACGCTCTGCGTTTCGACTAGGAAAGCCTGTTGCTATTAACGCTCGGTCTAATTTTCTTAAACTGCTAACCCTCATTCGCTGCTGATTACAACGAGCACCTTTGCCACGCAGTGCCGTAAATAACTCATCGCGCACAGGATCATATACAAGTGATAACTCAACCTTGCCTTTGTGATAAAAAGCCATAGCTATAGCAAAATGTGGAATTCTGTGAATGAAATTTGTGGTGCCATCGAGTGGGTCAATAATCCAAAAACTATCAGTGTCATTCAGCTCAGTATCGCTATAGGCTTCTTCTGATAGAAATTTATGGTCTGGATAAGCATTAGATAATACTGCTATTATTTCTGCCTCTGCTGCTTTATCAACAGATGTTACAAAGTCATTTCTACTTTTCTCAGCAATTCTAACTGAATCTATTCTATCTAAACCAGTAAGTATTATTTTAGCAGCTGCACGCGCCGCTGATGTCGCAACATTAACCATAGGGTTCATAAATCATCTCCAAGTCCAGCATAATATAGCAAAAACAGCCCAAAATAGATAGCAACATGTATAATTATTAATGTATTGAACTTTTACAATAAATATGACAGACTTATACCGTTGTTAAATCAGGCTTTAATAATGAAAAAATACTCCAACTTACAAATAATACTCCATAAAACTAGCCACCCTGGCAATATAGGCGCCGCTGCGCGTGCTATGAAAACTATGGACATAGAAAACCTATGTCTGGTACAACCAAAATCTTTTCCCGATTCTGTAGCATACGCAAGATCTAGTGGAGCTGTAGATATTCTAGATAATGCCTGCGTCTGCCAAGACCTAGACCAAGCTCTCGCAGCTAGCCAACTTGTATTTGCAACTAGCGCAAGATCTCGGCAGCTAAGCCTGCCAGTACTAAAACCACAAGATGCAGCAATAGAAATAAATAACGCTCTTAACAACGGCACTAAAGTTGCAGTCTTATTTGGCAATGAACAACACGGTCTTTGCAATGAACACCTCCAAAAGTGCCATAAGCAAATTGTAATACCTACAAGTAATATATACGGCTCTCTAAATTTAGCAGCAGCAGTCCAAATAATCTGCTATGAAATCTTCAGTCAGAATCCTGAGACAACGACCTGTGAACATATAAACGATATAGCAACAGCAGCAGAACTAGAACTTCTGTTTCAACACATGGTGAAAACCCTGCAGAAAATAGACTATATAAAGCCCCAAAGAAGCTCTAAAATAGCCCAAAAATTAAAAATATTATTACAACAATACCAACTATCACACGAACAAGTACAAATTATTAGAGGCGTACTAACACAAATTGAAAAAACAAGTAGCAAGGAAAACCATGCAAAATAAATTAATACCATTCCTAGACTCTATGGCTACAACCCCAGTAGATCCAGATGTGGTCACAGCAATGCTGCCATTTTTAAGCAACAATTATGGCAACCCATCTAGCAACAACTACTATGGCAATCAAGCCAGAGCAGCTATCGAAAAGGCAAGACAACAAGTTGCAACTGCAATAGGAACACAAGCTGAACAAATTATTTTCACATCTGGCGCAACTGAATCTATAAACCTAGCCATAAAAGGTGCAGCCAACTTCTATAGAAAAAGCGGCAACCATATAATAACACTAACAACAGAACACGCAGCAACACTAGCTAGCTGCCAACACCTTGAAAGCAAAGGCTTTGATGTAACATACATCAATCCTGAAACAAATGGCATTCTAGATTTAAACAAACTGAAACAAGCACTACGCACCAATACTATTTTAGTTAGTATCTGCCATGTTAACAATGAAATAGGCGTTATCCAGGATATCGAGGCTATCGCCGAAATAGTCGCTGCAAGCGGTGCCCTACTCCATGTTGATGGCGCCCAAACTATTGGCAAAGCTCCACTTAATTTACACAACAGCAAAATAGCAATGATGTCATTCTCAGCCCATAAAAGCTATGGACCAAAAGGTGTAGGAGCACTATATTTACGCAGTGATCCTAAATTACACCTCAGCCCACTTAATCACGGCGGTGGCCAAGAGAAAAAAATTAGAGCTGGCACTCTAGCGACCCATCAAATAGTAGGAATGGGTAAGGCCTTTGAAATTGCAGCGCTTAACCATACTGAAAACTTAAAACATGTCATCTCCCTAGCTAAACAACTTAAAACCGGGCTAGAATCAATTCCAAATACATCAATAAATGGGGATATCGACCAACGGGTGCCACATAATCTAAATATAACTTTTCATAAACTACCTGGTGATATTTTATTTAACTGCATACAAAGTGAAATAGCAGTAGCATCTGGTTCTGCATGCAATACCCATGAAATAACAGTGTCACACGTGCTAACTGCAATAGGAATTAGCCGCGATGATGCAAATGCAACTATCCGATACTCAATCGGCAAACATACAACTACAGCAGATATAAAAGCAGCTATAGATATAACCAAAACCACAGCAAATAAACTAACTAAATCCATATAAAAAAGAAAATTTATCATAGCCTTAAAACAAGTTTAATCAATAAACAACAATCCAAATACTGGACTTTAACTCAAATTTGCCATAACATACCTCTTTTGGAAATACATTAAACTAGAGAGATGATATTATGAGCACAGAAAGAACTTTATCTATAATTAAACCAGATGGCGTAACTCGTAGCCTAATCGGTACAGTAATAGAGCGCTTTGAAAGCCAAAGTCTAAAAGTAGTAGCAGCTAAATTACAACAACTAACAACAGAGCAAGCACAAGAGTTCTACGGCGTTCATAAAGAAAGACCCTTCTATAATGACCTTGTGAAATACATGACCTCAGGACCAGTTTTAACCATGGTACTAGAAGGCGAAAATGCTGTATTGCAAAACAGAACAATAATGGGAGCTACTAATCCAGCTGAAGCTGCAGAAGGCACAATTAGACGCGATTTTGCTGAATCTATAGAAGCTAATGTTGTACATGGCTCAGATAGCGCTGAAAATGCTGCCATAGAAATAGACTTCTTCTTCAATAGCAGTGAAATAGTTAGCTATTAATGACTAAAGCAAAACTAAACTTATTAAACTTTAGCTTAAGTGGGCTAAAAGAATACTTTGTTGCCCATGGCCAACCTGGCTATCGGGCAACACAAGTAATAAAATGGCTGCACCAAGAATTTGTCACTGACTTTGATAAAATGACAAATATAAGCAAAACACTCCGCGCAGAACTTATCGAAAATTTTGTAACCCCAGATATGAACTGTAGTAAAGAGCTAATTAGCAAAGATGGCACCGTAAAATGGCTGTTCCAAGTCGATGTAAAAAACCAAATAGAAACAGTTTTTATTCCAGAAGATGGCCGCGGCACCCTCTGCCTATCGTCACAAGCAGGCTGCGCACTTGCATGCAGTTTTTGTGCAACTGGCATGCAAGGCTTTAGCCATAACCTCAGCACCGCCGAGATTATAGGGCAACTACGCTACGCAAAACTTAGGCTCAAGGAAATAGACCCAAATAAAAAAATTACTAATGTGGTTATGATGGGCATGGGTGAACCACTCCTTAATCTTAAAAACCTACTCCCAGCACTAGAACTTATGCTCGATGATAATGCCTACGGACTCTCGAAATATAGAGTGACTGTCAGCACCTCTGGGATCGTGCCCGCAATGGAAAAATTGCGTGAAAATTCTGAAGCATCCCTTGCTATATCACTACATGCTCCAAATGATATTCTTAGAAACGAACTAGTGCCAATCAATAAAAAATACAACCTAAAACAACTAATAAATTGCTGCTCTAATTATTTTAAAAATCAACCAAAAAGAAAAGTAACAGTAGAATATATCATGATAAGTGGTGTCAACGACACAACCCAACACGCCAAAGATCTATGTAAAGTTCTCAAAAGCGTAAACTGCAAAATCAATCTAATACCATACAATCCAATTCCAGACGTTGATTATAAAACATCGAGCAATAATGCTATAACTAAATTTCGCAATATACTCGAGCAAAAAAAACTACAAACTACAGTCAGAAAAACTAGAGGTGATGATATCGATGCCGCCTGTGGCCAACTGGCAGGCAACATTAAAAATAGACTTAAATCGAAGGATTAATATCTAAATAATTACCGGTTCTAGCTCCATCTCTTGGTTGATTTTTAAAACAATTATTTCCTCCTAATCTGTTTCCACGCCCTAGTTGATCAGAGTTTAAATAGCCGCCTCTTTTATGCATTGCAGCGTTTGCTTGCGACTGTGAAGAATCAGCTGCTAAACCAATAGCAGGCAGTGCATCAGCAATAAAAGTAGCTAGCAACATCACGACACCGAACAACACAGGCAACAATAGCACTGGGTTAAAGCTCATGGCTGCAAATGGCAAAATCTTCAAAATGGGTAACAACGCACAAATTAAAACACTAAATATACCTACCTCACTGTAGTAGCCTTTTTTTATTGATCTAGCTTCCTCTCTATTAGCTAAATCATAAGATCTGGAATCATCTATCACAAAAGAGCTAGCTGCAAATGAACAAGCATTAGTAAAAGCATGTAGTCCCAAAACCAAACAAATACTAAACACTAATTGTGGCATAATAGCGGCGAAAAATGGGCCTACTAAAAGTGGCATCACAGCCACATCAAGCATTGCAAACACGCCAATTAGTTTCATTATGACTACAGCTAAAACAAAATCTAAAGCTAGATAAATATCTTTATGGTATTTCATGTCAAAATTAGAATCCATATCTTGTAATTGTCTGTGCACATCATATTTACCAGGGGAATTATGGCCCACATTAATTATAGCTGCCTTTATGTCAACCTTTGGATTAGTGCTTTTAATATTTGCAGCTGTTAAAGCGCCATCACCAAGAATTTGATCATCAGAACATGTGGTTATTTTTATATTAACTTTGTGATTGCCGATTTCTTGTATTATCTTTTGCAAAGCATGCTCTGTATCTAACGTCAGCCCCAACATCGATAAAGAACTTGTAAATATAGGTTTGAAAACACCATAACCTAAAAAAACATCAACAACATTAGGTAGATTATCAAATGTTCTGTCAATATCTAAGTTATATGTTAAATTACGCCCATCTAGAGATTCATCATTAACTACTTTTGCTATTGCTGCAGCTAAAATAGCGCCCCCCATAGAATGACCATTAAAATTTAGTGTCTTCAGTTTAGGATTGGCAATAATAGTTTTTTTTATAAACTCCGCATATTTATCCACACGGCTCGTAAACGAAGCATCACTTAAAACCTCGCATGAAAGATGAGGCAAACATATTGAGTTGTTATTACAAATGTATTTAATTGGATTACCATTTCCATAAAGAACAAAAGACAAGGTGTCACCAGAGACCTTCTGTGAATGTGGAATTGACTTTGGAGGGCTTGGCTTAGGTTTATAAACATATCCTTGACTGGGTGAATAAAAAGCTCCAGGTATAATTAGAAATGTAATTAAAATACGAATTTCATTAATCGCAGCTTCCGCATAACCGCTTAAAACAGGTAAAAATGTAAAAATTTTCAGCGCAGTCACAACTACAAATAACGCCAATAATAATACATTTAAAATGGCAACATAACATAGCCTAAATGGATAAATAAATATTTTTTGCACTGCTGTTAAAATTTTAGCTTTTATATTTTTAATCATAATATTAATACCCATGAATAACCGCAACTCATATTATACCACACGAACATTAAATAAAACTTAAGAATAACAATTCATTACGCCTGTCAAACAAATGAAAACATGAGGTCTATAAATAACAATACAACTCAAGGTTAGCTTAAAAGCCATAGAAAATTAGAAACGCAGCTACTAATAAAAGATATGGTTGGCATTGACTATTGGATTTTACCAAGAAATATGCGAAAATAAAGTTCCTTTAACAAACATAGTGTGGGTTATGACTAAAAAAAGAATAAGTGCAGGCGAAACGCTAAAATTAGCTAGGGAAAATAAAAAACTAACTATAGATGATATTTCGGAACAAACTAAGGTATCTAAACAATGCCTTAATGATATAGAAAACAACTTGTATCCTGAAAAATTATTTTCTATATATACCAAAGGTCATCTTAAACTTTTTTGTGAAGCTGTAGATGTACCTGTAGAAAATATAATGAGCTCACTAAAAAAAGATGGCTTCGAATACATAGGCACTAAAATAATAAAACAACAACCCAAAACAACTAATACTATCAGCATAAAAAACCTAACTAATAATATATCTATAACACAAATCGCTATATTAATGGTAATTGTTAGCTGGATTGTTTTTATAAACAACCCTTCTAAAACTGAAAAAAAAACAATCGAACCTACTCAAAACAGCATAATCAGCACAGCTACAGATAACAAACAACAAGTGGCTATTAAAACTGATGTAAATAAAAATAGTGAGAATGACATTGAAAGATAACATAGCTAGCATACGAGGCATGCATGATATAATACCTGCTAACACCTTAAAATGGCAAAGGCTCGAAAACACTTTAATAGAGACCGCTAAAGCATTCGGTTATAAGGAAATAAGAACCCCAATAGTAGAGAACAGTAATTTATTTAAAAGATCAATAGGCCAAGAAACAGATATAGTAAATAAAGAAATGTATAGCTTTCAAGATAAAAATGGCGATGAATTGACCTTAAGGCCAGAAGGCACAGCAAGCTGTGTTCGCGCAATGGCGCAACATTCACTGCTGCGCAGCCCTGGACAAAAAATTTGGTACTTAGGACCAATGTTCCGCCATGAACGCCCACAACGAGGCAGAACTAGACAATTCCACCAATTTGGCCTTGAAACTTTCGGCATAACCCAAGCAAGCATTGAACTTGAACTTTTAAGCTATTGCACCTTGATATGGGAAAAACTCGGCATTGCAGATAAAGTACAGCTAGAAATTAACTGTCTAGGGTCAGATGAATGCAGAGCAACCTATAAAAAAGAGCTAATAAAATACTTTAAGCAACACAAAGACAAACTTAGCGAAGAAGAACTAAAACGCCTTGAACTAAACACCCTTAGAATCCTAGACAGTAAAAACCCCGTAATTATAGACTTGCTGCCTAATGCACCAAAATTAAGCGAATATCTTAACAATGAACAGCAACAACACTTCAAAGCCATAACCGAAGGATTAAAGCAACTAGACATAAAGTATGCTGTAAATCCATACCTAGTTAGAGGACTAGACTACTATAGCGGCACTGTGTTTGAAATAACCACCTCAGAGTTAGGAGCACAAGGGACCATTTGCGCAGGCGGCAGATATGACAACCTAGTGTCAAAGCTATCTAATAATTCTATGGCCGCTACTGGCTTTGCAATGGGGCTAGAGCGAATACTTGAACTAATGCCAGAGCCACAAGAGAATAAAGCCGACATTTATGTAATTGCAATAGATGAAAAATCACAAGCCACAGCAAATATAATTACCCATAGAATAAGGCGTGAGTTAAAGCAAACCTGTCTGCTTGACCATATTCAAAGTAATATTAAAAATAAATTTAAACGCGCCGCAGCAAGTAGTGCCAAAATAGCCCTAGTACTTGGACAAGATGAATGCGAAAATAATACAGTAACAATAAAATACCTGGATGATGATAAAAAACAACAATGCATAAATAATGCCGATATAATCGATTTCATACAAACTATTTTTGGAGATAATAATGAGTGATAATCATGACCTACTAATGGAAAAAAACATAAAAACATGGTGGAATGATAATAAATTTTATTTGATTGGTGTAATTAGTCTTGCCTTAATAGTTATAGTTGCCAAATCTAACTACCAAGTGGCACAAATTAATAAAACTGAAAAAGCAGCAACCCTCTACTACTACATAGTGCCTGGACTTAAAAGCGAAAACACAGATATTGCTATAAAACAAGTAAATGACCTGCATACAGAAAGTCCCAAATCAATATACTCAGGCCTAAGCTCTCTACACCTAGCTAAATACTATGTTGAAAAACAAGACTATGATAATGCTATAAAACAGCTAGAATGGGTAATCGATAACTCTAATGAGAACTTAAAATCAGTATCTAAACTAAAACTAGCTAGGATATATATTGAACTAAAAAAACCTGAAAAAGCATTAAAGATAACCAAAGAAAACAACTTTTATAATGCTGAAAATGAATTAGTTAAAGGTGATGCATACTTAAAACTAGGTAAGCTAAATCAAGCTAAAGAAGCATACAAAAAATCTGCTGCTGATGCCAGCCAACAAAGCCAATATGAACTTTGGGAGCTTGCAAACATGAAATACAATAATATCAACTATGTAGAGCCGCGATAACAATATTGACATTAGTATTATTAACGCTACAATTAACATCCTAACACTTCTTTTAAATTATCAACAAAAGGCGCCCTATGAACAAAGAAAACACTACAGTAGTAATCGTAGGACGACCTAATGTTGGCAAATCAACTTTATTTAATAAAATAGTAAAAAAACGCTTAGCAATAGTTTCTGATTGGTCTGGAGTAACTCGTGACAGAAATTATGCCCGCATTGAATATAATGAACACGAATTTATACTAGTTGATACCGGCGGTCTTATCGAAAATAACGAAACAATTCAAACAAAACTTAATGAACAAACGCAACTGGCAATTAATGAAGCAGATATAATAATATTTTTAGTAGATAGCAAGGCAGGCCTAACACCAGATGATAGTTACCTCGCAAACTACCTCAGAAAAGCCAATAAGGAAATACTCCTAGTAGCTAATAAATCTGAAACCAATAATAACAAACTAAAAGCGCAAGAATTTAATGAACTATCCCTAGGTGAACCACACACAATAGCTGCAGAGCATAATATTGGGATTATAGACTTAAAGGATAAAATAGTATCATTGAAACCCCAAGCGATATTAAACGAAATTGACCTATCAAATAACATTACTTTCTCATTAATAGGAAAGCCTAACACTGGCAAATCAACTTTAACAAATAAATTAATTGGTAAAGAGCAGTTAATAACCTCAAACATGGCCGGCACCACGCGTGACAGTATCGCTATAGATATAGAATATAACCAACAATCATATACAATAGTCGATACCGCCGGGGTTAGAAGAAAAACTAAAATAAAAAATGAAATAGAAAAGTTTTCTGTAATAAGAAGCCTAAATACCATAGCACAATCACACGTTATCGTGTACCTGATAGATGCAACTGACAAAATATCAGACCAAGATCTAAAACTTATAAATTTTGTAATAGATGAAGGCAAGGCACTAATCATCGCTATAAATAAATGTGATCTACTTGACAAGGAACAACTAAAACTAGTCAACCAAGAGGTAGATGAACGCTTAGAATTTGCAAGCTTCGCACATATTATAAACATATCAGCAACAACTGGGTCAGGAATTAAAACCTTGTGGCGCACAATATATAACTCATACCACTCAGCAATGCTGAAAATGTCAACAAAACAACTAACTGAAATATTAAAAATTGCAACGACTAAAAATCCACCACCTATGATTGGAGGACGTACCATAAAAATGCAACTAGCTCACCCCGGCGGCAATAATCCCCCCACCATTATTATACATGGTAAACAAACCGATAAATTAACCCCACAATACAAACGCTACCTAACCAAATGCTTTTTTAACGCGTTAAAGTTAACAGGAACTCCAATTAGGTTGTTTTTTAAAAGCACTAGCAACCCCTTCGACAAATAAGTAAAAATATTGTTTTCAAACTTATTTTTTGTTGGCATTGCTTTCTATAGATGTAAATTCTCCTTGTGAACTTGAGCGTCTATTAAATCGCATTGGACTTGCACATCTTGTCGTCTCAGGTGAACCCTGTGGAGTGATAGACAAAGAACTCACATGACTAGAAAGATGAAAAGAAGTGGTTTTGTCACTATATATTAGATTATTTGCTACGTTTGATAGAACAACAGCAGCAGCACTCATAAAAGCATAATTAGCTAAAACTGGTGATTGTGAAAATAAAAATAATAAGGATGGGCATGTAAAATTGAGAGCTACCCCTCCAAATAATATAACTGCAAATACAAATATCATAGTATCAGCGCTAACAACTTGACTATCTGATAAGAAACTTAAAGAGAATAACACTGACAATCCGAATAAAATAATCTGTGGCAAGAAATTAACCCATGGAATAAAATATTCAAAGCGCATTAAATACATGTCAAATAATGTATACTGCATAACAAAAACAATAAAAGACAAGCAAACAGAAACAAAATAAACATTAAAGTAAAAGCTGTTATTAACCTCGTCTTCAGCACCTCTAGAATAGGCTATACCAAACCATTGGCAATCGTTTTGATTGTAGTTAGAATTAACATGCAAGCCATTTGCAGTTCTATTTATATAAAAAGAAACCAAGTTAATAACTGCATATACTGAGGTAAAACATACAACAAAAGAAATAGGCGATGCTATATAGCTCGCAACACAAAAGTTACTTATAATTGATCCCAACAGTAACATTATTAAGGCAGTCATTAAATCAAAAAAATTCTGACTTTTATTTTGAAGCAAAGTATATGGGCGAGTATCTACAAAATCAAAAACTTCTACAAGATCATAGGACACCTCATTATTTGAAATCCACTCCTTAAATCCAGGAGATAACAAATCCCAATCATTATAGGTGCTATTTAAATCAGCAACAGAGTCAGAGCTACCTAGACCTATACCATAATCATTAGAACTATTGTTTTTATTAGCAAGGCTTACTAAATGAGATTTCAATTTAGTACCAGTTTCTAATTTATTAACTATCTTTTTAATTGCTAGCTTATTGGCAACTAACTCAGCAATAGATCTTTTTTGCACATTAGCACCTTTATAGACAATTTCTTGTTCAAGCAATTTATTAACCTCGAATATCAATTGATCGTGGGAGTTGATATCTGAAATTTTTATTTCACCGCTAGCTATAGTGTATAAAGAATTAAGTACCTGCAAATCATTGTCAAAATACTTCATCAAAGGCATTTTAACTAGGTTAGATATATAATATGCAGCGATAAATGATAGGTATAACAAAGTATTACCGTGGTATAAGCCAGGCAAAGCACATGTTATAGGCAGCAATAATGATATAATTACAGGACTATAATTTGAATTGTAGTCATGGGAAGCAGACCCAAACTTACACACTAATAAACTTACTAAACCATATACAATTGGAGCTGGAATTATTAACGAAACGGTAAATGCAGACATATGATAGAATATTACTGTTGAAGCCGCTGTGTATGATAATAAAAAAATAAAATTTATCTTTCCTTTATGCCTAGCCCCTGAATCATTACCATCACAAAAACCAAATATAAATAAATATGATAATGTTGCTGCCGTGCTATATAAAAACATTTCTGCATATGGGATAGGAAAACCTAATAACGAAAGGCAGGGAATAGCGCCAAATAAAAATAGTCCAAATGCAATGCCTGAATAAACTATAGAGTAATAAATATAATTAGTTTTATTTATTGATTTGATAGAGTCATACGAATCATTAAACCAGCTAGATATTGTAGATTTGGAGACCTGTTCGCTTTTCATAGATGAATAATCTCTTAATTAAGTACAAACATACTAAGTATGTACGTAAATATAGAGATGTGTCAACTGTTTAAATAGGTAAAGCTTACAGGTATATTAACTCAGAACCTCAGCCACAGCCTTCCCAATCGCTGTAGGCGAACTTACTGTATTAACTCCAGCAGCATTAAGCGCAGCATACTTTTCTGCGGCAGTACCCTTGCCACCAGAGATAATTGCTCCAGCATGCCCCATTCTCTTGCCTTCAGGAGCTGTAACACCAGCAATATATGACACAACTGGCTTAGTTACATTCGATTTAATAAATTCAGCAGCCTCTTCTTCAGCACTGCCACCTATCTCACCAACCATAACTATTGCTTCTGTCTGGTCATCATTCTGAAATAACTCTAATACATCAATAAAATTAGTGCCTGGAATTGGATCGCCACCTATACCAACACATGTGGTTTGACCTAATCCTAACTGGCTAGTTTGATTAACCGCCTCATAAGTTAGGGTACCTGACCTAGATACAATCCCAACTCGACCCGGGTTATGGATATAACCTGGCATAATCCCAATTTTACAAGCTCCTGGTGTAATAATTCCAGGGCAATTAGGACCAATTAATCTAGAGTTAGTCGTAGCCAAATACTTCTTAACAACTAACATATCTGCAACAGGAATACCCTCTGTTATACAAACTATTAACCCAACTCCTGCCTCAGCAGCTTCAAGAATTGAGTCTCGACAGAATGCAGCAGGAACAAAAATAACCGATGCATCAGCATCAGTGGCAATAACAGCTTCTTCGACACTATTGAAAACAGGTAAATCTAAATGAGTTTGGCCACCTTTGCCCGGCGTAACACCACCTACCATCTGCGTACCATACTCAATAGCCTGCTTTGAATGCATGGTGCCTTGGCTACCTGTAAAACCCTGACAAATTACTTTTGTGTGTTTATCTACTAAAATACTCATTAACTTTCACCTTTTACTGCTGCAACAACTTTTTCAGCTGCGCTATCAAAACTGTCTGCTGCTATTATATTTAAACCACTTTGAGATAATTTATCTCTACCAGCCTCTGCATTATTACCTTCAAGCCTAACTACCACAGGAACTTCAATACCCACTTCAGCTATAGCACCTATTATACCATCAGCAATTAAATCACAACGTACTATACCGCCAAAGATATTGACCAACACAGCTTTTACATTGTTATCTGATAAAATTATTTTAAATGCTTCTGTAACTCTCTCTTTAGTTGCGCCACCACCGACATCTAAAAAGTTTGCAGGATTACCACCATATAACTTTATAATATCCATCGTAGCCATAGCTAGCCCTGCTCCATTTACCATGCAGCCAATCTCACCATCTAGAGATATGTAGCTTAACTCCCATTTATGCGCATGATTCTCACGCTCGTCTTCCTGTGAAGGATCACGCATTTCTCTTATACTAGCCTGGCGATATAATGCATTATCATCTATATTAATCTTCGCATCTAAACAAATTAAATCATCAGCAGCATTTATTACTAATGGGTTAATCTCAATCAAACCAATATCATATTTTACAATAGCTTCATACAAGCCTTTAATTAACTTAGCAAACTGCTTTGCTTGATGTGGTTTTAAATCTAATGCATTAGCCATTGCTCGAACTTGGTGTGACAGAACTCCAACCAAAGGCTCAACAGCACATTTAATTATTTTTTCTGGGCTTTCATGTGCAACCTTCTCAATATCAACACCACCTTCTTGCGATGCCATAAAAACTATGCTTTGAGTAGCCCTGTCTATAACAGCACCAAGATATAATTCAGTTTTTATTTCACATGGAGCTTCTATTAATAGCTGATTTACAGGTTGGCCATTTGCATCAGTTTGATAAGTAACTAATCTTGTACCTAACAACTCTTTAACACTAGTTGCTAGCTCTTCTTTTGACTTTACTATTCTAACACCACCAGCCTTGCCTCGGCCACCTGCATGCACCTGTGCTTTAACTACAACACGATCATAAGGCATTGATGCATATACAGATAAGGCTTCGTCAACCTCGCTAATAACATGATAATCCGGTACAGCTACCCCAACTTCTTTCAATAAATTTTTTGCTTGATATTCATGTAAGTTCATTTATAACACCTAATTATTAAATATTTAATAAGAGCCTTGCTGGATCTTCCAACATCTCTTTAATAGTAACCAAAAAACGTACCGAAGTTGCACCATCTATTATCCTATGGTCATAAGATAAAGCTAAATACATCATCGGCCTAATAACAATTTCATCATTTACAACTACCGCTCTTTTCACTATATTATGCATACCTAAAATAGCACTTTGTGGTGGATTCAAAATAGGCGTAGATAACATTGAACCAAAAGTACCACCATTGGTAATAGTAAAAGTTCCGCCAGTCATCTCTTCTAGAGTTAATGTGCCATTTTTAGCCTTGCCCGCATAATCTATTATTTGTTTTTCTATATCAGCCATTGCTAATAACTCTGCGTTTCTTAGTATTGGCACAACTAAACCTCGTGGAGAAGAAACGGCCAGGCCTATGTCAAAAAAATTATTATAGACTATATCAGTGCCATCTATAGCTGCATTTACCTCAGGAAACTGCTTTAGTGCTGCAATAGTAGCTTTTACAAAAAACGACATAAAACCTAGTTTAGTGTCATGAGTTTTTTGAAATAATTCTTTATACTTAACACGTAAATCCATAACAGGCTGCATGTCAACTTCATTAAATGTAGTCAAAATAGCAGCATTCTGCTGTGCATCTAAAAGACGCTCAGCGATGCGCTGACGTAAGCGAGTCATAGCAACACGCTCTTGGTAACGAGAGCCAACAGCTACCGCTGTGGATTCTTCATTCTCTGAGATACTAGTCGAAGCAGTCTTCGATAAATACGCTTTTACATCCTCTACTGTTAAACGTCCACTTTTTCCTGTGCCACTTATTAAACTAGCATCAACATTATGTTCGTGTAATAATTTTCGAACCGCAGGACCATGCTGCAAGCTATCACTATCTGAACTTGCTGCTAAACCGCCCTCTTGAGCAACAGCTGTCTCTACAACTGAAGTATCTGCAACAGCTACAGCTGCTGTATCTAGCGCACCTAATGCTTGACCTGATACCACAACTTCACCTTCCTGCTGCAAAATGCTAGTTAAAACCCCAGCACTTGGAGCGGGGACCTCTAACATTATTTTATCAGTTTCTAAGTCTAATAAACTTTCACCTTCAGCTACAGCATCACCAACATTCTTGTGCCATGCTGCAACAGTAGCATCGCTAACTGACTCTGGTAGAACTGGAACTTTTATCTCAACTGTCATTCTTTCCCTCGTGTGAATTTGGCAATAACCCTAATGCCTGATCAACTAAATCCTGCTGTTGTTTTTTGTGCAAACTCGGATACCCAGCTGCTGGAGCAGCAGAAAATTCACGTCCAGCATAAACCAAAGAAGCACCTTCTGGCAAGCACCTTTCAATAGAACTTTTCTTAATAAACCATGCCCCCTGATTTTTAGGCTCCTCCTGACACCAAATAAATGACTTTGATTTAGTGTGACGTGATAACATCACCGATAAAACCTCAGTAGGAAATGGATATAACTGCTCCAAACGTATAATAGCAACATCATCAAGCCCAACCTCAGCACGCTTAGCTATTAAATCATAATACACCTTGCCAGAACAAAGCACCAAGCGTTTAGCTTGTGACATTTTAATTTTCGGGTCTGGAATAACTGTCTCAAAACGACCTTTTTTAAGATCCTCAAGACTCGATACCGCCCCATGATGCCTCAATAAACTTTTAGGAGTCATAACTATTAATGGCTTTCGATAATCCCTTAGCATCTGGCGTAATAATAGATGAAACATTTGCGAAGGCGTACTAGGTACGCACACCTGAATGTTAAACTGAGCAGACAACTGCAAAAAACGCTCTAAACGCGCAGAAGAATGTTCTGGGCCCATACCCTCATATCCATGTGGTAATAACATCACCAAGCCAGAAAGACGCTTCCACTTTTGCCAACCTGAACTAATAAACTGATCAATAATTACCTGGGCTCCATTAGCAAAATCACCAAATTGAGCTTCCCAAATATTTAGGCACCTAGGGTCTGTTATCGAATAGCCATACTCAAAACCCAATGGAGCGGTCTCAGACAACACCGAATCATAAATATAAAAGTTTTTGCCATTATTAACTTTAGTCAGCGGATTAAACTCAGCCCCATTATCTTGGTCAAACAAAACAGTATGACGATGCGAAAACGTACCACGTTTAGAATCTTGGCCCACAATTCGTATTGAAAACCCAAGATCCAATAAAGAAGTATAAGCCATAAGTTCAGCCATACCCCAATTTAGAGCAAGCTCTCCATACCCCATTTTTTGACGCTGCGAAATCATTGTTCCAACCTGACGCTGCAACTTAAAACCATTGGGAGTAATAACTAAACTCGCAGCATATGATTTTAATTTATTAAGAGGCATGCCCGTATCTAAAACTTGATTCCAGTGCTTATCAATGTACTTGCCCCACTTAACCTGACGCTGCTTTGTTTTATTATGGTGCTCACCTGCTATTAAAGCTTGGCCCTTATCCATAGCCGACTTGACGTCTGCCTGCATTTTAGAGGCATCAGCTGCAGTAATAACACCAAGCTCTATTAACTTATTCGCGTATAATAACCTAGTTGTAGGATGCGTTTTTATCTTGGTATACATCATCGGCAATGTTGCTGCAGGCTCGTCAGCTTCGTTGTGGCCCATACGCCTGTAACAGACTATGTCAATAACAATGTCCTTGGCGAAAGTCTCTCGATAATCTAATGCATGCCTAATACAAGCTACAACAGCCTCTGGGTCATCGCCATTCACATGAAAGATTGGCGCATTAATAGATTTTGCTATACTGCTACAATACTCAGAGCTCATAGAATCATGTTTTTGCGCTGTGAAACCAACTTGGTTATTTATAACAATATGAATAGAACCACCAACATCAAATGCTGAGGTTTTCGACATATTAAAAGTCTCAGCAACTACACCTTGACCAGCCATAGCCGAATCACCATGTATTATAATCGGCAATACCGTTGATTTAGAGACCCCATCATCTAAGCTATCTTGACGCGCCCTTACAGAGCCGTTTACCACTGGGGCAATAAACTCAAGATGCGATGGATTAAACATTAAACTAGTATGTAAATATTTATCTCCTACTGGCAAATCAGATGAGTAACCTAAGTGATATTTTACATCTCCAGAAGTATTACCATAATCAGCACGACCTTCAAATTCTTTGAAAATTTCTTCTGTCGGCATAGCCAATACATTTAGCATGACGTTAAGCCTGCCCCGATGCGCCATACCCAACACAACATCAGTCGTGCCATACTCTTTAGCAGCATACTCCATACCGAATCTTAAACAAGGAATTAAAGACTCGCCACCTTCTAATGAAAACCTTTTTTGACCAACATATTTAATAGCAAAATATTGCTCAATACCCTCAGCTCTAGATAAATTCTCTAGTATAGATTTTTTCTCGGCAGCTGAATCTAAAGCATATGGACTAGGCGTTTCTAATTTTTTATATAACCACTGCCTTTCAGCATTATCAGAAATATGGGAGGTCTCTATGCTTACATGCTCACAATATGAACGCTGCAGACTACTAATTAAATCACCAACGTTATTAATATTTTTATAGTTAGTAGAACTAATTAGCTTGTCATCTATACCAGAAAAACCATGACTGGAAAAACACAATTCCTTAGCTACATTGTCATTCTTAAATAATGGATTGATATCTGCATATTTATGTGCAAAATCACGATATGCTGCAATAAAAGTTCCCTCATTACCAGAGGCTATAGCAGCAGGTCCACTAGCTGTATAAACTGGGTTAGATGACAAATCTGTAAATTTCTTTATTGTTTTCTCATGCTGAGAATAACTCGAGACATCACTGCCTAGGCTTGCAAAATATTGCTGCCAATAATCTGAAACACTACTTTTATCAACTAAATACTGTTCATAGAGCTCTTCAACATAAGCATAATTAGTCGCAAAAAGTGCCGAGCTCGCGCTTTTATCAAAATATTTATCTGCCATACAAACATTAATCCTTTAATTTTTGTGCCCTAATCTTGGCAATTGCCTCACCTGGATTTAAACCTTTTGGACAAACTGATGCACAGTTCATAATCGAACGACAACGATATAAACTATACAAATCTTCCAACTCATCTAAACGTTCCTTCGAATGAGCATCCCTACTGTCTTGCAAGAACCTTGCAGCCCACAACAAACCTGCAGGACCTATAAATTTGTCAGGGTTCCACCAATATGAAGGACAAGAACTAGAGCAACATGCACATAAAATGCACTCGTATAGACCATCTAGCTTCTTCCTATCTTGAGGAGACTGCAGCTGCTCCTTATCTTTTGGCAAATTTTTAGCTGGCTTTAAATATGGGCCAACTTTTTCATACTGTGCAAAAAAGTCTGTTATATCAACAATTAAATCTCTAATAACCGGCATGCCAGGCAAAGGTCGCAAGGTTACTTTGTCAGGCAAATTGGCTAGCAAAGTTGTACAAGCTAAACTATTTTTACCGTTTATATTCATGCCGTCTGAACCACAGACACCACCACCACATGAACGCCTAAAACTTAAACTTGGATCAAACTTAGCCTTTAGAGTCTCCAATGCATCTAATAACATTATCCCCTGGCAGTCCTCTAAATTTAAATCATATGATTGCATATAAGGCTTTTTATCTTTATCTGGGTCATAACGATATATAGATATCTCCACAACTACACCCTCTCTTTTAATTTAATTGGCTTAACTTTCTCAGGACTCATGTTAACAGGTCGTGAATCTAGTTTATGACTGCCTGCATAATATAAACTATGCTTATGCCAATTTTCATCATCACGCTCTGTATAATCAACTCTTGAATGAGCCCCCCTGCTTTCGGTTCTCGCCCTTGCACAATGGGCTGTAGCCTCAGCATTTACAAGCATATTTTCTAACTCTAATGCCTCAATTAATGCAGTATTGAAAACCTTAGACTTATCCTTCAACTCAGCATTGTCGAGCATAGATCTTAATTCTTCAATCTTAACAACCCCATGATCCATACTGTCATGCTTACGAAAAACACCAAAGTCTTCCTGCATTACTTTTTGTAATTTTGAACGGATATCAGCTACGCTTTCTGTACCACTTCTATTATGCCAGCTATGTAATCTTGAATTTGCAGCATCAACATCACTCTTAGATACCTGGGTATCAGCAACACCCTGCTTTAATTGCTGCTCCATATGAATACCAGCTGCACGACCAAAAACCACAATATCTAACAACGAATTAGCACCCAACCTATTTGCACCATGCACAGAAACACACGCACACTCACCAGCGGCATATAAACCAGACACAATAGTATCGTCTCCCTTCGCATCCAATGTAATTACTTGACCGTATTTATTAGTAGGAATACCCCCCATTAAATAATGGCAAGTAGGAACTACCGGAATAGGATCTTTAGCTGGATCTACGCCTGCAAATGTTTTTGAAATTTCAGTTATACCAGGCAACCTCTCATTTAATATTTCTGGGCCTAAATGATCTAATTTTAATAGAACATGATCCTTGTTTGGCCCACAACCACGCCCCTCTCTAATCTCAAGCATGGATGATCTAGATACAACATCACGACATGATAAATCTTTCATATGAGGAGAATATCGCTCCATGTACCTTTCACCCTCACCGTTTATCAAGTAACCACCTTCACCACGGGTACCCTCAGTAATCAACACTCCAACCCCAGCAATTCCAGTAGGATGAAACTGCCACATTTCCATGTCTTGCAATGGAACACCAGCCCGAGCAGCCATAGCAATACCATCGCCTGTACACGTATATGCATTTGTAGTGCTTTTAAATATTTTTCCAGCACCACCTGTAGCTAAAACAGTTAACTTTGCTTTTATAAAAGCAACTTCACCAGTTGCCATTTCTAATGCCGTTACCCCAACTATGGAACCATCAGAATTTTTTACTAAATCGATGGCAAACCACTCGTTTAAAAACTTAGCCTTCTTCTCAACATTTTTTTGAAATAAAGTATGTAATAATGCGTGGCCTGTTCTATCTGCAGCAGCGCAAGTTCTATGCACTAGCTCCTTGCCATACTCACGTGTTTGGCCACCAAAAGCTCGCTGGTAAATATGCCCAGTATCGTCTCTACTAAATGGCAATCCCATATGCTCTAGCTCTATCACTGTTTGAGGCGCCTGCTCACACATATACTCAATAGCATCTTGGTCACCTAGAAAGTCAGAACCTAAAATAGTGTCATACATATGCCAACGCCAATCATCATTTTCATCTGCATTACCTAAAGCGGCATTCATACCACCTTGAGCTGCCACAGTATGACTTCTGGTAGGGTAAACTTTTGATATAACAGCAACATTATAGTCACTCTGCGCCAACTGTAATGAAGCGCGCAGACCAGCGCCACCCCCACCAATTATCAACGCATCAAATTCATATGTTTTCATAGACATATGTTACAGTCTCCATAATAAAAATAAGCCAGCAACAGAATACTGGAAAATTATAAATATAACCATATAAGTAAAAAACTTACTCAAAGAAGCAGGCTTTATATAATCAGTAATAACAGTCCATAAGCCAAGCCATGCATGTAGTAAAAAACTAAATAGTGCGATGGTACCTAAAATACGCATTTGCAATGAAAGTAAAAAATCATGCCACTGCAGGTGGGTAGCTAAAGGATACAAAAACCAAAAACCTATAACTAAAATCAAATACGCTAAAAAGGCAATAGCTGAAACTCGCTGCCAAATCCAATCCTTAAAACCACTTGACTGCCATTTAAATAATTTTGCGATCATATTTATGCCACTCTAAAAAAATACTCTATAAAACAAAATAGCTGTCCACAATAGCGCAACTACCAGTGTGAGCCATGCTGAGACCCGCGCACCTACCAAACTATGATTACCACTAAAGTCATGATAAATATGACGTAATCCAGCTATAGCATGATAACTTAAAGCAACCAATATTAAAAAATAAAATGTCTTAATCCAAACAACATCACTTAAAGCTAAATACCTTGCAAAACTTAAATCTGATAATAAAATGTAATATAACCATAGCATTATAAATGGCATAGCAAGAAATATTATCACCCCAGATATGCGATGAAGTATTGATATAATAGCTGTAACTGGAAATTTAATTTGAAATAAATTCAAGAAAACTGGATTTTGCATAATTACGCTCAATAAAATTATTCTACTAACACATCGAAAAAGTCTAAAAAGACTTATAATAAATGCATACTAACATTACAAATTATAAAACCAATAAAATTTAATTACAAATTTATATTTTTCTGTAAATTACCTGTATATATCTGGCGAGGCCTGCATATCTTTGAACTGCCTTTTTCATATATCTCACTCCACTGTGAGAACCAACCAGGCATGCGTCCTAATGCAAATATAGTTGTAAACATATTTGTTGGAATACCCATAGCCCTAAGTGTTATACCAGAGTAAAAATCAATATTAGGGTATAAGTTACGCTCAATAAAATACTCGTCGTTCAAAGCAATTTCTTCTAACTTTAAAGCTAGCTCAAATATAGGATCTATATCTTCGTGCTGCTCTAAAACTTCATGACAAATAGAACGCATTATTTTAGCTCTAGGATCATAATTACGATAAACCCTATGCCCAAAACCCATCAACCTAAAACTATCCTCTTTGTCTTTTGCCTTTGCTATATACTTATCAATATTAGCAACATCACCAATTTCTTCCAACATAGATAAGCAAGCCTCATTAGCACCACCGTGTATAGGACCAGACAATGCTGCTATCCCAGACGCTAAACAAGAAAAAGGGTTTGCTTGAGTTGAACCAACCATCCTCACAGTTGAAGTTGAGGCATTTTGCTCATGATCAGCATGCAAAGAAAAAATCTTATCTAAAGCCTTAACAAAAACTGGGTTTGGCTCACTCTCATCTAAACTAGAGCTAAACATCATATTTAAAAAGTTAGCAGCATAGCTTAGGTCAGTTCTTGGAGGCACAAAAGGCTTGCCGACATTATATTTATATGCCATAGCAGCAATTGTTGGCATCTTTGCTAACACTCTTTTAAAAATCTGCTCGCGCTTACTAAAATCATTAGCATCAATATCAATATACAATGAAGACAATGCCGCTGTGATACCATGCATAATTGTAATTGGATGTGCATCACGCCTGTAACCATTAAGGAAATCAGCTATTTGCTCATCAAGAATCATATACTGCTTTATATCGTCACCAAACTCTTCTAAACTCGCCTTTTCTGGTAAATCCCCATAAAAAAGCAAATAAGAAACACCCATAAAGTCACAAGAATCAGCTAAATCTTCGATGGGGAAGCCTCGGTAAAATAATAAACCTTTGTCGCCATCACCTTTTACATAAGTGATATCAGAACTACAAGAAGCTACAGAAGAATAGCCAGGGTCATAAAAGGATAAGGGGGAACCAATATTTTTAATTCCATCAGCGCGCAAGGAGCTACCTAAAATTGCTATCTCACTACCCATCGAATCAGAAACAACATCAAATTCAGATACCAACTTATCGTTTACAAACAGCTTGGCTTTGCCATAATCATTATTACCACTAGCTGAATCAGACTCACTTGACATAAAACATCCTTATAGAAAATTAATAAAGTAGACCAGTATTATATACAAATTAATGAAATTGTCAAAAAGGAGTGGGAGGCCACCTACTTTATAATCCTTTTAAAAAACAAATAAGCCATTACAAACAAAAGAATAAAGGGGGAGAGAATCAATATAAAATAACTATAATCAATAGCATAATTATAGCTGGCAGCATTACCATACCTAGATACAACATACTCACGTATACTCTTGTTTGTTGCACCATCACCCACCTTTGAATATATCTGCTGCCTTAAATTAAATGCAAATGGCATCCTGGAATCGACCAAACTTTGATTTTGACAAGCAAGACACCTAAACTCTCGTATTAGAGATTGGTACCTAACTTCATCAGAAAAGCTAAAATCAGAAGCACGAATAACTACGCACGTTAGAAACAACAGAACCATTGCTTTTATATTTGAACTAGGAATCATGTTTTTTCAACCAATAAATTATAGGTAATATCTTGTCTTTCAACACAGAATCATTAAGTCCAGATGAAACTTTGTACCGGACAACCCCCTTTCTATCAACAACATACGTCTCAGGAACACCATAGGCACCAATGTTCATAGATAAATTGCCAGATGCATCAAATATTATTTTAGAATATGGGTTGCCATATGCATTTAAAAAATCTAAAGCCGCCTCCCTATCATCGATATAATTAATTCCAACAAGCTTTATTTTTTTGTTCTTTGCCAACTTTAATAAAAACGCATTATCTTTACTACAAGAGTTACAGCTGCTTGACCAAACATGAACCAAAGTAGTAAACCCCAACAAATCTTCCCTTGTAATGACCTTTGATAAGCGCTGTAAATCATATTCATAAAAGTTAGGAAAAGGCTTGTTTATCATAGAAACAGAAGTATACCTATCATCCTTACTTAAACCTTTATACAATAAAATACTTAAAAGAGACAATAAAATGACAGGCAAAACTTTCCAAATAGAAAATCTCATAAATCCTTCTGCCTTTCATCAAAAAACAATGCTAAACCCCAATATTTAAAGATTGCAATTAAACTTCCAAGGATAACAAAAAACCAACCAAGCCACAGTACCTGCACAAATGGTTTTATATAAAACATATACGATATACTCTTGTCATGATGCCTCTTTGTCAGTGACAAATGAATATCTCGTAGAAAGCTTGAACTTATCACAGGCTTGGAAATACTGCGCTTAGAAAAATTAAAAGTTCTAAATTCAGGGGATAAATAATATACACTACCCGCATCATCAATAATAACGGTATTAGCGACCAATGACTTATAATTAGTGCCATGCTTGTTATAAACACTATTAATTCTTACTTTGTAAGGGCCAACTTCAACTAACTCCCCAACCGCAGCCTTAATCTCATGACCTGTCACAAAAACAGTGGAAGATATCATAGCAAACACTACCATAAAAACACCAACATGAGATAACAACATTGCTAAATTTGATTTAATATATGGCCAACAGTTAGTAAATTTTCTCACCACTAGGGGCACTAACGATAACCCGAAGAATAAAAGTGCAAATAGAAAAAAATCAAACTTATAACTCAATAAATTAAATGTTGTACTTACACAGAAAACAAGTGCAAAAACAGCAATGCCAAATAAGCGCCAACCAGATGAAATGCACTCTCCCCCCCACCTGCAGTACGGGGCTGTAGCCATTGCAAACAAGAGCAATACACCCATTAAATAAAATGCTTCATTAAAGTAAGCCGCGCCGACAAATATCTTTTTTGAAAAAACCAAATCTGATAGTAAGGGATATAAGGTACCCATTAAGACAGTTGCAGCCATAACCACTAATATTATAGCGCCAATAATCATTGTCGCCTCACGTGAGAATAGATTACACCTCACTCTAGTTGCAATAGTATTAATACGAAACATATAAACTACCATAGCAAAAATCACATTAATAAATACCAATAACAATAAAAACGTCGCATTATAACCATCTTGGGCAAAATTATGTACCGAGCGTAAAATACCAGAGCGCATTAAAAAAGTAGAAAGCAAACACAAACTAAATGCTGCAATTGCTAAACTGATAAACACAGATTCATAACTGTTTTTTTTCTCTACATAAACCGTTGAATGGAACATTGCCGTAGTTATAAGCCATGGCATCAACATAACATTCTCAACAGGGTCCCAACTCCACCAACCACCCCAACCTAAAGTGTGATAGGATAACCAAGACCCCATAACTAGAGCTATAGTCAAAAAAGACCAAGCCCAATAAACCCATGGGCGCAACCAAACAAACCATTCTTTATCAAACTTACCCCTTAAAAGTGCTGCTATTGCAAATGCATATGAGACTGCCAAGGCGGAATATGCCAAATAAACAACTGGCGCATGAAAGACTAGAAGAGGAACTTGAAGTATCGGATTAACCCCACGGCCATCATTCGGAAATACAGGCAGCGACCTTTCAAAGGGATTAGCAAAAAACAAAAGGAAGATAACAAAAGATAGCTGAACTAAAGCAAGAACCCCTAAAACATAAGAATGCATGCTTAAACAGTTTATGCGCCTAGTCCTGCTAATTAAAAATTGAAATAAACTTAAAATAACAAGCCACAATAACAAAGAGCCTTCATGACCTGACCAAACTGCGCATGCTTTATATAATAAAGGTAGCTTGGAATTACTATTAACAGCAATGTATAAAACTGAGAATTCATCGACAATAAAACCATATAACAAAAATAAAAAACTAACTAATACAGCTACAGTATTGAGTCTTATACAACGATTACTAAAAATAAAGAATGTTTTGTTAAATGAAGTGGCAGCATAGAAAGAAGCAAAAACTTGCAATAAAGTTAGTGGAAAAACAATGGCTAATAAAAAATGTCCTATTTCAACTACCAATACCTAACCTCTCAATAATAATTCATTTACTGCCTACACTATCGATTTTATCATCAACCACTGATAGCTCCTTTGCTAAAAACATGTCATTAGAGCTTAAACTACCAAAAGCAATAATTTTTTTGCCTTCATGAAACAAAAGAGGCAATTTCCCATTGTAAATTATATTTACCTTGTGCCTATCGTCAGAAATTACAAACTGCGAAGATAAATCCTGCCCAACAAAGCGTAGCGAACCCTGCGCCACAGTGCCAACTGCATGAACTTCCTTATTAATATTTATTTTTCCCATCTTTATGTCACTTGGCGTATAATTTATATTATAATTAAAGTGGAAAAAAACAACTGCTAATCCACTGAATATAACAGCTAGTAAAGCCACAAATAAAAAATTTATTTTTAAAAGAACTCTCATAAAACATCACTACAAATAAAGTAAAAAACAATAAATAACTTGAATATAACTCATAACATAACAAAAAAAGCTATTAAAGATCAAATAATAATATAATATATGTTTTAATTTACTTAGATTTATTTTTAACATAACATTTAAACATGAAGCAAACAGGACAGTCAGCATGCAACTTAAACGCAACTTATCAAATCTAGGCCTACTTTCAACAGCCCTATGCAGTATGATTGGGTCTGGCTGGTTATTTGGCTCGATGATAGCTGCAAAATTAGCAGGTCCTGCTGCAATTGTCAGCTGGATAATTGGCGGAATTATGATAGCAGTTATCTCACTAACATTCGCAGAACTATCAGCTATGCTACCGGTTGCTGGAGGAGTTGTGCGCTATATCCACTTTAGCCATGGAACATTCACGAGCTTTTGCATTAGCTGGCTAACATGGCTGTCTTGTGTAGCTGTAGCCCCAACTGAAGTTGGCGCAACCTTACACTACACTGCTAACTTCTACCCATCACTACTAGAAGGCTCAGGAAGTTATCAAGTACTAAGTATAACTGGAATAGGAGTAGCTGCAGCTATGCTACTTGCTATAACCGCATTAAACATTATGGCAGTAAAAAAACTAGACTATATAATAACAAAAATTGGCTCTTGGAAGGTAATAGTACCAATAATAACCGCTGTAGCTATCATGCTTGTGAACTTTAAAACAGCTAATTTTTCCTCGCATAGCTTCGCGCCAACTGGCCTACATGGAGTATTAATGACTGTAGCTAGTATCGTGATATTTTCATTCCTTGGGTTTGTCGAAGCCATGTCACTAGCTGGTGAAGCTAAAAACCCCCAAAAAGCAGTACCAATAGCAATATTTGGCTCCGTGGCAATCTCTATTGTTCTGTATACTTTATTGCAAATAGCTTTTATTGGTTCAATCCAAGAACAAATGCTGCTATCGGGATGGCAAAACCTTGGGTTTGGTGGAGATCTAGGTCCATTTGCTGGTATAGCATCCACCCTTGGAATGAGCTATCTAGCCTACCTTATTTATGCAGATGCAGTAATATCCCCAGTTGGTACAGGAATTGCATTTACCAGCACTACAGCGAGAATAAACTATGCCATGAGCATGAATAAATATACTCCAGCTGCAATGCTTAAACTAAACAAAAGCGGCATCCCTTTAAATGCCATAATTTTTAATTTTATAGTTGGGTTATTACTACTACTGCCTTTCCCTGCATGGGAAGAATTAATAAAATTTCAAACAGCAGCTATAGTTCTAGCTTATGGAACTGGACCGGTAGCATTAATGGCACTCAGGTCGCAAGCTCCAGATAAAAGCAGGCCGTTTATTCTACCAATGCATAGAACCATGTGTTGCTTATCACTTTTTATTACCAACTTAATCCTATTATGGACAGGATGGCAAAGCATATGGCGCTTAATGACAGGCTTAATCCTTGGTATCATATTACTAGTGGTTTATAAAAAAAGCCAAAATAAAAGCGATGATGAAATGCACCTCCAATCTGGGTGGTGGGTATTACCGCAATGCATAGGAATATCAATAATTAGCTATCTAAGTGATTTTCAAGGGATTGGCATAATTCCTTTTGGTTATGACTTTATAGCAGTTGCAATTTTTAGCTACCTAATACTGCAGCTAGCATATAAAATAAAATTGCCTCAGAATAAAGCCCAAATACTACTACCGTAAGAATCCCTTAAACTATTACAGTACATAAATAGACTTTTCTGTGCGCTCCTCGCAATGACAATGGATGGAGCATCACTACTAGAATCGGCGAAATAACTTGGATGGTTGGATTGCGACGTCGCTACTCTCCTCGCAATGACTAGCTGTGTAGCATCACTATTAGAATCGGCGAAATAACTTGGATGGTTGGATTGCGACGTCGCTACTCTCCTCGCAATGACGGAGATGGGGAGTCTGGATCACCGTAATATCAGCCCAATGAAAGCAGCAAACAACACCACACAAACTAATCTATATCAGGAACATCAGCTACAAAAAATATTATATTTGCAAGCACTACAGCGACTAAGATAGGCACGGCTATATTAAAAAAGCTCATGTCATTAACCATAGTCACAACAAAACTAGCAACAACACCAAAGAGACTAGTAGCTGCAGATGTTAACGCAACTTTGCTGCCAATAGGACCGTCACTGGCCAAAATGGCATATCTGTTTAGCGGGCCACATGTCATAGACACACCCACACTCATCAATGTCATAGCCGCAACACAAAATAATATATTAAATTCTAACCAAGCAAACAACATGAAAAAAACGCCACCTAACAATGATAGTAACATCCCAGAGCACACAATTTTGCTTACATCATGTTTCTCAGAAAAGTACCTTGTAATTTGGCCACCCAAAATAAATGCGCCGAATATAGGCATTTGCACATATCCAAAGTATAACTCACCCAAATTTAAGGACTTAATAATTACAAATGGGCTTTCTACTATCCACATAAAAAACACAGATATTAACAAACTATTTGCCAAAACAAACAGCAAAAATTGCTTATTCATTAAAATATCTGCATATGCAGAGAAAATAAGCTTAATATTTAAATTGGCATTTTCGTCTTTAGTATCAGGCATAATAACTGCATGCACAAATAATCCCACCGAGCCACAAAATGCAAGTATAAAAAATATACACTGCCAACTGTAATATTTAACCACATAAGCACCAAGCAATGGCCCCAAAGAAGGAGCTAAAATTGTTATTGAGCTTAAAACTGCTAATACTTGTACTGCACGCCTTCCTGAAAAAATACTATGAACTGTTGAGGAGCCTGCGACCATAGTCGAACACACAGTGGCCCCCTGAAAAAATCGCGCAATTAAAATAGTATTATAACTAGGAGAAGAAGCTATAACTAAACTACTGAGCACAAAAACCATAACACCTAAAATAAATACTTTTTTACGCCCGTAATAATCAGAAAGTGGCCCAAGCACAAGCTGAAAAGATGCCGAGCCCAAAAACCACAACGTAATAGTATACTGCGCCATATCGTCAGTTAAACCCAGCTCCCTAGAAATCGTAGGCAGCGCTGGTAAATACATATCCAAAGATAAAAACACCACGATGTAGTATAATGCTAACCATATATAAAAACTTTTAAAAAGCACTGGCTTATTCATAACAATCTCAATTTAACTAAAGTTATATAATATAACTACAAAATCAATAAAAATTCAACACAAACTTCTGTGGCAGCTGTAAAATCAACTAATATCACAATAAAACAACTTATTTGAAATAGGCTAATGAAGTGAGGCAATGACTCGCTGGGTCATCATGCTCACCGCAATGACGGAGTGTGGCACAGGATTACTACCTATACTGTAAAAGCTATATTGTACTAGCAACAGACTTTTTGCGATGAATAGAAAATAATTCTGTTTTGTGCTCACGCAAAATAGTCCAGTCAACTAGCAACACCGAGTATGGTGAAATCAATTGCCGCATAGCACCTAACTTTAACTCTAAAGCCTTTGAATTAGCTGTATCATGTGGCCTATAACCTGCGCTAACGACACTATGATCTAAACATGGAGCGCCAATGATACTAAAATCTATGCATGTATCAAGTGACAAACCAGCACGAAATAAAATGTCAGCATCCATGGTAAAAGACCTATACGAACTATTGTCACTATTAGCATGCACAGAAGCGACCAAGCAATTATGAAAATGCTCGCTTAAACACATATACCTGCTCATATGCTCAGCAAAGGATACAAAATAATCCTTAACCGCGTCTCCATACTGATTTATAGTCTTTACTACTGTTTGTTGGTATAAAGAGTAATCTATATCTTTAAATAAAAGCTCATTTTCTCTAGCAATATTTAAACAATATCCATCAAATTCGGCACCTGTCACATGCAAAGCCGCATGATAAACCTTAGCCAAATCATCAGCATTATACTTATCACCCAAAATACTGGCATGATTAATGCCAGGCAAAATTTTAAATGCGACTTTAGACTTAGGCTTAGTAATCGCAAAAACAGGCCGACCTTTATCATAATTTATTGTCAATAGCTGCGGCATTAAATTCGCACAAGCGATTGGCACTACCCCATCTGAACCAGGAATATTCGCAGCAGATGATATGCCACTATAGCCTGTATCCCCAATAAAGACCGTAGTTAATATATCATCTTTATGAAAGCTGGTATTCTCACCAAAACAATCTAGCATCGCCAAGCGCCACGCATAAGGACTCGCCAACTCTAAATCAAGTAATAAATTTTCTCCAACTTCAAAAGGCCTACTATGGCCTAAGCCTTTTAAAATACGCCCATAAAAAGCGCGGCCCTTATGCGCTAGGTGACTACCAAAATTAGGTGGCGCTAACATAACAACATTACTAATTGGGCTCCCGCCTTGTGGGTAGTAACGCTGTAGCCAAGCTCGCAGCACCAGCGCACCTGTACTATGC
>JABJPE010000073.1 GCA_018664045.1 Legionellales bacterium | reverse complement strand
GAGCTGTTTCAGTGTGGCCTTTATATACAGCGTTGTGCAGAGGTGTTGCGCCATGGCTGTCAGTAGCATTAACATCAGCGCCTTTAGCAATCAGAGCGCGAGCTGTTTCAGTGTGGCCTTTATATACAGCGTTGTGCAGAGGTGTTGCGCCATGGCTGTCAGTAGCATTAACATCAGCGCCTTTAGCAATCAGAGCGCGAGCTGTTTCAGTGTGGCCAAAATGTGCAGCCAAGATCAGAGGTGCCCAGCCGCTTTGGTCAGTAGCATTAACATCAGCACCTTTTTCAATCAGGGAGGCAGCTATTTCAGTGTGGCCAAAATGTGCAGCCAAGATCAGAGGTGCCCAGCCGCTTTGGTCAGTAGCATTAACATCAGCACCTTTTTCAATCAGGGAGGCAGCTATTTCAGTGTGGCCATTCCTTGCAGCCCAGTGGAGTGGGTGCTCGATTGCTTCTGCTGTTTCATTTTTGCCATTTATTGTAGCTATCTGCAGAGGTGTTTGGCCGCTACTTTCAGTAGCATTAATATCAGCACCATTTGCAATCAGTGCAACAGCTATTTTAGTGTTGCCATTATATATAGCCCTGTGCAGAGGTGTGTCGCCATATATATCTTTGCTATTAACATCAGCGCCTAATGCAATAAGTATTTTGGTAAACGTTAGGCTGTCACCGCTTGTGGCTGATCTAAGAGCCATGCCTATAATCCATGGATATCCAAATGAAACAGTTAATATTGATACTGCAGTTATCATTATTGGCATAATTGCAAAAGGTATAATGCTAAGTGATAGTAATAATGCCACTATAGATAGGGTTAGTAAGGCTATATATAAAACTGATTTAACACGCATATTTTTTCTCTATAAAAATTATTTTATTATTATAACATATAATTCTTAAGGAAACCTTAAGGGAATAAAAGTCGTGTGGTTTTGGTAAATGTTAGCCATCTGCCCAGGTTTTTGGCTGGGCGCAACTTTACTTGGCCATCCCGGTAGCAGCACTGCTTTATATATATTAGGTGTTAGCGACCCCTATGACTACCGTATCGGGTTGATTTTATGCTGCAGCTGCTGGACTGCCATGATTTGATTCAGTTGTACTATCATTTTGCACAGCTGAATATTTTGCTTCCATTTCAGCCGGTGTCATTTGTCTGGAGGTTATTGCTTTATAGTATGGCTGAGCTATAGCATTAATATTGGTTTTCTCTGGCATAGGTCTGGCAAAGTTTAATATTATACCTATAACATCTGTAGGCAAAGAGGGTCGTTGTGCTCCTTTATAAGTTTTGCCGATCTTGACTAAATCATTTGCAGTTAAAATTGCGTCTCTGTAGGATCCCTTCATTTTAAAGGTTAAATTAAACATCATAAACTTAACCATTGCTTTAGCTTTGTCAGTAGTGGGGATGCCAAATAGCGCTTTAGCAAAATCAATTTTACTGTTATGTATATCTACAGTTGACTGAACCATGCTACTTAACTTCGTAGCAACTTCATTTTGTATTTCATTACCAGCAACAGTTAAAGCACTAGCTGCTGAGGCGTCAGGTTCCGATTTTGCTAGTTTTAAGAACCTAGTTGTGCTGTTATCGTTATTTGGCATATTTAGATCTGCAAAGCTAAGTTTGGTTGGTGCAATTAGGTACTTAGCTACATTTAGATTGTCTGCTGCTATAGCATGCTCTAGGGGTGTTTTATCATCTAGCTTAGCTTGCAGATCATAGCCTTTGTCGATTAATGCTTTGATAGTTCTGATATCAGACAAACATGCAGCCCAGTGGAGTGGGTGTTCGATTGCTCGTGCTGTTTCATCTTTGTTAAATATTAAAGCCCATTGCAGAGGTGTGTGGCCATGTTGGTCAGCAGCATCAACATCAGCGCCGGCCGCGATGAGGGCAACAGCGATTTGAGTGTTGTCATGCCATGCAGCCCAGTGCAGCGGTGTTTTGCCATGTTGGTCAGCAGTATTCACACCAGCGCCGGCCGCAATCAGGGCTTGCACAATTTCAGAGAGGTTGTTAATTATAGCCGATTTCAGCGGTGTTCTGCCATGTTGATTAGCAGCATTCACATTGGCGCCATTTGCAATCAGTGCAAGAACTATTTCAGTGTGGCTAAATAGTATAGCGCAGTGCAGAGGTGTGTGGCCATTGCTATCAGTGTCATTAACATCAGCGCCTAATGCAATAAATCTTTTAGTACCCGTTATGCTGCCATCGATTATAGCATCTATAAGAGCCGCACCTATAATCCATAGATATGCAAATGAAATAGTTAATATTGATGCTGCAGTTACCATTATTGGCAGAATTGCAAAAGGTATAATGCTAAGCGATACTGATAATGCCACTATAGATAGGGTTAGTAAGGCTATCTATAAAACTGATTTAACACGCATATTTTTCTCTATAAAAATTATATTATTATAATATTTAGTTATCTATTCTTGTAAACGCCATATGTAAAAGAAGAATGCTGGGGTTTTACAAGTTTTTGTTTGTTTTTAGGTTTTTCTCTTCTGTTTCTTTGCTGTCTAAGTCTTTGTCTTCTTTGTTTTCGACGGTTGTGCTGCCATCATCATCTTTGCTATCTAATGTTTTATTTTCTTTATTTGCAGAGACTATGTTATTAGCGGTTTTTTTGTGCATTTCGATTGTTGTTAGAGATGGGTAATCATACGCGGCACCACTTGCATTGTCTACAAGTACTCCAACAGTACCAACTATTGGTCCTAGCATTGCGTTTCCTGCAGTAACTGCCTTAATCCCCGATTTTACAGTGGTCATGTTTGTGTCATATTCATTTTTATCGCAGGAAATATGCAAGTCTTGCGAACTTCTGTGTACAGCTGTAGAGCCAGGAGTTGTAACATACCATACTCCTTCATCATTCTTTAGTTCGCAAGTAGCACCATTAATTTTAGTGTTTTTTTCTACTGTGATAACTGAAATATTTTGCTCGCGCCCACCACCAGCAATAGAGGCACAGCTTGTGACTAAGAAGGAAATCAGTAGGGAAGATATTATTTTGCAAGTTGATTTGTTCATTTTTATCTCTAGTTGGTTTATGTTAGTAAGTGTTTATGAGGTTATTAGAGCATGTTACAAAAATAATACTGTATTTTCAATATTTATTTCTGTTTTTTTTGATTGAGAATTGTTGTGTTTTTGTTCCAACATTATTCTTTATCTACAGTATATTATTTATTCTAACTTTATTTTATAATTACTCGATCATGAATATTTTTAATTGTTATTTTTGCGATGACTATGTGGGTTTAAGTGAGTTTGTGTGCGATGATTGTTATGCTCTTCTGCCTTGGAATTATTACTGTTGTGAAGCATGTGCGTTGCCTCAAATGATGGGTTCTTGTGTAGGTGGTCTTTGCTCTCGGTGCCTATTATCTAAAAGCAATGTTATTTTAAAATCAGCATTTTTGTATGAGGATCCTGTTGTGCAGATAGTAAGGGCTATGAAGTATAATTCAAGGCTTGAATTTGCTGATTTTATTGCGAAAAGTATTTTAAACTATGTTTTAACTAGTCCTGGTTTTATCTGTCCTGATTTTTTTGTGCCAGTCCCAATTCATAAAAAGCGTTTACGTCAGCGTGGTTTTAATCAAGCTTTAGAGGTGGCTAAAGTTTTGGGAGATATTTTAAATGTTCCGGTTGATTACAGTTCTTGTTTGAAGGTAAAACATACAAAGCCCCAAGTTAATTGCTCTAAACTGGCGAGGGTCTCTAATGTGGCAGGATCATTTATAGTAACTGGTAATTTAAAAGGTGCTAGGGTAGTTATTGTTGATGATGTGGTGACAACTGGTAGTACAGTTAACCTGTTGGCAAAAGTGCTGTATGAGAGGGGGGCTAAGTCTGTTGTGTCCTGGACGTTTGCAAGAAGGGTTATTTAGTCTTGATTTTTACTTTGTAATTGTGTCAGAATTAGATCCAAGTGTTGTGTTTATTTTTAAATTTGGTTGTTGTTATGCGTTTTAAATTATTTTTTATATTTCTTACTCTTGTTGGAGTTGCTTTTGCTGGTAGTTATATACCATCATCACAAACTAGCTCTGGTCATCTGCATGAGCAAATCTCAGGAATTTATGATTATTTGAATAATGTTGTGAAGAGTGTTTGTTTATTATCTGGTTTGTTTTTAACGGTAGGCGGCGTCTATCAGTATTCACAACATAGAAAAGACCCTGTAAGCGTACCATTTACTAAAGTTATAGTTATGTTCTTTTGTGCTCTTTGTGCACTAGCTTTGGCTTATTTGCCAGGTGTTGTTGTATGAGGCTGATATTACTGGGTCCTCCAGGAGCGGGAAAGGGAACTCAGGCCAGCTTTCTTGCTGATAAGTTTGGTTTAGTTAAGGTGTCTTCGGGGGATATTTTGCGCTCTGCAGTTAGGTCTGGTTCTAAGCTTGGCGAAGAAGCTAACAAATATATGTCGGTTGGTAAATTAATCCCTGATAGGATTATAATTGACCTTATACTGGACAGGGTAAGTAGTGGTGAGTGTGATTCGGGTTTTTTGTTAGATGGTTTTCCTCGAACAAAAGAGCAGGCTGTTGCTTTAACTGCTTCTGGTATTGATGTCGATAGTGTGATAGAAATCCAAGTTTCGGATGAGGTTATTGTTTCGCGTATGTCGGGTAGGCTGTTTCATCCTGCTTCTGGACGAACTTATCATGTTTCTTCTAATCCTCCGCTCATTTCCGGCAAAGATGATGTTACCGGTGAGAGTTTGGTTGTTAGAGAAGATGATAAAGCTTCAACTGTGCGTAATCGCCTAGATATTTATCATGAGCAAACCACACAGATTTTATCATACTATAGAGATGCTTCTTCTGGGTCAAATCATAAGGTTTTCTCTGTTGACGGTTCTATGTCTATATCCGCTGTATCTTCAGCTATAGAGTCTTTTTTAAAGCCTTAGTTTATTTTTTTTTAGTTTTATCAATGTTTTGCCGCGATCTTCTTGTGCTGCTCAGTAGATTTGTCAGTGCGTTATTTTGATGAGAAAATTCGTTTTTAATTGATAGTTCATAGCTTGTTTATTCGAGCGGTCACATTTTGTTATTGTTTTTATTGGGAGGCACAACAAAGATGGATTGCGACGTCGCTGCGCTCCTCGTGATGATGTGGCTGGATGGTTTGTGTGCTTCTCAATGTTGTACTGTAAAGATTTAGCACAATCACATGGTTGTATTGCTTGTGTTCTTCTTAATGCCGTGGTCAGCGCAAGGATTTATAGCAGTGGGGTTTTGTTTTTATATCTTTTATTTCGTAAAGGTTTCGATTATTACATTTTTCTTGAATTATTTTTCTTATTTAATTCTCATTCCTGCTATTTCTGATTTTTAAAATAATTTATTGTTGGCAGGGATTGGTTGTTATTATTTTTTCACCACCTATAACGTATATATTTATTATTGATTTTTTCCTATTCTGTGTTGACAAATGTTCTAAATATGGTATATAGTGTTTTTAAGTGGGTATTTGTGGTGCAAAGTGGGAATTAAATGTACAAGGGTATTAATAACATAAACGTTGATGCGAAGGGAAGGATGGCTATCCCGGCGCGTTACCGTGCTTGTATTGAGTCTCAAGCCGCATCAAAAATGGTTGTTACCATAGATACCGAAGACAAGTGTTTACTTTTATACGATGTGTCTGAATGGGAAAAAATTGAGAAAAAGATATCTGCTTTGCCAAGTTTCAATAAAGCTACAAGAAGAATTCAGCGTTTGCTAATAGGTCATGCGACTGATGTTGAGCTTGACTCTCAAGGTAGGATTTTATTGCCGTCTCAGCTTAGGCATTATGCTGGCATGGATAAGAAGGTTACTTTGATTGGGCAGGGCAATAAGTTTGAGATTTGGAGTTCAGATGTATGGCAGCAAAGCTGTGATGGTTGGTTGCAGGAAGAAGCATCAGGAGATGGTTCTTTACCAGATGAATTAAGTAGTATTTCGGTTTAGGGTGATTTTATGCAGAATCTACATACAAGTGTGATGTTGCAAGAAGCGGTAGAGGCTTTGAAAATCAAGAGTGATGGCATTTATATAGATGCAACTTTTGGTGGTGGTGGCCACTCTAAGCTTATATTAGAACAATTAGGTGAAAACGGAAGGCTGTTTTCATACGATAAAGATAGTTTTGCCGAAAATATAGCTTTAAACAAAGATTTTGCCGACAGTAGATTTGTGTTTAAAAAAACGAGCTTTTCGGAGTTCGGGTCTGACATGATTGAACTAGGTTTAGAAGGGAAAATATCTGGAATATTATTTGATTTGGGTGTTTCTTCGCCTCAGCTTGATGATGCAGATAGAGGGTTTAGCTTTATGCAAGATGGCCCATTAGATATGAGAATGAATAATTCAAGAGGTTTTACAGCAGCTGACTGGGTAAATAGCACGCCTGAAAAGGAGATTGCTGATGCTATTTTCCAATACGGAGATGAAAGGCTTAGTCGCAGGATTGCTAAGTCTATTATTAGGGAAAGAAAAATAAGGAAGATAACTAGGACATTACAGTTAGCTGATATCGTTGCTGGTGCGGTTCCACGGAGACCACAAGGAAAGCACCCTGCGACAAGGACATTTCAGGCTATTCGCATTGTTGTTAACAGTGAATATGAGGATCTTCTTAGTGCTCTTAAAAACAGCATTGAAGTTTTAGAGGAAAAAGGCCGTTTAGTTGCCTTAAGTTTTCATTCAGGTGAAGACAGAATAGTTAAACATTTTATACGTAATTCAGAGATACCTACAGCACAGACCCAAAGCCATGTTGCTAGGTTGTTACAAGTCGGGCGCGTTACGAAAGCTAGCGATCGTGAGATATCTAGTAATCCACGTGCAAGAAGTGTAAAAATGAGAATCGCAGAGAAAATATTTCAGTAGGGGACACTTATTATGATGGGCATAACATCGGTACAGGTTGAAAAAAAAGCATATTCCAGTTGTGGTGTTGTCTCTCATGATTTATCTCGTATTTTAATGCTTTTAGTTTTGTTGGTTTTTGCTTCAGCATTTTTGCTGATATATGTAAAGTATGAAAACCAGCAGCTATATATTAAATATAATAGCCTTCAGGCTGATGGGCAAAGGCTTCATCAAGAGGGTAATATGCTAACTTTAGAAAAAGCGACATTATCAAGTCATAAAAGAGTTTATGGTTATGCAGAGGAGGCAAAAATGTATGTTCCTTCTGGTAAGAAGATAGTGGTTTTGGACTAATAGTTGGATTAGTATGCAGAATAATATTTATTCATTTCGATTTTATTTTGCTGCATTAGTGTTGGTTTTAATGGTGTCTGGATTGATTTATAGATTAGCACAGTTAACAGTTTATGAGAGAAGCTTTTTGCAGGATCAAAGTAACGCAAGGTCTATGAGAGTTGTTGATGTTCCAGTAAGTAGGGGTATGGTCTTTGATAGAAATGGTTTTCCATTGGCAGCTAGTACTATGTTGAAATCACTATGGGTTGACCCTGGTGAAGTTGATTTAGAAGAAATATTAAGTAGTGATTTATCAGAAATGATTGGTGTGAATAAAGAATTGATATCAAATAAAATAAAATCTAATAGTAATAAAGAATTTGTATATTTAAAGAGGCATATGGACCCAAATATTGAGTCCCCAATCAGGAAATTATCGTTATCTGGTATTGGATTGCAAAAAGAATATAAACGTTATTATCCAGATTCTGAATCGGTAGCGCATTTGGTTGGTAGAACAAATATTGATGATAAGGGTGTAGAGGGTATTGAGCTTGCGTATGACTCATGGCTTCGCGGAGATCAAGGAAAAGAATTAGTAAGAAAGGATAGGCTGGGTAGAACTATATCCAAATCTGAAACAATAGTAGCGGCAAAAAATGGTAATGATTTATTCTTAAGTATTGATAAGAAGGATCAGGCTGTTGCCTATGATGTCTTAGCAAAGGGTGTTGAAGAGTCTGGAGCTAAATCTGGTTCTCTTGTGGTGCTTGATGCCAAAACCGGTGAGGTTCTGGCTTTGACTAATTATCCGTCTTATAATCCTAATGATACTAAAAACATAAAGATAGAGCAGCTGCGTAATAGGGCGGTTACAGATTTGTTTGAGCCAGGATCGACAGTAAAACCATTTAGCATGTTATATGCATTGGAGTCTGGAAAGCATAATGTTGATGAAAAAGTTTATATTGGTAAGGGCCGCTTAGAATTAGAAGGTCATGTAATAACCGACGTTCATAACCGTGAAGACAAAATAAGCTTAACCGATATTTTGGTTCATTCGAGTAATGTAGGGATTGCTAAATTAATATTAGACACTCCAGTTTCTGAATATATAGCAAGACTTACTAGCTTCGGTTTTGGTGAGTCTTCAGGTTCTGGGTTCCCAGGCGAGCCTTCTGGAACTGTTATAGATAGTGTGCGTCAAGGTTCGTTTGACCAAGCATCATTATCATATGGTTATGGAACCTCAATAACTTTATTGCAGCTAGCTCGTGCGTACATGAATTTGGCATCATGTGGTTCAGTTAGAAATATTAATTTGCTAAAAAATGAAACAGAGATCAATTCAAGTAGAAAAGAAAACATTGATTCTGCCAATTGCAAGATTGTGCATGGTATGATGGCAAAAGTTACTGAACCTGGTGGCACTGGATTTAGGGCTGCAGTTAAAGGTTTTAGTGTTGCTGGTAAAACAGGGACATCTTATATAGCAAGTAATAAAGGTTATGATACTGATAGATATATATCTACCTTTGCAGGTTTTGCACCAGCAGATGATCCTCGTTATGTCGCAGCGATTGTGCTATGGGAGCCTGATAAGGCGCATCATTTTGGTGGTCGTAGTGCAGCGCCTATATTTGCAAAAATTATGCAGCATATGTTGGTTTTTAAAACCAGTGAAAGCAGCATAAACTCATATTCTAAAAGGAGGTATAACTAACTTTATGATATAAAGGGGGTTATGCTTGCAAAAGTTAAGCTGGCATCGATCCCTTTACCCTAGCCTTGTTTGTGTGTGTAGCTTATTTTTCGTGCCATTTTAAATAGTTTACATTTCACTGGTATGAGGTTAGGGTAAGGGGTGAGATGCATAAGTATCTTAATTTATTCTAAACAAAATAATTTGTAATGAAGTTAAAAGAAATAATATATAAAGTTTATGCTATTAAAATAAGCTCGGATATATCTATTAAAGGACTTTCTATAGATAGCCGAGACATTAAGCCTGGTGACTGTTTTGTTGCTATAAAGGGTGCTAAATTAAATGGTTCTGATTATATAAAAGGTGCAATAGAGTCTGGTGCTGTTGCAGTGATAGTAGACGGTGATTATTTTCATGAGTCAACTATAGAAAACACAAATATTGCTGTTATATGTCTGCCTAATTTACCTATGAGTCTTGGTGAGCTTGCTTCTGCATTTTATTTATATCCTAGTAAATATATGAGTGTTACTGGTGTTACAGGGTCTAATGGTAAATCTTCGATGGTGTATTTATTAGCTGCCGCTCTAAAAGTTATAAAGAAAAAATCTGCATTTATTGGTACGATGGGCTACGGTGATGTTGATAATTATAAGACTACCACAAGGACAACTGAGATGGCTGTTAGGTTACATCAAATGTTGAGTTCATTGCGTAATGATAATTTCAATAATATTGCTATGGAGGTTTCATCTCATGCTATCGCTCAGCATAGAATAGCTGGCGTTGAATTTAATAGTTTAATATTTACCAATATCAGCGAAGATCATCTTGATTATCATGGAGATCTTAATAGTTATGCTGAGACTAAATTAAGTTTGTTTGACCGTAAAGGCCTAGACTTTATAATAGTAAATGTTGATGACCATTTTGGTAGAAAATTAGTAGATAGGCATGGAGGTGATAATCTTGTTTGTTATGGATTTCATAGCGACTGCCAGAAATTTTGTCATAAATACGTAGTTGCTAACGATGTCAATTATACAATTACAGGTACCAGTTTTGAAATACAAACATACTTGGGTAATATTAGCATCTCAACGAGACTAGTTGGACCTGGGAATGTTTATAATGTGCTTTCTATTACTGCTTATTTATTGTTTGTAGGGGTGAGTATTCTAGATTTGCCATCAGTTATAGCTTCTCTGCCTAATATTCCAGGAAGGATGGAGATTTTTGGTGGTGGTGATAAGCCAGTTGTTGTTGTCGATTATGCACACAGCGAGGCTGCTTTTGCTGCGGTGCTTAAGTTTCTTGATGGTTATTGTAATGGTCTATTGGTTAGTGTGTTTGGCTGTGGGGGTGAGCGACCGCCAGATAGGAGGTCAGGGATGGGGAAAGCTGCAGATTTATATGCTGACAAGATAGTAATTACTCAAGATAACCCAAGAGGAGAAAGCATAGCGAATATCAACGCTGCTATTTTGGCTAATATATCGGATAAAACTAAGGTTGCTGTGATAGATGACAGGGATGCTGCTATTGAAAATGCTATTAATTCTTGTAAGTCTGGGGATGTTGTTTTAGTATCTGGTAAAGGTCATGAGCAATACCAGGACATTAGAGGTTGTAGGTATAAGCACAGTGATGTTGAGGCTGTGTTAAAGCATTTGGCAGGATATTCCCGAGATTAAAATGAAAATATCTGATTTATTACCACATTATACTAAAGACAATATTTCTTTAAAAGAGATAGAGGTAAGTGGGGTAAGTATAGATAGTCGTACAGTTGCTGCTGGCGAGCTGTTTGTTGCTATTGTTGGTGATAAATACGATGGGCATGACTTTGTTTTAACTGCTTTGGCTAATGGTGCTGCTGCAGTTATGTCAGATAGAGAATTAGATTTACCTGTTCCAGTAATAATGGTCCCTAATACTCGGTTGGCGTTGCAACAAATGTCAGCTTATTATAGAAATAAGTGGTCATTGCCAATTGTTGCTGTAACTGGTAGTTGTGGTAAAACAACAACTAAAAACATTATTGCAAATATTTTGTCATGTCACAAAAAAACACATTCTACTTCAGGTAATTACAATAATTTACTTGGTTTGCCTTTAACCTTGTTCAAGCTAAATGATAGCCATGAATATGGTGTTTTTGAAGTTGGTGCTAGTTACGTGGGCGAGATAGCACGCCTTTCTGAAATTCTTTGTCCTGATGTTGCGATTATAACAAATGCAGGAGCTTCCCATGTTGAGAATATGGGTGGAAGTGTTGATGCTGTTGCTAAAGAAAAAGGCTCTTTGATATCAGGTTTGTCATCTAATGGGGTTGCGGTTATTAACTGCGATGATAAGTTTGCTCCTTACTGGGAATCTATTTTAGGAGCAAGGCAGTGGTTTGGCTTTAGCATGAATAAAAATGTTAACCCAAAGCTAAAGATGCACAATTGCCTTGGTATATACACGGCAGACAATATTATTCAAACTAAGTCAGGTTATGATTTTGTTATTCTGTGTCATGATTATAATTTAAAAGTATCTACTAATTTATTAGGTCAGCATAACATTGTTAATGCATTAGCTGCGGTTGTAGCTGCTAAAGCTGTTGGTGTGCCTGATGATTCTATTCAGACTGGTTTGGCTATGACCAAACCAGAAAATGGTAGGTTGAAATGTTATGGTGTTGGAGATAGGCTGCTGATTGATGATAGTTATAACGCTAATCCACAATCATTTAATGCTGCTATAGATGTTTTGTCCGGTTATGTAGGGAAAAAAATATTGCTTATGGGTGATATGGGTGAGCTTGATGATTCTAGTCTTAATTATCATCGAGGTGTTGGTGAAAAAGCTTTGCGTAGTGGTATTGATGAGTTGTATTGTTTTGGGGATTTAAGTAAGGCTGCAGCAGAGGCCTATGGAGAAAGAGCTAAATTTTATGACTGTAAAGATGAGCTTTTTCAGGATTTAATTTCAATGTTAGAAGATAATTGGGTTATTTTAGTCAAGGGATCCCGTTTTGTTGGGATGGATCAGTTGTCTGAAAAATTAAAAGGTTTATTATAATGTTTTATTGGTTTAGTTCGTATTTAGCAAAATATTATGTATGTTTTGATGTGTTTCATTATATAAGTTTGCGATCAATTTTGGCGGTATTAACTTCATTTTTCTTGTCACTTTTGTTTGGGGAAAAAATGATAAAGATATTGAATGATTATCAGTTAGGACAGGTGGTTAGGCAGGAGGGGCCCAAAAGTCATTTAAAAAAAACAGGTACGCCTACCATGGGTGGAATTATGATTATATTGACAGTAGTGCTTAGTACGTTGCTTTGGTCTAATTTACAAAACTATTTTATTTGGGTTTGTTTATTTGTAATATTTAGTTCTAGTTGTGTAGGTTTATATGATGATTTTGTAAAGATTAAGTATAAAAACACTAAGGGTATTTCTGCTCGTCTAAAATTTAGTTTGCAATCATTGGTTGCTTTGTTAGCTGCTATAATTATAAATTTAAATTCACCAGATGGTCTTTATTTTGCAGTTCATTTACCTTTTTTCAAAGATTTAAGTATTTCTTTAGGGTGGTTTTGGTTTGCATGGGTTTTATTGGTTACGGTAGGCTCTAGTAACGCTGTTAATTTAACCGATGGCTTAGATGGTTTGGCAACTTTTCCAACTATAATGATTTCAATGGCATTGTGTTTAATTGCTTATTTGGTTGGGCACTATCATTTTGCACACTATTTATCATTGCCTTATGTTCCTGGTGCTGGTGAGATTTGTGTTTTTTGTGGGGCAGTTGTTGGTTCTGGTTTAGGTTTCCTATGGTTTAATACTTATCCTGCACAAGTATTTATGGGTGATGTTGGTTCTTTGGGTCTTGGGGCTGCTATGGGGATTGTGGCGGTTATAATAAAGCAAGAAATATTATTTATGATTATGAGTGCTATTTTTGTAGTTGAGACTTTATCAGTTATTATTCAGGTGGTCTCTTTTAAGACTACAGGTAAGAGGGTTTTTAAGATGGCTCCATTGCATCACCACTATGAGATGAAAGGTTGGGCTGAACCGAAGATTATAATCAGATTTTGGATTATTACTTTTATTTTGGTTTTATTTTGTATGGCTTCTTTGAAACTACGTTAATTATATGTCTTTTCTTGATGAGTTTACAGGTAAAATAGCCGTTATAGGTCTTGGTTCTACTGGTTTATCTGTTATTAGGTTTTTAGCTAGATATAATAAAGATATAAAAGTATTTGATGAAAATCCAGCTGCGAAGCAGGTCGATCATTTAAAACTTTTTTTCCCTGAGGTTGAGACTGGTTTTGGCTCATTTGAATTAGATTATTTGCACGAAGCAAGCCTTATTATAATGAGCCCTGGTATTTGCCCTTATGATAAAATATGGCATGGTATAGATAACTCTAAAATTATAAGTGACATTGAATTATTTTCACATTATGCGTCTGCGCCGATTATTGCTATTACCGGTTCTAATGGGAAGAGTACAGTTGCAGCATTATTATCTCACTCATTAAGTAATATGGGTTTTAATGTCGCGCTTGGTGCAAACTATGGTACGCCGGCATTACAATTATTAGACTATGACAGCATTGATTATTATATTTTAGAATTATCTAGTTTTCAGTTATTACAAACTTATAGTTTGCGCCCTAAAATTAGTTTGTTTTTAAATTTTAGTCCAGATCATTTAGATTGGCATATTAATCTGCAAGATTATTTATCTGCAAAGCAAAAAATATTTTCAAATGCAGATGCTGTTATTGTTAATCTTAATGAGCCTGAGACGTATCGTTCACTTGGCTTACAAAATATCGTGTCAGGATTTAGTATTGGGAATCCAGGCTCTAGTGAAGATTTTGGAGTTGCAATTATAGCTGGTTGTGAGTATTTAATGCATGGTATTACCAGGATTATTGCTAGATCTGATTTGCCGTTAATGCCTGATTTTCAGGTTTTAAATTATTTGGCGGTATATGCTATTGTTGCAAGTCTTGGGATTGCAGCAGATAG
>JABJPE010000072.1 GCA_018664045.1 Legionellales bacterium | reverse complement strand
GGGCGTAATACTCAAACATAAGTACTATAAATGAGAAAAACCCGACCAAAAACATGCCGACACTACCAACAAAAATATGCGGCTGTGAAGCATTCCTATAGCGACACACCATAGCCATACCTAATGGTAGAGTGCACAGTAACAGCACAACTAAAGCACCGGCATAACTTAGCACAATAAAAAAACTTTTAAAATTTAGCAAAACTAACAACAAAGGCGGAATAAACGCCAACAATAAAATTGAAAAATTAGATAATTGTGTGTTTTTTAATTTCAAACCATCTACTAGGAAATCAAATAAGCTAAGTGACACCCCTAAAAATGAAGTGGAAATTATAAAAAATGAGAATATATTTATAACCGTAGCAAAAATAGAGCTATGCAAGGATGCTGATAAAACATCTATAAGCTGAGTCACCTCACCATTATTCCATAATTGCAATAACCCACTTTTTCCAAACATAGGTATAGATGAAAAAACCAAAAATTGCCACAGCAAATAAATAACTAAAGGGATTAAACTCCCTATTAATATAGCACGCTTCAAGTCTTTAACATTACTATCTAAATAACTCCTTAAACTTGGAATAATAATATGGAACCCAAATGATGTAGCTAAAATAGGCAATGCTTTTTCGGATCCTAGCCAACTATAAACAAAAACATCACCCTGAGATGTATTACCTATAAAACTAGCAACCAAGGCGCATAAACTAAAGACCAAACCAAACATAAGTATACGATTAACCTTATCTATTAATGTAGTTCCTAAGTATAATAGCGAACAAAAGAAACATATTGTTGTCACAACAAAAACCCATTGCAATAAATATATATGAAATACGGATACTACTATGTCTTGCAGTAGATCACTGATAGCAGATAAATAAGCCGTAGTTAGAACATATAAAAGTAATAAATATACAGTCCAAGCAAAAACTTTACCAACAATACCAAAGCAATTACCAGACATGGAAATTATATTTGCACCACTTTCATGACATAAACTCACCTCTAGCAATAATAGCGCTGATAAATACATTATATACCAAGACAAAATCATCAAAGATGCCGCAGGGAAGAACCCAAGCTGCGCAGTGCTAACTGGCAACGCCAACATGCCAGCACCAATAGATGTTCCCGCTATAAGTAAGATTGCTCCATAAATTGGCTTTAACATAATTACCTAACTTGTCGTTACTGAGGATTTTTTATTCACATACTCTTGAATCTTCGCACGGAATACAAATGGGCTTGGTAATAAAATTAAACTATCAACACATGTTCCCATGCCAAATAATACAACAGAACCAAAATTTAGAACTCGACCAGTTAAACTCTGAACCACTCTAACTCCCTCAATTCGGTGCAGCATAATATCACGCATGCTTTTTATTATCCAACCTGAACATATTATAACACGCTTATTCGTGATCATATAAAAAGACGCTTGGTAATTAAGATATGAGTCAGCGCAACTAATTAAAACAAAAACAAATAATAAAGTTTGCAAAACATCTTTTAATTTTATCCCAAAAATAATTAAATCACTAAAGACAGGAGCATAATATAATAAAAACATAACAAAAGAACTTAGTAAAAATGTTAACAAACAGCCTTTAAAATAAATCCAGTGCAAACGACTAACAGATATAACCTGCTCATCCTTTTCTAATATCACCCCATAATCTTCCATAAAAACGCCTTATTTTAAATAAAAAACTTACATAATTAGGGTATACAACTATTACTTTAATAGCTATTTATATTTAGTCTATGGGCTCATCTTTAGTTGCAGGACTTCTTATACTAAAAGCATCTACCCTTCGAAATCCGCGTGGTAAAAATTTTCCTCTTTGAGCTCTATTACCACTATAGCCATCTAGAATATCGCCTCTAATAACCATAATTCTTTTTCCAGAAACCACTTCTAAAACTTCATCAACCGCAAAACAAATAGCAGCGACAACAAACTCTTCTTCTTTCTCAAAAGCAGCCTTAGGTATCGATATTAATTTGTTCCCCTTACCCTTAGTTAATTGCGGCAACTCTGAAAAATCAAATATCAACAACCTTCCAACATTTGTTGCAATAGCAACTTTATTAGATTCTGGGTTAGTTATTATAATAGGTCTCAGTGCTTGAGCCCCTTTGGACAAAGACAATATGTGCTTACCCTTGCGGCCTCTAGTGACCAAAGAAGCAATATCGGTAACAAACCCATATCCTAAATTAGATAGCAATAGAGTTTTTGTTGCCGTTGGCTGCATTAAAATATCAACAAACTCATCACCAGGGTTTAAAGCAAAATGCTTCGATAATGGCTCGCCCTGGCCTCTTGCAGACGGTAGTTGATCTGAGTATAAGGTATAACTTCTACCACCTTTTTCTAAAAACACTACGGGACAATCACTGCGACCTAACACAACCTGACCACAACCATCACCGGCTTTATAACTTAAACCGGCAGGATCAATATCATGTCCCTTAGCAACTCTGACCCACCCTTTCTTTGAAAGCACTATAGTTACCGGCTCTACAGGAATATTCTTTGCCTGATGCGTTAGTATTTTTGCTTGAGATGCCTCTTTAATCTCACTACGCCTTGCATCGGCAAATAGTTTTGCATCTGCTTTAATTTCTTTTTTTACAAAGCTTTTTAAATTAGACTTGCTAGATAATATATTTTGCAGGCGCTCTTTTTCCTCTTGCAATTTATCCTGCTCAGCTCTAATAGTTTCCTCTTCTAAGCGTGACAAGTGCCTTAGCTTTGTATCTAGAATAGCATCCGCTTGTATTTCGGTTAACTTAAAACGCGCCATTAAAACTTTTTTTGGCTCATCTTCATGTCTGATAATATGAATAATTTCATCAATATTTAGGTATGCAATTAATAATCCTTCTAATATATGCAGTCTAGCATTAATTTTATCTAGATGAAAATTTAACCTTTTAGTTACGGTAATGATCCGATAACCTACCCAATCATTCAATATTTGCAATATACCTTTTACTTTTGGGGAGCGCTTCAAATCAATAACGTTTAAGTTTACTCTATATGATTTTTCCAAATCAGTTGAAGCAAATAAATGCGAAAGTAACTCGTCTTGATCGACTCTGTTAGAGCGCTGAACTAGTGCAATTCTAATTGGTGTCTCATGATCTGATTCATCTCTAATGTCAGCTAACATAGGTAGCTTTTTTGCACGCATTTGTTCAGCTATCTGTAACATCACTTTACTTGCTGAAACCTGGTAAGGCAACTCTGTGATAACAAGCTGCTGTTTTTCCTTTACTACCTTAGCCCTAACTTTAATAGAACCACGCCCCAAACGATATATTTCTGTTATTTCGTCCTTACTTGTTATTATTTGCCCACCTGTAGGATAATCTGGGCCCTGGATAAAGTTAAGAACATCTGCGGTAGTAACTTCATCGTTCTCTAAAATATATACACAGGCTGCCACAACTTCTGCCATATTGTGAGGCGGGATATCTGTTGCCATGCCAACGGCAATTCCTGATGCACCATTTAACAGCATATTTGGTAAACGAGCGGGCAATAGGCATGGCTCTTGCAACGTACCATCAAAGTTCAACTGCCAGTCGACGGTACCTTCACCGAGCTCACTTAGTAAAATTTGGGCATATTTTGATAATTTAGCTTCCGTATAACGCATAGCCGCAAATGATTTTGGATCATCAAGCGAACCCCAATTTCCCTGCCCATCAATAAGTGGGTATCTATACGAAAATGGCTGAGCAAGTAAAACCATAGCCTCATAGCATGATTGATCACCATGAGGATGAAATTTACCCAACACATCACCAACAGTACGTGCAGATTTTTTATATTTAGACGTGCTTTTAAGGCCAAGCTCACTCATCGCATAAATAATACGGCGTTGCACAGGTTTTAAACCATCAGCAAGATGGGGTAAAGCCCTATCTAAAATAACATACATGGAATAATCTAAATATGAACGCTCAGCAAAATCAGCTATAGACCTTATTTCAACACCTTCATTCGCAATCATAGTACCCTCTACACTTTAAATTCAATAAAATTTAGGAGCATTATACCATAAAAATATTAAATTTCACCTAACACCAACAAAAAAAACACAAAAAACTTGTAAAAACATGCATTTCCATGTATGGTTTAGCCTTGTTTAACCTGCCCAAGCAAACAAAATCGATGACAAAAGCAAATTCCAACAGATCTGATTCAAAAATAACATATACGTCACCCGATAAAAACACCTCACTACGCCTTATGGAATCTGGCTATGATGAATGTAACCAACACTTAATATCTGGCAAAGTTTTAAAACACATTGCGAAAATTAATAGCAGCATTATCACTGCAAAAACAATAACAGAAGCATTCGATGAAATAAAAATAAAAATACAGCAAGAAAAATTAATTACAGCAAATGATAAACAAAAAGAACTACAAAAATTAAAAAAAGATCTAGCGCTCATATTAGGCAAAATAAGAAAAGAATTAAAAAAATTAAAAGTAGATAAGCCAAACAATACACTTTCAATAACACTAGCCCTTGATGAAATCGAGAGCGCAGATTCAGAAATAGAAAACTTTAAACCCACAAACAAGACAGAGATCACGCCAAAAGAGGACATGCCAATAATCCTGGACGGCAGTGAAAATGATGAAAAAAAAATAGGTATTATCTATCCATCACAAGAAGCAAAACAACAAGAAAAGACAACAACAGAACTGCTTGCAACATTGATAATTGCGACAATATTAGCCACCATTAGCTACCTATATATTGCGGACCTTATGGCGTATTTAGGAATAAAACTTGGAGCCCCGCTTATTCTTACAGTAATAATAGTATCTTCTATGGTTATTTTGCTATATAGACACTTAACACCAGAAATAAAAAAGTTAATACCGCTGTCTGAAGCTAAAAAAATAAGGGAAAAACACTGGTTTCTAGCTTCAGTCCCTGGAAAAATAGCTGACTTTATTGAAAACAAACCCTATGAAACTGCACTTTACGCAGCCTTATCTATATGCTCTATATTTTTTCTCAGCTCCACCATCATCGGAACCAACATTGTAACTAAAACAGCTTTTTTATTAGGCGTGCACTACTACCCGGCGCTTTATATAACAATCCCTATTTTATTGGGCATATCCATAGGAATGATTAAATCACTTGAAACAAACTCAACAAAAGAAAAGCCAAAACAACAAGAAAAATTCAAGCCATTTAAAATAAATCCTATTGCAAGGCTCTGGCAAGCCATAGATTTGTTTCTTGATAAGTTTTATTTGATAGGTCTAAAAAGCCCTATAGCAATGCTTACCTTCACAACAATATATACTATTCTCACCATAGATATTTTAACACCATTTCTGCCAACTTTAGCGCATAAGGTTGTTATATATTTTTTAACTGGCATAGCCAACCCCAGCTCTGGGCTTCTATTTGCCGCTATTTGCACCGGCTGGCTTATAGGATTGGTTATTCTACAAATAGCTGACATAACAACCCGAGGCTATAGCTCAGCAACAATAGCTACCATTGAATATATAAAAGACCACCCAATTGATTCTTTTATATTCTTCCTAATATTAATCTTTAGTGCCAGCATGATAGCCAGCACGCCAATGGCCGATATATGCGGAAGGTGGTTAATCCTAGGGCTAGTAATGATTAACTTTAAACCACTACTTGCTATAGGGGATTTTATAAACAGCCCCAGAAAAAGCATAATAGGCAGTACTATTGGCTCGGTTCTTATGCCAACAAACATAATCCTATACCCTGGTGAGCTTATTAAATACATTATAAAGATGGCGCTTTATATTGGCTTTGGCATGGTTAAACACTTTGCAATACATGTCCCATTAGTATTGACCAGAGCATGCTTTGACATAGCAACAGAAATAGCTACACAACTAGGAAAGAAGGATACTGCAAAAAAAATAATAGACATTAATATCGATGTATACACTGAAACCAGGATATTTGTCATAAATGTAAAACATTTTGGCAAAGATATTATAAAACACATAACGCCAGCAACAGAAATATTTGGCAAGATTATCAATGCTTTAATTGCGGTGATATGCGGCGTACTTAGCTACACAGGCCTGCACTACTTATGCCATGGGTCCTTACCATCTGTGGCCTCACTACCATGGATCAGTGCCCCTATTAAATTGCTTAGCGCAAGCTTTGGACTACCAGCTACAATGACCATCATCGCCATCTTTGCTGCATACTTTTATATGTTAAGTACTCACCAATTACTAATGAAAAAAGCACAGTACTCAGGAGCAGAAGAAAAATTCACTATGGGCGCACAAATTATAACAGCTATTTTAATAGCCATCTGCTCCGCCTTAACTATTCTACAACCACCATTTTATACTGCTTTCGTTATCGCTAGCATAATAATGAGCTTTGTTGGCACAACAATATCAAGCTATAAAGCATCAGAAATAAATCCACATAACATGCAGATAAATTATAACGACCCTACTTCTGAAAAACCGAACGAAAGAAGCCAAGAAGAATCAAAACAAAATGCAAATGGCATTCAGGTAAATTGCGACGACGCCACTACCCCTGAAAAACCGAACGAAAGAAGCCAAGAAGTGTTAAACCCTGAGGGAACTACCGATCCACAAGAAAAATCCGGCGATAAGCTAGGACATAACCAGCAACCACCCTTAAAAGGCGGGGAAGCCGCAATTGCCGCCAATTATACAAAAGGACCAGAACCGCAGGGCGCAGTCTAAACAAGCTACCAAAAGAATATAAATGTGCGCCACCACCTAAGCTTACAACTAAATTAATCTCAGAAAAATTTATACTTTTAATAATTCGCCTCTCTAGCTGGCGAAACCGATACCAACCTAATTTTTTATACAACAATTTTATATTTGCGATATTACAGCGCTTTTCTTTATTATAATACTCCAGCATCAAATCATCGCTATCGATGCATGCATAACCTAATTGAGCCGCAGTAAGCCTGCCAATAGTTGTCTTGCCAATATTTTGTGGCCCAATTAAAACTATACTTTTATCTTTATGCTGCGCGGCTAATTGCTCTAGCTCTGCAACAGCAGCACTATAGAACTTCAATGCCCGCACCTAATTTTATTAAATCACTATAAAAACCTGGGTAACTCTTTTTAACACAATCAGCGCCTCTAATAATAGAGTCATCTTGAGCACCTAAAGCGGCAACAGATAATGCCATTGCAACCCTATGATCGGACCAACTTAGCAGATCAGCGCCAAACAAAGCCCCCCCAACTATAACAAAACCGTCATCATTAACCTGAATATTAGCCCCCATTTTCTTAAGCTCAGCCCCCATTGCTAACAGTCTGTCACTTTCTTTTTGCCTAGCTATCCCTGCCCCAGTTATTTTTGTTTCTCCAACGGCAAAACAAGCTATAACCGCAACTATAGTTACCATATCGATACAATCATTAACATCTATAGTCATATCTGCAACAAAGCGGGCCTTACCATGCACGCATAAACCAGCTGGAGTTTTCTCTATTACTTTATTTTCATCCATGCTAATGAGAGTATCTATAAAAATTTTATCGCCCTGCAAATCATCCCAATCCAAACCAGAGACCGTGAGCTTAACACCAACTATTGCAGCAGCTGCTACCAAATAAGCAATCGAGCTAAAGTCACCAGGGACACTATACTGCAAAGGCGCCTTCTGCCTCTCGCCAATAACTGTGTAATGCAACCCATCTTTAAGTTGAGCTTTTTTTACAGCGCCAGGCAGCCAAGCCTGGGTTAAATCAACCCAAGGCTGCTCACCAGGATCGCTAACTTTAATAGTTGTAACCCCATCTAAATATGAAGCGGCCAACATAAGAGCTGATACAACCTGGGAATCACAACCAGAAACTGAGGTAACCCCAGGCGATAATACCCCAGAAAAACTTATAGGAGCATAACCTGGCTTACGCAAATAAGTATGGCTCACACCCAACGCACTAACACCCCCAACAAAATCACACATGCGGCGCAAACTGCTAACAGAAGAATCTCCCACCACACTGAAATTGTTTTCAACACATAAAGCTACAGCAGAGAAAAAACGCAAAACCTGCCCAGAACCACAAACATTTATAGTAGTATCTATCATATGCGGCAAGCCTGAGACACCTTCAACACACAAAACACCACCACTATTTCTCACAAACTTAGCACCTATAGCCTCACAGGCAGCCTTCATGGCAAATGTGTCTGGCGAAGCTAAAACATTAACCAGCTCACTCCTTCCAGAGGCCATAGCAGCCAAAAGCAGCGCTCTTTGGCTCTGTGATTTAGAAGAAGAGGCCCCTACCTCACCACCGGTTAATTTATTTGCTGTAATACTAAAGTCCATATTTAATCCGTAATAACTAGAAATTATCTGTATAATATACGATAATTTGTAAGGAGAATAAATATGGCAAGCAATTCATTTGGCAATCATTTTCGTATAACAACCTGGGGTGAATCACACGGAAGCGCTGTTGGCGTTGTAATCGATGGTGTTCCAGCTGGCATAAAAATAGATAAAAAAATTATAGAAGAACATCTAAAATGGCGTAAACCAGGCAAACAACTAACCTCACCACGCCAAGAACAAGACAACCCTGAAATTTTATCAGGCATATTTGAAGGCATAAGTACTGGAGCGCCAATATCTATGCTTTTTCGCAATAAAGACGCAAAAAAAGAGCACTACTCGGCAATAAGCCATGTTTTACGCCCTGGGCATGCTAACTTTACCTATTTAACTAAATATGGCGTCTATGACCACAATGGTGGTGGGCGCGCATCTGCGCGCGAAACAGTCTGCCGAGTTGCAGCAGGAGCGGTAGCTGCGCAACTACTTAGCCACAACACAAACATAAAAGTACACACATACCTCGACTCAATCGGCAATGTCTCAATTCCTGAAAACTATACTCCAAGCATTAAAGAAATAGATAAAATCACAGAAAGCCCTGTCTTTTGCCCAAATCCAAAAACTAGCACAGCAATGATAAGCGCACTGAGCTCTGCACAAAAAAATGGCAACTCTCTAGGCGGAGTAGTAAAGTTTATCATAACCGGCGCCCCTGCAGGACTGGGAGACCCAGTATACGAAAAGCTAGAAGCAAAACTTGCCTACGCAATGATGTCAATCCCCGCAAGCAAAGCATTTGAAATAGGAGCCGGCTTTAGCGCAAGCACTACAACAGGATCAGAAAACAACGACCCATGGGATCTAAATGCAGACAACAAAGTCATCCACACTAGCAATAATTGCGGCGGCATTCTTGGGGGAATCAGCACAGGCGCCGATATTTACGGCAAAGTTGGCTTCAAACCAACATCTAGCATAAAAATAAATCAAAAAACTGTTACCACCGCAGGGGCTAAAACAGAATTTAAGCTAGGAGAGAATAGCCGCCACGACCCATGTGTTGCAATCAGAGCTGCAGCAGTAGTAAAATCCATGTGCCTCATAACCCTCGCCGATGCGTACCTTACAAATAAATTAAGTAGAATACAAAATGACAATCATAATAGCCACCTCACCGAAACCTTATAATATAGAAATCAAGCTAGGCACAGTAATGACCAATAATTTCTGCAAAAAAATTGCAGCAAATTACCGCCAAACTGCAGTAATAACAGATAGCAACATTGCAAAACTATACCTACAAGATTTTTGTAAGCACATTAATAAACACACGAACCTTATTCACTATACAATTCCAGCAGGAGAGCAGCACAAAAACCGGGAAACAAAAGCCAATATCGAAGACTTCCTTCAAAGAAACAACTTTTGCAAAGACAGCCTGCTAATTGCCTTTGGTGGCGGAGTCATCACCGACATAACCGGCTTTGTTGCAGCAACCTATCTAAGAGGAGTCAAAGTAGTATACATACCAACTACAATGCTAGCGATGACCGATGCTGCTATTGGCGGCAAAACAGGCATCAACACTAAATTTGCCAAAAATCAAATAGGCACAATAAGTAGCCCAAGCGCGGTATACATAGACCCAGCCTTTCTAAAAACACAAGCTAAACAACAATGGCTAGATGGCTGGAGCGAAACACTAAAACACGCGCTATTGCAAAACAAAACAGAACTAGAAATAGCCTTTAATTATTACCAACAAAAAACTTTAAACACAGAGGAATTGCTAACCATTATAAAAAACAGCTGCAACGTGAAAAACAGCACTGTAAATCAAGACCCCCATGAAAAACACATACGTAAAAGCTTAAATATTGGGCACAGCATAGGGCACAGTATTGAAACCAGCTACAACTACCAAGTAAGCCATGGCCAAGCTGTCGCTTTAGGAATTATATGTGAGGCATACATCTCATATGAAATGGGTATAATGACAAAAAACACTTTCAAACTAATAATCTATTACTTTAAAGAGCTTGCAAACAAACTACCCCACGCGCTTGATGATAATAATTTTTTTGAGAACCTCAAATATGACAAAAAAAACAGTGGCAGCCATATAAAAATGTGCCTACTAAAGGATATTGGGTCTGTATACAATCTGCAAGACTACACTACCAACATAACAAACAAACACCTAAAAAAATGCCTTGATTTCATTAACAATGAATTTATAAGTACAAACTCAGCAAAACAAGCCTAATTTGGATCCTCAAGACTCAATATGCCGCTATTTACGCTATAAGCAAAAATTTCAGCAAACCTACCCCAATCAATACAAACCTTTAAAACCTCATCAGCCGCACTCTCAGTAAGACTATCTTGCAACTCAGATAAGAACCTGTCTTCTGTAGCACACTGATTATAACGATCATCTAAAACACGACGAATATGCCTAGCTAGAGGCACATGATTCAACAACTGCTTTGCAAAAATCTCTTTTTTCTCCAAAATTTCTGCGCAAGCGAACCTATTCCCAAGATCAGTTAAAAATAAAGCTCCATCCTGAATGTAAGCAAAACGAAAAATTTCTAGTGCATCTGTAAGCGGAAATAGATCATCAATGTCCAAATGTAAATCTTCTGCTAAATCTGCTAAATCAGCTTTGCGAGCATATTCACTAGAATCTAGTGTCTCAATTAACCCACTAAGCTCAGAAATCTCAACTTTAGGCAGCCTATAATGCAGTCCAATATTCTTATATCTAACCCCTGCTATTTTATGCGGATCATGCAATAAAGAAAGCTGATGGTAGATTTCATCCATAACCTCATGCACACCAACCTCATTATCAGCACGAGGATGATCTAGATTAACCTTAACCTCAGCCCTAATAGCACCTGGGTTGGAGCTAAATATTAAAATCCTATCTGCCAACAATACTGCCTCTTCAATATTATGAGTAACTATAAGAATATTTTTTAAGTTAGTTTTTTTACCCTGCCATAAAGATAATAAATCACTACGAAGATTATCAGTAGTTAAAACATCTAGCGCCGAGAATGGCTCATCCATCAACATTATCTCAGGATCCACCACCAAAGCCCTAGCCAAGCCAACACGCTGGCACATACCCCCTGAAAGCTCTTTTGGATAAGCCGATTCGAAACCATCCATACCAACCATATCAATAGCCTCTAACGCTTTCTCGCGCCGTTCTTTTCTGTCAACCCCAAGCGCCTCCAATCCCAATTCAACATTTTGTAGCACCGTCAACCATGGTAGCAAAGCAAAGTCTTGAAAAACCATACTCAAGCCTTTAAAAGGAGACGCCACATCTTCATCATGCCACAGAACCCTACCATTATTTGGTTTAATTAAGCCCGACATAATCCGCAATAAAGTAGACTTGCCCGAGCCAGACTTCCCGACCAAAGCAACAACTTCACCTGGGTATAACGACAAGTTTAAATTATCTAAAACTAATAATTTTTGCCGATCACGCTGCGTAAAAAATTTAGAAACATTCTCCAAAACTAATACTGGTTTTTTCTGAACTTGTTTAGCCATAACTGCTATCCCTCTGTTTGACAGCGTCGCTGTGAAAAATGATATAAAGGCTGCCAAAAAATTCTATTTATTAATAATACATAGAAACACATCACCACAATACCCAAAGCCATATTAACACTGTTACCAGCCTTTGTATTATATGCAATATAAGCGCCAAGCCCAGTTGCATATAACTGTACCCCACCCCAATTAATAGCCTCAGCGATGATGCTAGCATTCCAAGCACCACCTGTGGCTGTCATAGCACCTGTAACTAGGTGTGGCAACAACCCTGGCAAAATAAACCTACGCCACCACAGAATACGTGGCAAACCCAAAGAAGCCACCGCATACTTCTGCTCTTCCGGCAGCGACACCGCACCCGCGATAACGTTAAATAAAATATACCACTGCGTACCTAAAATCATCAGAGGTGACAGCCATATATTCTTATTTAAATCATAGCTAATAATTAAAGTTGCAAAAAAAGGAAATAGCAAATTGGCTGGGAAAGCAGATAATATTTGAATCACAGGCTGTATTTTTCGTGCCGCATAAGGTCTAAGCCCAATCCAAACTCCAACTGGCAACCAAACAATAATACAAAGAACAACTAGTATAAAAATTCTAAATGTAGATACAGCACCCAGCCATAATGTTTCTCTTACATCAGCCATAGTAATGGAGCTAGAAAAGAAATTGAATATAAAATAAACAGACACCGCAAGCATTATCAAAACCAAAAGCCCCCCTAAACGACTAATGATTGGCCAAATGCCAATAATAAAAGACTCTTGACGTTTGCTTTTATTTATTTTTATAGCTGATGGCAGCATTACAGCATAAGAAAATATTCTCCTTAAAAACATGAAAAAGAACTGTATAAATCTAGCCCTTGATAGGATTTTAGTTATAAAAGAAGGTTGCATTTCCTCAGCATGATTAGCTGGACGAAACTTCTCTCCCCACTGCATTATTGGGCGAAATAATATCTGGTCATAAATAATAATTGTAGCTAGCATAGCAAAAACAGCCCAGCAAACTGCCGTCATATTAGCATTTTTTATGGCAAGAGCAATGTATGAGCCAACTCCAGGCAGCATTATAACATGGTTATTAACGTCTATTGCCTCCGATGCGACCATAAAGAACCAACTAGCAGAAATTGACAGCATAATATTCCATAATAAAGATGGCATGGCATAAGGAACCTCCAAACGCCAAAACCTCTGCCAAACTGATAAATGCATAATGACACTGGCCTCACGCAAACTTTTAGGTATTAAACACAAACTCTGGTAGAAACTTAAGGTCATATTCCAAACTTGAGCAGTAAATAGTGCAAAAATAGCAGCGCACTCTGGCCCAAGTAAGCTACCAGGGAATAAAGTTAAAAAACCCCAAACACCAACAGATAAAAAACCAAGAACTGGAACTGATTGCAGTACATCAATGGATGGAATAATTATACGCTCAGCGAGCTTGCTCTTCGCCGCCGCCGCACCAAAAATAAAAGTAAATATAATCGAAACCACTAATGCCAAACAAATACGCATCACACTTCGTAGGCAATATCCAGGCAAACTTGTGGGATTAAGATCAATATTAATTGGCCGACCAAAGCTAAAAGGCACAGCCATTTGCTGTAGCAACCATGCTACTGCAAAAATAGCAGCACTAATAAATATAAATGCCAATATGTCCCAATAATTAGGTGCCGGAGCATCAACAAGGTCTTTGCGTGAAAATAAATTAACCTGCAGCATTTGTAATCCATACCAAAAACATAAAATCCAGGATAAAAATATAACATATAAACAACGAATAACAAAGCCATTCGCGGCACTATTGATAACTTAAAAAAACAAACGACATAGGTATATCTTTGTACAAATACAATATTACAAGATAGAATATATATTTTTAACATAGTGATTAAAAAACCATGCTTATATTAGAAGATTACTTAATAGTTATTGCAGCAATTGTAGTACCAATGATTACTGGTGTTTTGTCTGGTATGTTTGGCATCGGTGGTGGAATTTTCTTTGTACCAATAACAAATATAATTTTAAAACAGTATTATCCAGAACTTAATCAAAGCATGTTAATTGCTAACAACACCTCCCTAGGTTGTATAATATTCTCCAGCATGACGGCATTGTGGCTGCGCAAGCACGACATAGAATGGTCAAAAAAAGACTTATTAACTAGAGTTATCACTTTAGTGCCAGGGTCATTTCTAGGAGGCTGGGCTGTCAGGGCCATAGAAAATAAAACTCTCAACTTGATATTTGGCTTTTCTTTAATAACATTAGCTATATATTATTTTTTCAGAAAAGAAGAAAACACAAATAAATTATTTTTAAATAAAATTCTACCGATAACATTCATACCTGTTAGCTTTACAGCATCATTACTTGGAATGAGTGGAGCTATATTTTTGTTTCCACTTCAACTTAAAGCTGGTTACTCAAAGTATAAATCAGCAGCCAAGTGTAGTATATCAACGTTAATAATATCTACCGCTGCAACTAGCTGGATATTTATTGACCCAATACCAGAAATACCCAGTCCTTATTTTATAGGAGATATTTTCTGGCCAATGATTATCACAAGCATATTAATAACACCATTGACTATAAAAATTGGTATTAATATTAATAAAAAGCTCGACGAAAAAAAATTACTTAAAACACTATCACTCTTACTACTGGCAATATCATTCATACATTTTATCATCTAAATAAAAGCTCACTGACCTGGCGGGATATACTTTTCTACTGGCTTGTTAATCGAATTAATAAGAGACTCAATATTTTCTGACTTACTACCTTCCTTAGATTTATCTGAAAAGAAAGGATGAAAACCACGAGATGGCTGTGAATCATTGATTTTCTGCAGTCCCTCTTTAGTTTTATCTAAATCTTCGTTATTAACGACCTCATCATTCCCACCGGAAAATACACTAACGTCATAGTCTATATCAACACGGCCTAAAGCCTCGTCCATCTTAATCTTTAAATCAGACAAGCTATCTACTTGCGTAGCTATTTCATCCACATAATAATCTTTATCAGATTCTGATGTGTGAGAATTCCCAACCATATAATTCATAGCTTCTAGTTGATTAACCGTAAAATGGTCTACTAACATTTTTTTATCTTCATTATTAAAAGACATGATCCGACTCCTATTATAAACAATTATAATATTTATAGCACACTCAAATACCCAGCAATAAAAACCACTCTTTAGGGCTTTAAAAGCCACCTTTATACGTAAAAATCAATTCATTTATAAGGTAGGTGAGTGGGGCCGGATCTACTACAAAAACTAATTATCTTATCTGCAGCATCACTTTTATTAAAAAATAAACCACTCCTTCCAAATAAACCAGCAGATCTATTATCTTGTGCAAGTCTATAAAGCAAATCTATCAACTTAGTATTTTCTTGGCATATTTTTAAGCTCTCAACACCAGAATGATTTAACTTATCCGCAACAATCTCCTGCAAGTCAACAATAGATCCAATTGATGAAAAATTATCGCGCAAAATTAAATGCTTTTGCTCTTCAGCTGTAAAGCCCTCCCCTCCAGAAGATGCATCAGGATTTAGCAGATCATTAAAAGCTATAACTTGATCTACATCAAAACAAACTAAAAAGCCCTGTACCTCATTATTTGAATATAAAGAATCAACATAAGACATATCACCCATATCTTGCAATATTTCATAAAAAGCTGATTTTTCAGAAAACCCCATGGCACTAGGGGGACCAAGACCTTTGTCAATATATCTCATAAAAATTTTGAACAAATATTTATCATTAAGCAAAAATACATCTTTAAATCTATTGCTATTTAAACTATGGAAGCCAACTAAAAACTCAGCCTGTAGAAAATACAAACTTAACTCCCGATTTATTGCATCACTATTTTCTATATTTGGCCTAACCACCTTAGATAGATACAAATAAACACTCTCAGAAATATTATTACCACCCTCTCCCACGCACCTCCTTATCTGACCTTCTGAAGCTAAAGCCATATAAGCGCCACTATTTAAAGAATTCAAGGGGTGCATGTTATCACCCTCATAACATTGTAGCTGCCGCCCTATAGAGATACAAAAAGAGTCTATATCTTTATTACTATCTAGAATTTTAAGAAACTCTCTAAGTTCTTGCATATTTATCCCAGTTAATTTTATTTATAGCATGGCATTATGCTTTTTATTATTTTTACTTATGCCTATTACTTGGCCAGAAAACATTGCTTAATAGGCTAAATAACAAAACTTTAAATGGCAATAAATTAATAATGGAGCTACTGTTTTGGAGGTCCACTTTGCGGACTGACATCTATATCAATAGATTTTTTTATTATACTACGTGAGCTAATTGCTTTATCTCCTTCACCCCCACCCAAGAGCCCAAACCTACCTTTTGACTCACTTTTAATATTTGATAACTCTTCAAATACCTTCTTTACATCCTTATTTATTGCGCCATCCTTTTCCACAAGCAATTTTTGAATTTTGCCTTCGCTCAATCCCCCTACTTCCTTCATTAACTTATATAATGAACGGCCTGTTTTTTCCCCAATAGATTCAATTGCAGCTACTTTTGACAACTCAACTGGTGCGCCCTTTAAAGCATTAAGACCCAACTTGTTTCCTAAAAATTGCTGGGATTCAGATAACTTTATAACTCCAGGACTATATTCAGGACCAATATCACTAGAAATATGATCTAATTTGCCCAAGTCAAGACTATTCAACAAAGATCCAAATTGATCATTTTTATATACTATATCGGCGACCTTTGGATCAAGCTTAACAAGCTCTAAAATAGTTTTAGATTTATCATCATCTACGCAATGACTTATCATATCTACCTCGCTCTTTACTAGCTTATCCATAATAGCAAATACCTTTAAAAAATCTGAATCAACCTTAAATTCAAAATCTCCAATTTTTCCTTGTTCAACATAGTGCCCTATACGCTCTCCCACCGTTTGATGAGCAGATAATACAGGACCACGAGCCATATAATCATCTTTCAGATTATCCATAGAAGCCAAATAGAGAGCAACTCCTGCATTAGTTTTATACATGCCTTGCCCCGCTTTCAGTTCATTATTTAAATCCATCTCAAACATCAACCTAAAATCATTAAGTTCTTCATTAGTTATTTTTAAAACCTCTAAGCCTTTTATTTCTTTAATTTTTTCATCTAATTTAGGCATTTTATCTCTCCAAAACTTTGTTACTGTTATATATATAGCACATATAAATATAATTACTGTAAAAAAAGGGCTTCACTACGTTTAATAACAACATAATTGCCCTCCTATCTGCCATGGCCATGGCCTGAAGAGGAAGGCCCATCCAGGATCTTCTTTATATTTCCCATGGCCTTATTTTCATCTTTGCTTGAAGGCCTGCCAGCAACAAAAAGACTCAACCTAGATCCACCACTTTTATTTGTTGAGGCGCAGCCTTCAACTAAATCATTAAATAATGAACCTCTATTCAGGCCCTCTATATCGTTCCCCTGGAAAACTTTTGTAAATCTGTCTTTATTTCCGTCATGAAAGCCTATTAAGAACTTGCGGCTACCAAAGTTAGTTAACCAATCATTAGATCTAACATCTTTATATCCACTAATATGACCAGCATTTGAATTAGGGTCAGTTAACAATAACTTCAGCGCGTAAAAGACTTTATTTTCCCCCGCGGAATTGTGACCTTCAAAGTTTTTACTGAGGTCAACGGAAGGATATGCTTTTTTATGTATTTCAACTGCAACTCTCATTACAACGTCAGGATTTCCTTTAGCGAAAATATGTGCCAAATCTTCTTTTTTAAGGCCACTGGATTTATTAGAATCTATTGCTGAATTTATACGATTCAAGACCTTAGGGTCTAAGTCATACTGTTTCGCATCATTACTTGCGTCACTTGGAATAGATGCCGCATCACTTGAAAGAGAGACTGTATCATCTCCACTGCTATCGGGCACTTTCTTTTCTATGCCAAATTTGCCGTGCAAATCACCTATAACTCCTCTCATACCTTCTTCTGCACCACCATCAGGTGCAATATCGTGACCGCCATCACCTGTAACTTGATGATTAAACTTTGCCCCTACAGGACCTTTTGCTGGCTGGCGGCTTGCTGACTGCCTGCCTCGTATATTAGATGTTGATGTTCCTGTTTGCACCGCAATATGTCTTTGCAGTTTTTTTATACCAGGCTCTAATTCTCTCCCTTCTGCATAAGTGTCTTCCACTTTTACAAGTAACTCTCTTAAGTTCGTTAAAGCAGCAATATTCTCTTTATTTATGTCTGCCTTCTTTTCCTTTTTAATTTCACCATCATCTGATATGTAGTCCTTAGCATATGATATTAAGTTTTCTATGTCTGCAG
>JABJPE010000071.1 GCA_018664045.1 Legionellales bacterium | reverse complement strand
CACCCCGTCATTGCGAGGAGCGCATGCGACGTCGCAATCCAGCCATCCCAGTTATTGCTTCATCGCTAGTAATCTTGCTCCCACACTCCGTCATTCGAATTAGATAGTAATTTAACCATAGCATCATAGTTTTATATCATGCTAAATAGGATGACATCACTTTTTTGTATTTTTCACTTGATTTGTGTAATAAAGGCAACTGTTAAATTTAATCTTGAGAATATAGTATTATATGTATATAATTTCTTTAACTTAAGGGAATTTATATGAAGAAAAAGCCTGTTATTTTAATATCTAACGATGATGGAATTTACTCAGAGGCTCTTGACTTAATGGAGAGAGTTCTAAGTGATTTTGCCACTGTTTATGTAGTTGTACCTGATAGAGATAAAAGTGGCACAAGCCAATGTTTGACTTTGATGGATCCAGTACATTTAAACTGGGTTAGTGAAAATAAAGTTTCTGTACAAGGCACTCCGGCAGATTGTGTTCATCTTGCTATAACAGGTTTATTGCCTGTGGTTCCTGATCTTGTAGTTTCAGGTATAAATTTAGGCGCTAATTTGGGGGATGATGTTTTATATTCAGGAACACTTGCTGCTGCATTTGAGGCTAGCACATGTGGAATTCCAGCTTTAGCATTTTCTTTAGATTCACATAAGCCAAATAGCTATGATATAGCGTTGGAGCATATGAAGCGTATCGTTATAAAACATCTAGAACAGCCGTTAAAAACAGATACAGTGTTGAATATTAATATACCTTATACTGAAAACACTGATGTGCAAGGAATAAAAGTAACTCGTCTAGGCAGACGTGATCCATCATTGCCTATGATTAAATATAAATCTCCACGTGGTCGTGATTGCTATTGGATTGGCAGGCCTGGAGCAGTACGTAGCTATGATAAAGATACAGATTTTACCGCAGTAAGGGATGGGTATATTTCTGTTACTCCATTACATATTGATATGACAGAGCATAGTGCTATTAAAGATATAGAAGGCTGGTTATAAGTGGAAAATTTATCAAAAAAAATTTTGATTTTGTTGCTTTTAGGTATTGCTGCGTGCTCATCAAATAATTTCGATGCTGGTACTGCTCAGGTTTATGATTTATCTCCTGGTCTAAAGTATGGTGAGAGTTACGTTGTTAAGCCTGGCGATAGCCTTTATTACATAGCTTGGCACTATGGACTTGATTACCGAGAGTTTGCCCAACTAAATAACATAAAGTCTCCATATAACCTGTCAGTAGGTCAGAAATTAGATTTATTATTAAAAAACAAAAAAACACAGCTACATGTCAGTGTCCCTAAGGTTATTGCTAATTCTGAAAAAAAAGCAAATATAACTATAGACAAAGTTAGTCCTAAACCTAAAAGTGACAAAGTTTTGCACTGGTCTTGGCCTGTGCAATCAAAAAACATTATAAAAAATAGTACTAAGGAAAGTTTGCACAGAGGTATAGATATTGGTGCAAATTATGGGGCTGCTGTAAAATCTTCTGCTAAAGGCATTGTAGTCTATGCAGGGTCTGGTATAAGGGATTTTGGTTCTCTTGTTATAATAAAACATGGCGGAGATTTTATAACAGCTTATGGCTACAATGATAAAGTGCTGGTGAAAGAAGGGCAAAGAGTTAATCAAGGTGAGACTATTGCAGTTGTTGGTCACCCACCCTTTGGTAAAGAAAGGCTTCACTTTGAAATGAGAAAGCATGGCAAGCCCCTTAACCCTTTGATATACTTGCCAAAAATTAAATCTTAATTATAGATTGATATGGAGATTACCTATGGAAAAAGAAATAAATTCTGACCCTATTCTTGATTTTAAAGACGACGATTCTAGTGAAATTGAATCTGGGAAAAGCAAAATAAAAAATAATAATAATGATAAGTGCGAGATAAAAGAACCACACTCTAGTATCAGTAACCCAACGACAAAATATTTGCACGATATAGGTTTTCATGAAGTATTGAATCGTGAAGAGGAGCAAGAAATATCTAAAAAAGCGGTTTTAGGAGACCCTGATGCGAGATGCAAGTTGATTGAGTCTAATTTGCGCTTAGTTGTTAAAATAGCGAGAAATTATACAAACAGAGGCATGGCTTTTTTAGATTTAGTTGAAGAGGGTAACTTTGGTTTAATGCATTCTATTAACAAGTTTGAGCCAGAAAAAGGTTTTCGTTTTTCTACCTATTCTACTTGGTGGATAAAACAATATATAGAAAGGGCGATAATGAACCAGAGTCGTACTGTTCGTTTGCCTGTACATGTTATAAAAGAGCTTAATTCATATTTGCGCGTAGGTTATATGCTCGCTTCTGATTTAGAGCATGAGGCTAGTGCTGATGATATCGCAAAACAAATAGATAAGCCTATTGAAGAAATTAATAAGGTTCTTAAATTAAAAGCTGGCGCTTCTTCGCTTGATAAGTCTATAAAATCCGATAGCAATATTGTTCTACAAGACACAATATCTGCTCCAGAAGAAAACAACCCATATAAAGTTATAGAAGATGATAACATAAAAGAGTTGCTAGATAAGTGGTTAATTACACTAGATGAAATAGAGCATGTTGTTATAGTTAGACGTTTTGGTTTGCAGGGCCACGACCCTCATACACTTGAAGAGGCATCTGAATATCTAGGCGTTACTAGAGAAAAAGTTAGGCAAATCCAAATTAAAGCCCTAAGACGATTACGTAAATCCATGAAGTTCTATGGCGTCGATAGCGATGATGTCGTTTAATAAATATTATATTTTTTATTGGTTGTGCTCTTGAAAAAGTAATACTGTGCCCTAATATATATATATGATACATATTTAATAGGGGAGTATTCGATGACGGTTATGAATAAAAAAGTTAAAAAGCAAACTATGCAATTTCAAACAGAAGTTGAGCAATTATTAAGTTTGTTAGCAAAATCAGTATATAGTAATAAAGACATTGTATTGCGCGAATTGGTTTCTAATGCTTCTGATGCTATAGATAAGCTGCGTTATGAGTCAAAGCAAAACAGCGAATTATTAGCAGATAGTGAAGCTTTTAAAATCTGGATAGATTTTGATCAAAAAGAAAAAATATTATCTATACGAGATAACGGTATTGGTATGTCCCAAGAAGAGTTAGTTAATAATTTAGGAACTATAGCTAGGTCAGGCACAGCAAATTATTTAAAATCACTGCAAGACTCTGGCGATAACCTAGATTCACTTATTGGACAGTTTGGTGTAGGCTTTTACTCTACTTTTGTAATTGCAGATAAAGTTACAGTCACAACTAAAAGAGCTTCTGCACAAGATGAGTCTCCTTGTGTATGGGAGTCTAGTGGCAAGGGTGATTATGTTATTAGTCCTGCGAGTGCGGATACACCAGTTGGAACAACCATTCAGCTGCACTTGAAGTCAGATATGGATAACTTCTTACAGGATTGGTATGTAAGAAAAATAATCACAACTTACTCTGATCACATTGACGTTCCAATTGCAATGAAAGTTGCAAAAGAACAGACTGAAGAACAGCGTAAAGAAAATGCTGCAATTGAGTTTGAGTTTGAAGTTGTTAATCAGTCGAAGGCACTTTGGACACAGGCAAAAAAAGATGTTAATGATGAGCAGTATGAAAACTTTTTTAATTCACTATCTCATACCTCTGGCAAGCCTTTAGCATGGGTTCATAATAAGGTTGAAGGTAAAGTTGACTATACTATGCTTTTATATGTGCCAGAAACGGCTCCTTTTGATCTTTGGAACAGGGAGAAGGTAAAAGGAATTAGGCTTTATTCACAGCGAACATTCATTATGGATGATGCTGAGCAGTTCTTGCCACTATATTTGCGTTTTGTTAAAGGTATAGTAGATTCATCAGATTTGCCGCTTAATATTTCTAGAGAAATACTACAAGATAGCGATGTTGTTACTAAAATTAAATCAGGTTGTACAAAGAAAATTCTTGGTTTACTAGAGAGCATGGCTAAAGAAGATCCTGAAAAATACAATAAATTTTGGGCTCAGTTTGGTGAAGTTTTAAAAGAGGGTCCTGGTGAAGATTTTGCTAACAAGGATCAGATTGCTAAATTATTGCGTTTTAGCACTTCAAAATCAGAAACTAATTCACAAACAACATCACTTGCAGATTATGTTGCAAATATGGCAAAAGATCAGGAAAAAATTTACTATGTAACCGCCGAAACCTATACTGCTGCATTGCATAGCCCGCATTTAGAAATTTTCAAGAAGCACGACATTGAAGTGTTACTGCTTTCTAATAGAGTTGATGAATGGTTGGCCTCGCATCTAACAGAGTTCGATGGTAAAAAACTTATTTGTGTCACTAAGGGTGAGTTAGACCTGCCTAAAGATGTAAAAGATAAGTTGAAGCAGGAAGATGAAGTTACAGCGAAAGATTATGAGGACATTATTAAAAGAGTAAAGGAAGTATTGGGCGATAAAGTAAAGGATGTTCGTATGACTTCTCGTTTAACAGACTCTCCAGCTTGTTTGGTTGCTGATGAGCAAGAAATGAGTGCTAACTTGAAAAGAATGTTACGTCAATCTGGCCAGGATTTTATGGATTCAAATCCAATATTAGAACTTAACCCGAGTCATGGTTTAGTTCAGAGCTTAAAGAGTGAGTCAGAAGACAATATGTTTGCTAAATGGTGCACAATATTATTTAATCAGGCCATGTTGGCAGAAGGTGGTCAGCTTGAAGATCCCGCTACATTTGTTAATGATTTAAATTCCATGATGTTAAGGTACATAGGGAACTAATCTTTTTTGTCAGCTATAGCGCTAGATTTCTCTTGCGCTATAGCTGTGATTTTTAAAGCTTACTGTCAGTAATTATTTCTTTAATGTATCACAATGCCTAAGTATTTTATCAAAAAATATAGGGTTTGATTTATAATGGTATTTTATTGCCAACATTAATTTATCATGGTGTAGTTTGTTTTCTAGTTCAATAATTATTTTGCAGCAGCCCTTTAATTTAATAAAACACTCATAGTTTAGAGTTATTTTATCAAGAGTTATAATTTGGATCGCTCTAATTAGGGCCTCACTAGAGTGCCGATTTTTATGTACTATACTTTGTTCATAGTTAGTATATTCGTTTAGTGTGTTTTTTATTTGATTTATAAATTCATCGATTCCACTGTGATAATTTATTTTTTCAATTTTATTTTCTAGATAATTAATTATTTCATGAGTTTTATCATATAGGCTGTTATCAGACTCGTGTTGTATGGATTTACGTTTTATATCAAGAATATTAATATCTATATGTTTTTTTATATGCAGGGGCATCTCTCTTCGAAGAGTGCTTTTGAATTCATTTATTTTTTCTTTTATCGTTATACTAAATTCTGACATTTTGATACTATTGTTTTTACAGTTAGATTGATTTTAGCATAATTAAAGACTAATGTCACCAATATATTTTCTTATATGTTTGTTTTTATTGGTTTTTATACTTTTCTATTTTTTTTCTTATGGTATTTCTGCTTATTCCAGATATTTCTGAGGCTACTTTTTGATTGCCATTTGTGTGTTTTAGCAGAGTTTGTAAGAAGCTCTCTTCAACTACAGCAATTATTTTTTTATATATATTCTTGTCGTTATGCCCATCAATATCAACTAGATATTGCTCTGTTATATTTGATACTTGCTCTTTAAGCGTGTGTATATTATGCTCTTTTTTTGACATGTGGTTTTTTGCTCAAGTGGTTTTTGTTTTCATGTTAGGTGATTTGCAAATTGCATTCATTAACATAAAGATGATTTTGTTATGATAATATAATAAATCGTCATTAACAAGCTTAAGTTAGTGTTTTTACTTGAAAATATTTAAAGTATAGTAGTTGTTTTACAAAAAGGTTATTAGATAAGCTATTTTGTTGATTTTTATGGCATAAATATATTATTATAAATGTTCAATCTGGGGAGGGCTTATGCCTATATATAAATATGAATGTGCAAGTTGTGGTGGCACAGTCACAAAGTTACAAAAAATATCTGATTCATATCCAGTTGCATCTTGTTGCTCAAGTGAAGAATTGCACCGAATTATAGGTGGAGCTAATTTTTCTTTAGCTGGAGGAGGTTGGTATAAAGATGGTTATCAAAGTAGCAACGAAAAGTCAGGATCTAACGAGTGATTTTAAGTATCCGCTAGATAATATACATTTGTTATAAGGAGTTTTTTTTGAAAAGATATCTTGTTGCCGGGTTGCTTGTTTGGGCTCCAGTACTAGTTACTATTTTAGTAATAAGGTTTCTCTGGGATTTAGTCGATAAAAGTGTTGCATTAATTCCTAATAATCTACAGCCAGAAGCTTTGTTCGGATTTAATATCCCTGGTTTTGGTGTTATTTTAGCACTTGCTGTTTTATTTTTTACTGGTGTGTTAGCAGCAAATTTTGTTGGACGTAAAATTGTCTCTTTTTCAGAAAGTTTATTATCACGCATCCCTCTTGTGAGATCTATATATAAAGCTGTTAAGCAATCTATGCATGTTGTTTTCTCCCCATCAGGAAATTCATTTAGGCAAGTTGTAATGATAGAGTACCCGCGTAAGGGTATTTGGAGTTTAGGTTTTGTTACTAATTCTGCAGATAACTACTTCACCAATAATGATGATTTAAATAATCCTGAGATGCTTACTATATTTGTACCAACAACTCCTAATCCAACTTCTGGTTTTTTGTTGTTTTTACAAAAGTCAGACGTTATATTTTTAGATATTCCAGTTGATGAAGCATTAAAAACAGTTATTTCATTGGGTACAACTATTGACGCTGAAAAAAGAAAAGAATTTTATTAAACTAGTACAAAGTTAATTTATAAATTATGAGGATATTTTTATGAGAGTTTATTGCGGTGATGTGTCTAAGGTCCACTTAGATAGTGCTATTACTATTTCGGCTTGGGTGCATAGAATTAGAGATCATGGGGGCGTTTTATTTGTTGACTGCCGTGATATAACTGGAGTTGTTCAGGTTGTTTGCAACCCTGAAAATAAGCAAAGTTTTGTTGTGGCACAGAAGCTTAGAGATGAGGCTGTTATAACAATAACAGGTGTAGTTAGGCATCGTCCGGATGGCACAGATAATGCAAATATTGTCACTGGAAGTTATGAGTTAGTTGCAGATAGTATAAAAATTTTAAATAGTTCTGACCAATTACCATTTTCGTTAAATGAATTTATTCCTGTAGGCGAGAGTACCCGTTTTAAATATCGCTATTTAGATTTGAGAAGAACTGAAGTTGCTGCGAAAATATTAACAAGAGCCAAGGGCGTATCAATATTAAGAAATTATCTTGAGATGCAGAACTTTTTTGATATTGAAACTCCTATTTTAACTAAGACGACTCCAGAAGGAGCTAGAGACTACTTGGTCCCAAGCCGGGTACATAAGGGCGAATTCTATGCTTTGCCACAATCACCACAGATTTTTAAACAAATACTTATGATCGCAGGTTTTGACCGTTATTATCAAGTAGCTCGTTGTTTTAGAGATGAAGATTTAAGATCTGACAGACAGCCTGAGTTTTCACAGTTAGATGTGGAAATGAGTTTTTTGTCACAACGTGAAATTATGGATTTTGCTGAAGGGTCTATTGTTAAGTTATTTAAAGAGTTATTAGATGTTAACTTAGGGAAGTTTAACGTCATGACATATCATGATGTTATGCAAAAATATGGCTCAGACAAGCCTGATTTAAGAAACCCCTTGTTTTTCACTCCTTGTGATGATTTGTTTACTAACTGTGAATTTAATGTTTTCGCTGATCCTGCAAATAAAAAAGGATCCAGAGTGGCTGCGCTTAGACTCCCTGGTGGCTGTAGCAAGTTAACCAGAAAAAATCTTGATAACTATACTAGTTTAGTTACTAAATTTGGTGCAAAGGGTTTGGCTTATATTAAAGTTAATGACATTAGTGCTAAATTAGAAGGGATGCAATCACCACTTATAAAATTCTTAAACTGGGATATAATTGAAAGTGTGATAAAGCGTACTGGTGCAGTCGATGGTGATATTTTATTTTTCGGTGCTGGGAAAAATTCTGTGGTAAATCAAAGCATGGATGTTCTGCGGCAGCAACTTGGTAAAGACTTGGGCTTGCTAGAAAATGATTGGGAAGTTTTGTGGGTAGTAGACTTTCCTTTGTTTGAAGAGGAAAAAAATGATGCTGGATACTTTAGCCCAGTACATCATTTATTTACCGCCCCTAAGGTTAACTCTATAGCCGAACTTGATGAAAATGCCGCGAGTTGTTTGTCACAGGCATATGACCTTGTGATTAATGGCTATGAAGTTGGTGGTGGCTCTATTCGTATACATGATATTAATATGCAAATGAATATTTTAGAAAAGATAGGAATGGATGAGGATGAGGCTAAGCAAAAATTTGGGCATTTACTAGAGGCACTACGTTATGGTTGTCCGCCTCATGGTGGTTTTGCTTTTGGACTCGATCGCCTATTTATGTTAATAACTGGTGCTGAAACTATCAAAGAAGTAATTGCTTTTCCAAAAACGCAATCGGCTTCATGTCCGCTAACTGACGCTCCTTCAGATCCTGAGAAAAAACAATTAGTTGATTTGGGTTTGCGTTTGCGTGAAGTTGCTGTAGATAAAGCCAAATCCACTGATTAATAGGGAGTAAACATTATGGCAGGTCATAGTAAATGGGCAAATATAAAGTTTCGTAAAGGTGCGCAAGATGCAAAGCGAGGCAAAATTTTTACTAAGCTAATTAGAGCTATTACAGTAGCTGCTCGCGATGGTGGGCCTGACTTGTCTTCAAACCCACAGTTGCGTTTAGCAATTGATAAAGCACTGCAAAGCAATATGAAAAAAGACAGTATTAAAAGAGCTGTTGAAAGCGGTGTTGGTGGGCAATCTGGTGATTTGCAGTTTGCTCGTTATGATGGTTATGCTCATAGTGGTGTTGCAGTTATGGTTGACTGTTTTACCAATAATAAAAATAGGACAGTTGCTGAAGTGAGACATGCTTTTTCAAAATATGGTGGTAATCTTGGTACGGATGGCTCGGTATCATATCTTTTTTCACAAATAGGTTTTATAAAGCTATCAAAGGGTCCAAGTGAGGATGAAGTTTTTGATATCGCAGCGAGTGCTGGGGCAGATGACATATTAAGCCATGATGATGGTTCTATTGAGGTCTCAACCTCAATAGATACTTATGTGGCAGTAAAAAACAGTATAGAATCTGCAGGATTTACTATTGAAGCTAGTGATACTATTTGGGAAGCGGCAACTAAGATAGAATTAGATCTAGAAACAGCGCAAAAAGTAATGAAAATAGTTAGTGTTTTAGAAGATTTAGACGATGTGCAAAATGTATACACAAATGCTGATATTGCAGATGATATTTTAGAACAGTTAACATAAGTTATAGATGATAGTTTTAGGTTTCGATCCGGGTTCTCAAATTACAGGTTATGGCATTATACGTCATCTGAACAATAAAAGTACTTATATTGCAAGTGGCTGTATTCGTTTGCCTAAAGTAGATATGCCATCGCGTTTATTACAGCTTCATCAAGCTGCAAGACAAATAATAGAGCAATATAGCCCTGATGTTACCGCAATTGAAAAAGTTTTTGTCAAAAACAATGTCGATAGTGCCTTAAAGCTTGGGCAAGCACGTGGAGTATTGTTGTGCGCAATGGCAGAGGCATCTAGCGATATTTTTGAATATAGTCCACGCGAGATTAAGCAGGCTGTAGTAGGTTATGGTGGTGCTGATAAAGCTCAAGTGCAAACCATGGTGCAATCATTACTGTCCTTGTCAAAAAAGCCTCAGGCTGATGCGGCTGATGCTCTAGCTGTAGCAATTTGTCATGTGAATACTAATAATTTTTTATTAAAGCTGAAAGGTTAAGTCTCTTAAGGTTCTCTTAAGGTTGTAATGTTAAAATAAACTAATTAAGTATTATTAATTAGTGAAGTATTAACATGCCAGAATATGATAAAATATGTAGTAGTTTAATAAATGATCAATCTGATGATTGTTTTCTAAATATTCATGAAAAATCGCTGAATTTTATTGATGAAAATAATGATTTGGATCAGGATGAAAAAAACAAAATATATGCTGCCGCTGCTGTATTTGGTAGTTATCGCGCATATCGACACATTGCTAAATATGAAAAAGATACTATTGATGCTAGCAAATTACATGATAAAGAAAATGAGGCTAGCAAATTAAAGGCGAAAGTAGACTTTTTTATTAAAATAAATCTTAGAATGGAGTATTTTGCTAATAATATTACTTTAAGTGAGCCTGTTAAAAATGCTATTCGGGATAGGCGTAAAAAAATCCTAGCCGCTATTTTGCTTGGGGAAAAATTTGAAGAAAAAAACACTACTACTTTTCTAATGCGCCATGATTGGACTATAGCTATTGGCTATATCTATATTGTTATAAAGTTAACCTTATTTTCTTGGGGTGCTAAAGTATCTAAATTTATATTTGGTTCACAAACTGTATTTGGCTCCAAAAAAATTACTCCTTTTGAGATAGATGATTTTGATAATGTTCTGAAAGTTTCAGAACATCATTTAAGAAGTGAAAGTGCTGTTTTAGAATATTTACTTGTAAAAGGCAGGGATAATGACACTTCTCATTCCGATAGAAAACTTCTAATTATTATAGAGGGTAAAGGCCGCAACTATTATGAGCATACAAAAGAATATATTGAAGAATGTAATTACTTAAATTCAAAGGATGGCCACCCTGTTGACATTATTGTATTAAACTCTGTTAATACTTCTATATCAGCATCACAATCAGCAGCAAGAATTGATGACTTGACCAAAGGTATAGCTGATTTAATGTCGGCTTTAAAGGATAAAGAATACCAAGAAAAAAATATAACTTTAATGGGGTATTGTGCTGGTGGGCCCATCGCTAGTAGTTATGCTGCTAAAGCATATAAAGAAGATAAAGATATAAAATTCAAGCTAATTTCAGACCGCTCATTTACAAATGTGCATGCTTTTGTGAACGGTCAGCTTGATGACTTATTATCTAAAAAAGTTCACCCAAAATTTTTAAATAATAAGCTAGGGATTTTTTTATTACTTATATATTTGCCTTTTAGGTTGGTTATAGAATTGCTAGCATTGCTGGTTAAGGCCTTTGTCCGATTTATTTTATTTGTAATGAGTTGGGATGTAGATGCTGCAGGAAACATAGAATCGTTTCCTTTAGAAAGGCAGCAGATTTACAAAGTTAAGCCATATGACGCAACAACACAAAAAGCAGATGGGGTTGTGCTTGACTGTCATCTTGCTGATGTTGTTGCGGCGCGCAGGCAATTTGTTATAGATTATTTTAACAAGACAAAGCAGGGTACAGCTCTTCATAAAGTTTTAGATTATATTAAAAATGGTTTTTTAGTTTATAGTGATGAAAAAACTGATGGCGGTAAAGGTAAACCTTATGAGCCTCATTTTCCGCTGCCAATTAATTTAAAGTCACATCAACGTAATGAAGATTATAGTGCCGCTACCATGTTAGATCAAATGAGTTATTTGATCCAAGCAGATGGCGATAAGTTAACTTCTTTATCTGGACAGAAAGTACCTGGCAAAAATACGCAAGAGTTACCTTGCTCTAATTCAGTAACTTTTACCAAACTAGGGTTAGGGCTAATGTTTTTAGCTCTTATTGTAACGCCATCGTTATGTTTTGTGGCAGCCTTTATAGCTATTAAATTTTCACCAATAACATTGTTATTTGTGGGGTTGTTATTACTTGTTGGGAAAGAGGTGCTATTTAGTAGTTCCAAGTCTATTACAACAGCCCCTAGTCAAAGTGTTGCTAAAGAAGATCTACTTAAATTTGGCGCGGCTGCTATCTTAAATCTAGATAGTGCTAGAAGAGATGAGTTTAATAATGAGCTAAAATCTTATGGACAAAAGTTATCTAGTTCTTGCAGTATAATTTAAGTTATAGTTAAAATCGGTGCTTGGCACTATATGTCTGCTGTGGTATATTTATACTTAACAACTATGAACATACAGGTTAATTATATGATAGGTTATTTGCAAGGATCTATACAGCATATTGGGGAAAGCAATATTATTTTGCTTGTATCTGGTGTGGGTTATGAAATTGAAGTTAATGATATATTGTTACATAAATTAACTATGGCAACTAAAGAATTACAACTATATATTTATCACCATGTACGTGAAGACCAGCAATCTTTATTTGGTTTTAGCAGTATAAGAGAAAAAGATTTATTTAAAATGTTATTAAAGGTTAATGGGGTAGGGCCGAAGCTAGCTCTAGCTATATTTTCAGGGCTTGATGCAAACGCACTGGTAAATGCAGTTTTAAGTGAAGATTATGCTACATTAAAGCAAGTTAAGGGCCTTGGAATAAAAGTAGCAAAGCGTTTAGTCATGGATTTAAAAACTCCTTTTAGTGTTTTTGCTAATAGTGGTTTAATAGGAACTGAGAGTGATAACAGCTCTTCAGAGTGGCAAGATGCAGTGCTGGTGCTAACCAGGCTGGGCTATAAGACTTCTATTGCTGAAAAAGTTGTGCTAGCATGCAAAGCAGATGCAGATGATTTAGACCATCTTATTAGATTGTCATTAAAATATATTTCAACAGAAACCACAGGATCTCAATGATAGAACAAGATCGTATTATAGGCAGTAGTCCTAGCGATACAGTTGAAGCAAAATTAGATAATTCCATTAGGCCAGCTTCTTTTAAAGATTATTTAGGCCAAGTAGAAGTTGTAAATCAATTAAAGATTTTTATATCAGCAGCAAGAAAACGGCAAGAAGCATTAGATCATGTCTTGATTTTTGGGCCGCCTGGGCTAGGAAAAACCACTTTAGCAAATATTATTGCAGCAGAAATGCATGGAAATATTCATCATACCTCGGGTCCAGCTCTAGATAAACAGGGTGATGTTGCTGCTATTTTAACTAATATGCAGGCTAATGATATTTTATTTATAGATGAGATACATCGATTAAATTCAACTATAGAGGAAGTATTATATCCTGCGATGGAAGATCGCCAGTTGGACATTATAATTGGTGAAGGACCGGCAGCTAGGAGTGTTAAAATAGATTTAGCGCCGTTTACTCTTGTTGCAGCAACTACTAAAACTGGCGCATTAACCTCACCACTACGTGATAGATTTGGAATTGTTACTAAGCTTCAGTTTTATAATGAAGTTGAGTTGGCGGCAATTATCAGTCGCTCAAGCAAGATACTTAATATAGAAATAGAAGCAGACGGCGCTAATGAAATAGCGTGTCGCTCACGAGGAACTCCTCGAATTGCAAATAGATTACTACGTAGAGTGCGAGATTATGCTGAAGTAAAAGCATCTGGAGTTATCACAGCGCAAGTAGCACGGGAAGCTCTTAGCATGCTTGGAATTGATGAAAATGGTTTTGATAATACGGATAGAAAGTTACTCCAGACTATCGTTCGCGATTTCAATGGTGGTCCTGTTGGTGTTGAATCGCTCTCAGCAGCACTAAGTGATGAGCGCAGTACTATAGAAGATGTATTAGAGCCTTTTTTAATTCAGCAAGGTTATATAGCTAGGACTTCTCGTGGAAGGATAGCAACTGAAAAAGCATGTAAACTGTACTCAATGCCTGAGCATACCACTTAAAATGAAGAGTATTTATTATGAAAAATTTTAACGACATAAAAATTATTGTAGTTGGCGATATAATTTTAGACCAGTACACCAGTGGTGATGTAAATAGAATATCACCAGAAGCTCCTGTGCCAGTTTTAAAAGCTAATAAGCGCTCTTACAAATTAGGTGGCGCAGCTAATGTTGCTATGAACCTTAAGGCCCTAGGTTGCAATGTAAAGTTGCTAGGCCTTATTGGCAATGATGCTGCTGGGCAAAAAATAATGCAATTACTTAAAGAGAGCAATATTCCACATGATTGTATTAAAACTAAAACAGAGACCACCTGTAAACTAAGGCTAGTAGGGCAGGGTTTACAAATGTTGAGGGTAGATAATGAAAGTTATGCTACTTTAGCTGAATCAGAGCAATTACTGGAGCTATTTAAAGAAAATATTGCTGATTATGAT
>JABJPE010000070.1 GCA_018664045.1 Legionellales bacterium | reverse complement strand
TTTTCAAATTCTATTTTTAGGAGACCATCTCCAGCAGGTTCGAGTTTTGTGGCTATAAGCTGATAGCTGCCTCTCTCCGGATATATGCTTAGCTTACCTCTGATATTAACTTGCATGCCATCTTCTAATGGTTGCTCCAGAGATCCTTGATAACTTTTAAACATAGCACAACTTATTTGCGCACCAGAATCTTTTAATGAAAAGTAATAGTGGCCTGAGCGCGGTCGCATACAGTTTGAAATTTCGCCAGTGACAAAGATGCTAGGGAAACACTGCTCTACAACTAGTTTTGCATTTTTATTAAGCTCACTTACGCTTATTGGCGTAGTATGCTGTGGGATGTTCTCATACTGTTCATTTTTATCTAGCATTGTGACTCTTTTAATTAATAAATCTTTAATCTGCTCTCCCCCAGCACTGTATTGCATAAGAGAGAATATCATTATATGGCTATTGGGCTTTATGTCAAAGCAAACTATTATTTAACTTTTCTTTATATAACAGGTATCATATCAGTTAGCATGATTTGGAGTTATTTATGGACAATGTTAATAAAATTGCACTAGTGACCGGCGCCTCTGCTGGAATAGGTGAGGCCTATAGCCAGCTTTTAGCTAAAGATGGCTGCAGCCTTGTGGTTGTCGCGCGTAGTGCCGATAAGCTAGCGAGTTTGGCTAAAACTTTAGAGCAGCAATATAAAATAAAGGTTTTTGTGTGCGTGCAAGACCTGGCTGAGCCAAATGCGGCCGCTAATATTTATAATTTCACGCAGCAAAACAATCTTGCAGTCGATCTTTTGATAAATAACGCTGGCTTTGGTGATGTAGGTAATTTTCTTGACCATAGTATGGAAGAGCATAGTGCTATGCTAAGAGCAATGCTAGGGGCAATTGTTGAGCTGACCCATTTTTATTTGCCTTCTATGTTAGGCAAAAAACATGGCGGCATTATTAATGTTTCTTCGGTGGTTGGTTTGCTTGGTTTGTCACTCAGAAGTCAAGTAACTAGAGCATTATATAGGCCCATAAAATGTTTTGTTATCGCTTTTACAGAGCAGCTAGCCTTGGCTTATAAAGACACCGGAGTGCATTTCCAGTGCTTGTGTCCTGGGCTGACTATTTCAGAGTTCCACAAAAGATCGGGACAAGCAGGTCTACGAGACAAAACCCCAAAGTTTTTGTGGCTTTCATCAGAGGAAGTGGCAACTAGAAGCTATTTTGCTTTAAGAAAAAATAGAAAGGTAATTGTAGTTACTGGATTTATAAATAAAATAGGAATTTTTATCCATAGGTTGGTAAATTTGTTTTCTATATAGCTATTGTAAAAAAGATGTGAATTAGGTAACTGTGGTAAAGTTTATAATAAATAAGATTTACTTGCAGCTATCGTTGTAGGTCTGCTCCCACTATAAACTTGTGGGGCAAACATAAATTATTTAATGCGGTGCCTAGATTAAATAAACAGAATATGATTAGAGCCTGTTTGTGAATTTCCATCATCTCCTAGTGAATTTCCATCATTCCTCTGTTCAGTCGAGTTTTCATAGCTAATTATTGCTTCTTTAGCCTCATCCCCACCAGTAAATTTAAATTTAAAGCCTAGTCTAGTTTTTTCATCATGATCTGTATTATACGTATATTTTTCTGGATGGATACCTAGTTCTGCGCTACCCCTATATTCATTAAGCGCTTTTGTTTCAGGGTTTTTATCCCCAAGCACATTTACTTTAAAGGGTACTATAATATTCAGGTTTAATAGATGGCTAATTCTTACTATAACAGCTTTTAAATGCACATATATTTTTTGAGCCCATGCTTTTGGATCTTCAAATAACTTGCTAAAATTGAAGATGGAAAATGCCATGCAAATCGTATTCGCTAGGGTGTAATACAGTAAATTATAGTGTCTGTTTTTAGTTGTATATGTTGCAAGGTCCACAGTAGTGTCTATTAAGAATAACTCGTCTACAGCTTTGCAAATGTGTGGCATTATGAATGTCAGTGCGCCAGCTGTGATTATTGAGGTAGGAATAAGCATAGCTTCCGATGATAGCGATAACAAGCTGCTGCCACTGATGATCGTGACTGCTGTTATCGCAGGATATAATGCAGGAGTAGCTGCTATTATGGCTCCTAAGGCTAATGTGCCAACTAATTTTGCTATGAACTTTATGTTTTTATCATAATCAGATTCTTTTCCTTGTTTTGCTGGTGATATAAATTCTTTCGCCATTTGCACTAAAACCCATGCAAAGCCAAAACTTGCAGCTAGTATCGATACTGATATTGCTGGATATACAGCAGTTGCTAACATAAGCATTGTAATGGAGGCGCTAGCTAAAATCACTCTTATTGCATCGCCGGTTATGTTTTTAAGCTTAATGTTGGCAGGGTCTAATTCTTGGAGATTAAATGCGTATTTTAAAGATGACGCCTGCAATGCTAGGGTGGCTATTGCATAAATTATAGGAGTTGCAATTGCCATTGGCGCAAAAAGCTGTAAACATAAAGCTATGGCGGCTATCGAATACAAAAAAGCACTGATAAAAAACACTGTATCCAAAATTTCATACAGTTTTGTTAAAAGAGTCTCTTCTGTTGCATGAAATTTGTTCTCAATAGTTTTTTTTATAAAAAAATATGAGACAATAATAGTTGTTAAAGTGGGAACTAAAATACTAGCAAAAACAGGCGTAAGAAGGCTAATATAGGCTCCACCTGCAATTATAAGTAATGGGGTGAGAATAATGGCACTAAGTGCCCAATATAATATTGGCATTATTATGTCAATTCTTTTTTCTCTCGCATTTATTTCATCCATGTAGTTGTTTAAAGTTAATTTAATTTTTTCTATTATTCGCATGTGCTGTTCCATGTTTAAGATATTGATTATAAATTATAATAAACTAGATTCTTGTTGTCAATATTGCGTTTGTAAGATGTTGAAATGACTTTAATTTTGCATTAAACTTTAAGAGGTTAAATAGTTCTCTAGGATGTTGGTTATGACGTTTGAAAATGAAAAATGGATGCAGCTTGCTCTAGAGCAGGCAGAGCTTGCATTTGCAGCTGATGAAGTGCCAGTGGGCGCGGTTGTGGTCATTGATGATAAACTAGTTGCGGCCTCACATAACATGCCAATTACAACCACATCACCAACTGCACATGCTGAAATTTTAGCCTTGAATAAGGCGGCACAAAGTATCGACAATTATCGTCTTGTAGGGGCTACTTTATATGTTACTTTAGAGCCATGTTTGATGTGCTATGGGGCAATGGTGCATGCTAGGGTTGCAAACTGCATCTATGCGGCTAGTGATCCGAAGTCTGGAGTTGAGAGCTGCGGCCTTGTTTCAGCTTCAGCTGCAGGGGTAAATCATAAGGTTGATTTTAAATCTGGAATCATGGCAGCCCAGGCGAAATCATTACTACAAACTTTTTTTAAAGCTAAGCGAAATTGACTAATTTGAAATTTCCTTAAAAAGGTGTTAATCTCTAGCGGCTTTATTTTAACTTTTAGGAAACTTTTATGAGTTTAAACAATGTAACTGCAGGTAATGATGTACCAAATAATATTAACGTAATTATTGAGATATCTGCAAATAGTAATCCAGTTAAGTACGAGGTGATGAAAGACGCAGGTGTATTACAAGTAGATAGATTTTTATCAACACCAATGCATTACCCTTGTAACTATGGTTATGTTCCTCAAACTCTTTGTGGTGATGGTGACCCAGTTGATGTTCTGGTTGTAACCCCATTTCCATTGTTAAGTGGCAGTGTTATTCAATGTCGTCCAGTAGGGGTTTTATCGATGACTGATGAAGCTGGTGTGGATAACAAAGTAATTGCTGTGCCTATAGATAAACTATCACGCCTATATCACAATGTAAAAGAAGTAGAAGACTTGCCTATAGCTTTGCTTGATAGCATTTCTCATTTTTTTGAGAATTATAAAGCTCTTGAAAAGAATAAGTGGGTAAAAGTTGAAAAGTGGCTAGATAGAGAGGCAGCAACAAAAGAAATAATTGATGCGGTAGCGGCTTTTAACAGCGATTCTTAGCAAATAGTTTCTGCGATCATATTCTCTTCTAAGTGATTCTTACTGCGATTTATGGTAGCTGCTGCTAATATAGCAGTTGGATTAAATATTGGCACATTAAATTTTTGTGAAATTACTGCGGTATCTATGCATAAAGGTATTTCTGTGCATCCTAGGATAATCGCTTCTGCACCTTGATCGCAGAGTTGTTTTATGCACAATGTGAATATTTGTTGTGCTGATTTTGAAAAATCAAGATTGCTTACAGGTGCGTTAATAACATTACTTAAATATTGTACTAATTTTTCTGTAGTAGCTCTATCTTTTATGTTGGTGTCTGTATACCCAGCCTTTGCTGCAAAGATAGCTTGCATTACTAGCGTTTGGTGTTTTTGGTCTGGATAAATTATACCCATCTCTGGTATTTTATATAAATCTAACAGCATAGTCATATTTGTGCATAATACACCTATGTTTTTTATTTTGCTGTTATTATTTATGATATGAGAGCAGGTTATATCCACCATATCTAGTATTGGTATTGAAATAGAGTTTTGTATCTCTTGTATATATGCATGTGCCGTATTGCATGGATATGTAATAATTGTAGCGCCAAGTTTTTCAAGGTTTTTAGCTGCCGTTTGCATATGTTGCAGTGGGCTTGGGCCTTTGTTACGTAACGCAAGGCTACGGTCTGGCATGCAGGTATAGTTGTCAACAATCACACGATAATGATCTTGGTCAGAAACTGCGCGTAATTGTATTTTCATTTGCTTATTTAAATGGACTTGTAAATCAACAGTAGCATCTGGTCCTGCGCCGCCAATGATTCCTATTACAGGTTTTTCTATTGCTATGCCCACTATTTAGCCTTATGTATTGTTTATAACAATGGAAGTGCTGTTTACCGAGTTCATAATAGATATTTTTAGCTTATCTGTGTTGTTTTCATATCTTATATTCTGGGCGCCATCTATTAATATATTAATTACATGCTTTTTTTTGTCAGATAATATAATCTTCCCTGTAGTTTTATTGTCATCTGATAATATGGTAAAGGATGTGCTTTCACTTTTGCTTAGTAGTTCTTTTGGATGAGATATTTTAACATCTGCTTTTGTTGAGTTTAATTCATATGCTATACTGAAATCATAACTACTCATATTGGTTATATTAAGATTAAGTGTGTCAGCTTTTACTTGGTTTAGAACAAGGCATAACATTAATGTGAGCGCTGATATTATTCTAATTTTCATATTTAATCTCAATCAGTAAATAAAATAAATGATATCATTTTTGTTTACAAAAGCAACATAAATCTTTAAGTTATATGGGTAGATATTGTTGTTTTTAATTGTTTTTAAAGAAATGTAGTTAATTGCAATAATTACTTTGTATGGAAACCATTTTTTACTGATAAGGAGTTTCAGTGTTTAAATTCAATGAGCAATTTCGTCATTTTAATAATGATAGTTTGGAGCTAAATAAATATTATAGAGCAAATGAAACAGAAATAGTTTCATATTTGGCTAAATTTACCAATTTTTCAGACTTACAGCAGCAAAATATATACAGCAAAGCTAAAGGATATGTTGAGAAAGTACGTTCAAAAAGGCTGGGTGGCTTAGGGCTTGATGCCTTTTTCATTCAGTATGACCTATCGAGTCAAGAGGGTATAGCTTTAATGTGTTTGGCTGAAGCCATGTTGCGTATCCCAGATAAAAAAAATATGGACGCCCTTATTAAAGATAAATTAATAGATTTAAATTGGGAAGAGCATACAAAAACCAGTGAGTCTTGGTTCGTAAATGCCGCTACTTGGGGTCTTGTTGTAACTGACAAGCTATATGGTGGCAAGAAAAAATCTAGAAGCCGCGCACAGTTATTAAAAGATATGGTCGGCAGGTTAGGTGAGCCAGTAGTTCGAAAGTCTGTAAAGCAGGCTATGGGAGTGCTTGGAGAACAGTTCATTTTAGGAAAATCAATTAAACAAGCTGTTATTCGCGCTGGTCGAAAGGAAAATTCATCTTATCTGTATTCTTATGATATGTTAGGAGAGGCTGCAAAAACAGCCAGTGATGCGGAAAAATATTTTGAAGATTACAAGGACTCAATCACAGCTTTGATTGATATTAATTCTAAAGAAGAATTACTGCAGCGCCCCGGAATATCAATAAAATTATCAGCATTACATCCAAGGTATGAGATGTCACAGTATGACAGTTGTGTAACAGATATTTCCGCAAAAGTTTTAACTTTAGTGCGTCTTGCACAGGATGCTAATATTACGGTTACTTTAGATGCAGAAGAAGCTGATAGGTTAGAATTATCTTTAGCAATATTTTCAAAAGTATTTAGTGAGCCAGATATTCATGAGTGGGGCGGTTTTGGTTTGGCTGTTCAGGCCTATCAAAAGCGTGCTTCTTTTGTAATAGATCATCTTGAGAAATTAGCGCTAGATTATGATTCAAAAATATTGCTGCGTTTAGTAAAGGGTGCATATTGGGATACTGAGGTAAAGGAGTCTCAGGTTATGGGGTATGATGATTACCCTGTTTTTACACGTAAATTTAATACTGATCTTAGTTATCTAGCTTGTGTTGAAAAAATAGCAAAGGCACAAGGTGCTTTTTATGGACAATTTGCAACCCATAACGCACATACAGTTGCGGCTGTACTTGAAATATATGGAGAGCGACGTGATTTCGAATTCCAATGCTTGCATGGTATGGGGCGCTCTTTATATGATGCTATTTTAGTTAGTGAGAATGATGTTGCGTGTCGTGTGTACGCTCCAGTTGGTAATCATAAAGAGTTATTGCCATACCTGGTAAGACGACTACTTGAAAATGGTGCAAATACTTCTTTTGTAAATAGGATTATTGATAAAAATATAGCTATAGACAGTATGCTCAAAGACCCTATTAAAATTGCCAAGTCTTGTAGTAGCTCATATCACCCTAATATCCCATTGCCTCGAAATTTATTTGGCAAAGAGCGGTTGAACTCGAAAGGTTTTGATCTTAAAAATCCCGTAATCTTGGCTAAATTATCTTTGGATATGGAACATAGCATAAAAACGACTATTATAGTTGAGCCACTTGTATATACAGGCAAGCAAAAATTAAACGAACTAAAGAAGATAACTGTAACTAATCCAGCTGATAGAGATGAGGTCATAGGGTATTATCATGAGGTTGATTCTGAAGCTGTTTCGATTGCGATAGATAGTGCTTATCAGTGTAGAGAGTCATGGGCAAACGTTGATGTTGTCGATAGAGCTAATATGTTGCATGAGGTTGCTGATAAGCTTGAAGAAGCAACACCATTATTTATGAATCTTGCTATCAAAGAAGCAGGCAAACTATGGCAAGATGCAGTTGATGAGGTGCGAGAAGCTGTAGACTTTCTTCGTTATTATGCGGTCAGGGCTGTTGAAGATTTAGGTGTTACAACCTTGCCAGGTCCTACTGGTGAGTTAAATCAACTCGGATATCATGGACGTGGAGTAGTATTTTGTATAAGTCCATGGAATTTCCCATTAGCTATTTTTTGTGGGCAGATAGCAGCAGCATTAGTTGCTGGTAATACAGTTTTAGCGAAGCCAGCATCACAAACAGTTCTAACTGCAACTAAGTTTGTTGAGTTACTATATGATGCTGGAGTTCCACAAGATGTTATGCAGTTAATTCCAGGTAGTACTGATGTCGCCGGTGAAAAAGTTGTGTCTGATAATCGCGTAGACGCTGTTATGCTTACAGGTTCAAATGCAACTGCAAAGGCAATATATGCGAAATTAGCAGCTAGAGATGGTGCCATTATCCCTTTGATAGCTGAAACTGGTGGTATGAATGCTATGATTGTCGACTCTACCGCTTTAACAGAGCAAGTTGTTCAAGACATGGTAGATTCAGCTTTTCAAAGTGCTGGTCAGCGTTGTTCAGCTCTTAGAGTTGTTTTTATTCAAGATGAAGTTGCAGATAAGACAATAACAATGTTGCAAGGGGCAATGCAGGAGTTAGTAGTTGGAGATCCAGCTCTACTGCAAACAGATGTAGGTCCTGTAATAGATGATAGGGCTAAAGGTTTTTTAGACAAGCACTTAGAGTACTTATCTAGCATTAATGCGAAGCTTGTATACCAGGTGCCAAATTTATCTAAGCATAAAAAGGGTACTTTTTTTATGCCAAGAGCATATGAGATAGAGGGTATAAATTTATTGAAAGAAGAAGTGTTTGGTCCTGTTCTCCATATAATTAGATATAAGAATAAGGATTTAGACAAAGTTATTAATGATATTAATAATACTAGCTTTGGTTTAACATTTGGCATACATTCTCGCTTGGATCAAAAGGCATCTTATATAAAAAGTAGAGTTAATGTTGGTAATGTGTACATAAATCGTAATATTATAGGGGCTGTAGTTGGAGTACAGCCATTTGGCGGCGAAGGATTATCTGGGACAGGACCAAAAGCAGGTGGCCCAAATTATCTGAAGCGACTTTGTCATGAGCGTACCACGACTATTAATACAGCAGCAGTTGGTGGTAATACTTCTCTTATGACATTGGAAGACCCGGAGTTAGATGAATAAAAATATAAGATTATATTATGATAACCCGCTAATAAGAGGTGCAGTAGCTGTTTTTATTTGGGCAGCAATGGCTGTTATAGTTGTAGGCTTACATAGAATTCCAACTTTAGAGATGCTTTCATGTTCACTTTTAATTGCATTTGCTTGTACTTGTACCGATTTAACTATAAGAAAAAAATGGTCTAAGTTGAGTATATCACCGCTTATGTTACTTGTAGGTTCATTTGCGGTAGCTGGAACTTCTGCTTTATATATATATTCATTTAAACTTGCGCCACCTGTACATGTAGAGCTAATTATGTATGTTTGGCCTGTTTTGGTATTGTTAGGTAATGTGATTTTTTTTGGTGAAAAATTTTCTATTAAAGCCCTGTCATCTGTATTAGTTAGCATAATTGCATTATTTATGCTGCATTTTGATAACCAGCAATGGAGTTATGGTTTTAGCTTTAACTTGGGCTATATGACTGTTTTTGCTGCTGCTATAACTTGGACATGCTATAATCTATATACTAAGCATAAATCTGATATTATCCATGAAATGATGGGTATATACTGTGGAGTGGGCGCTGTATTTATTGTGTCGCTACACTTTTTATTTGAACCAACTGTAATACCAAATAAAACTGAAATCATATTACTACTATCTATGGGTTTTTTCTCGCAGTGGTTTGCCTATCAAGCCTGGGATTATGCGGTGAAAAATACTGCGCCAGCGACATTAGCGAATTTAGCGTATGCTACGCCAATTCTGTCAGTTATACTGCTAACTATATCTGGTTATGGTAATTTCAGCATGTTTTTATTAGTATCTTGCTTTTTGATGAGTGTATCTACATTTATGTTAATGCCAAAACATGGCAGTAATATAAGAGAAAATCAATGAGCACATTGAAACTAGTTTATGGCCCTGACCCTATTTTTCGAAAGCATGCTGATATGGTAACTGTTTATGATGCTGCGCTTAGTAAAACTTTGCAAGATATGGCAGATACATTATATTTTCATAATGCTCTAGGTATTGGCGCCAATATGCTAGGCATATTGCAGCGTCTTGTTGTTGTAGATTTGCAAGAAGATAAAAAAAAGCAGCTCTATAAAATGGTTAACCCAGAAATTATTAATAAATCGAGTAATAAGGTAGAAATGATTGAGGCTTCATTATCTTTTCCTGGTATAAAGGCCAAAATAGAGCGACCAGAGCATATAGAAGTAGTATATTATGATGAAGCAGGGGCGAAGATTGAACTTGCAGCAACAGGTCTCTTGGCGCGCGTTATTCAGCATGAAGTTGATTATCTAAATGGCATTACCTTTTTAGATTACCTAAGTCCAGTAAAGCGTAAAATTTTATTATCTAAGATCAAAAAGAATAGACGCGGCTAGTTTTCCCTCGTCAGTAACACGCTATTTGCTAAGAGGGGGAAATGATTGAGCTGTCCAGTCTTGTCATTGGAGTATGGTGCTATCCTCAGCTCGCTATTGCGAGTAGGCCGTCCTCCCCGGCTTTGTCATTGCGAGGAGCGTAGCGACGTCGCAATCCAGCCATCCTGGTTCTTTCGATAGTTATAGGGGATAGGCTCATAATTGGGTGGTCACAGCTGCGCGGGAATCCTCCTGTTGTGTTACCCAGGCAGCATTATTTTAAAATGGATTGCGACGTCGCAACCTGCCTACGCTAACGCTTCGGAAGGTGTTAGCTCCTCGCAATGACGGAGGTGGGCCAGTTATATTTAGATCGACAATTTTATTGAAGTTTAGGCTGTGGTCTGGCATTTAATCTAGCTCGTGTATGTGGTTACTTTAGAGGTTATGAGTTTAATAATATATAATCTATATCGCAGCGACCCACCACCCCCCGTCATTGCGAGGAGCGTAGCGACGTCGCAATCCATCTTTTATAATGGGTGCTACTGCACAAATCATTCCAAGTAACGTACTCTCCCGAGCCCCGTCATTGCAAGGATGGTGTTCTCCCGGTCTCGTCATTGCGAGGAGGGCATTCTCCCCCGCCTCGTCATTTCGAGTAGGGCATTCTCCCTCAGCCCGTCATTGCGAGTAGGGCATTCTCCCCCGCCTCGTCATTTCGAGTAGGACATTCTCCCCCAGCCCGTCATTGCGAGGAGCGTAGCGACGTCGCAATCCATCCATCCTGGTTCTTTCGATAGTTATAGGGGATAGGCTCATAATTGGGTGGTCACAGCTGTGCGCCAATCCCCCTGTTGTGTTACCCAGGCCAAGCATTATTTTAAAATGGATTGCGATGTCGTAACCTGCCTACGCTAACGCTTCGGAACGTGTTGGCTCCTCGCAATGACGGGCTAGGTAGTTACCACAACAACTTTTTGCCGCAACCGCAATCCATTGATAGCCAATTTCAAAAATACCATTATCAATATGACTATGGTCACCATTGTAATGTGGTGGAAGTTGTCAGTATGTCCTAACCTATTTGTTTTGTTGAGTATTTTTTTGAAAGGACTACAGAGTACTACAAAAGGCTATTTTTTTTGGCAAATTATATCAATAATATGCCAATGTTTTACTGGCCCGCCTGCAGATGGTGCATCAACTTCAGTTTCTTTAATATATAAAATATCAAAACTCTTAACGTATGACTTAACCTCATCTACTGACTTAACAACGAACTTATTCTTCCAGTCATCCTTGGGCCCGAAAAAATTTCCAACAAAAAAACCTTTTGATTTTATAGCAACAGCTATTCTCTCTAATACAACATCAAAATCACTACTCTTAACAAATGGAAGAACAAGCGAAGCATTAACCAAGTTACATGGCTCAAGCGTGAGATCCTCAAGAGAAGATACTATTTGTTCAACATGTTCAAGCTTACCAAATTTTTTATTCATATAAACAAAGGCATCAGCTGAAATATCGACAGCTTTAACTCTATATCCATTCTCGCTCATAAAGTTTGTATCATTGCCCACTCCACAACCTAAGTCATAGGCTGTATAATTAGAAACATCTGAAGGAATATATTTTAAAAATTCCATTAGTAGAGGACGAGTCGACCTGCCTTTTGTTTGCTCATAGTATTCTTTCATAAAAACCCCAATCATTTCTTTATGTATATTATGAATGCATCTCTCATAATAATTCTTATATTCAAGATTACTGAAAATAATTTAACATAACAATAGATCAGTATAGATTAACTAGCATCACTATGGTGGAGGTGGCGGGAATTGAACCCGCGTCCGTAAGTCCGTAACCGTCGGCACTACATGTTTAGTCTACCTTTTATTTAACTTTCTAAGCTCCAGTAGACAGGATCTTAGCTAGCGGACTTATGTAAATTTTAACAGCTTGGCCATAAGATAACCGCACTGCGATCCAGTAAAATATGACCATTACAATGTTCCGAAGAACTCAACCGCTTACTGGCAGACAGTTGGCAATGGGTCGGCTGCACATAGGCAGCGTAAGTAGCTTTATTAAGCGGCTACTGCGACAGGTTTAGTGCTATTATTTGCAACTATTGTTTGTAATGCATTTTTACGAGTGGCGTTACCTTCTCGACATGCTCCTAGGGCCTTGTAACTCGCGTCGAAGCCAAGTCACCCCCGAATAATTATATTTTAACATAAATATTGTTTCTATTCAAAATATTCATTGCATTTAGAATAGAGGTTATTGTTATGCTCAGTTATTTTGTTTATTATTAATTAATATTATTGGAGTTGTTTAAGAGTAGGGATTGAATATGGAAAAAAGGGCAGTAATGATATTTTTAGCGACCATGCTTGTTATGGTGACTCTTGCTGTTATCGGCTTAGATACCACATTAAAGCCACTAATAGCTGCTTGGGCTTTATCCTATTTTTGCATACCTGCATTTAATAAATTTGAATGTTTTGGCATCAAAAGGAAGTACTCAGCTTTTGTGATATTACTGCTTATTTTATTTGTGATTTTATCAATTTTATTTATTTTTATACCGTACTTAGTTTCTGAATTACAGTTCTTCTTAGAAGATTTTCCACAGCTTGTTGTTGATTTTGTAAAAAATATTACTAATTTACTTGCCAGTCATAATATTAATATAGAATTAAATGATTTCTCACTACTTACTTTTATTAAGTCATATCTGCCAAAGGTTTCAGCAAAATCTTTGGTATGGGTAGGTTCTGCATTCCAATCGGCACTAACGAACATAGTCTATACAATCTTAAGTATAATATCTGTATTTTTATTCCCTGTGTTTTTCTTTTATGTGTCTATTTACCATAAAAATATTGAAAAAACATTATATGCGTGGATTCCAGGAAGATATTTAGTGGTATTTGAAGAGTTTGAAGTTGCTGTAGATGACGTTCTAGGTGGTTTTTTGCGAGGCCAAATAGTAATAGCTTCAATTCTTGCTTGTTATTACAGTTTAGCTTTATCTCTAATTGATCTTAATTTTTGTATTGTTATTGGCTTTTGTACCGGTTTTTTAAGCATAATCCCTTATGTTGGGTTTTCACTAGGATTATTTAGTTCATTAGTTGTGGCAATAGCAACTGGCGCTGGTTTTGGTATGGTTTCTGGTATTTTGGTTATATTTTTAATAGCATATACTGTAGATAGCTTTGTTTTGACCCCATTTTTGGTTGGTGGAAAAGTAGGTCTAAACTCACTAGGCGTCATGTTGTCTTTGATAATTGGGGGTAATTTAATGGGCCTTTGGGGTATGTTGTTTGCAATTCCAGTGGCAGCCTTAATAAAGAGATACCTATCTAAGTATAGAGAAGATTTCACCAATTCTAGTTGGTTTTTAAATAATAGAGCTAATTAACTTCGGTTTATTTGTTTTGTAATTCTATCTTTGCTACGTTTCCAGTCAGCTTCTTTAGCGCTTGCTCTTTTGTCATATAGCTTTTTACCCTTTCCTAGTGCTATGGTTATCTTCACTAAATGTTTTTTCCAGTGTAGATTAACCGGCACTACTGTGAATCCTTTTTTTTGCACAGCGCCTATTAATGTGTTTAATTCTTTTCGGTGCATTAATAATTTTCTTGTTCTAGTTGCATCTGCTTCTACATGGGTAGATGCACTTTTAAGAGGGCTTATATGACAGCCAATTAAAAAAGCTTCGTTATGTTTTATTACAACATAACTTTCTTTTAATTGAGTTTTTCCAGCTCTAATACTTTTAAGTTCCCAGCCTTGTAGCATTATTCCAGCTTCAAATTTTTGTTCAAAACTGTAATCATGGCTAGCTTTTTTATTTGTAGCTATCACATTTAATGCTTGTTTTGGTTTTTTACCCATTTTTTTACTGCTATAATAAATATCCAAACTGTAACAATTCATGGAAAAACATGAAAACTGTCTATAAAGAAAAAATTATACCTTATTTAGCTAGTGATATGTATAGTTTAGTTGCAAATATTAGCTCATACCCAGATTTTGTACCATATTGTCACTCAACTATAATTGAAAAAGATAGTGAAAAAGAGGTGGTAGCTTCAATTGAACTTAATTTCCATGGCATAATAAAAAAATTTACCACGACAAATGCCATGGTGCCTAGCGAGACCATCAGCATGAAGCTAAAAGGTGGTCCTTTAGAAAGTTTAAATGGCAAGTGGGTATTTAAGCAATTATCAGCTACAAGCTCTAAAATAACCTTACATATTGAATATGAAGTTAGTAATAATATTTATGCAGCTGTTGCCGATACAGTTATAGCTAAGGTTAGTAATGATATTCTAATGGCTTTTGTCTCTAGAGCAGGGCAGGTATATGGATAATATCGTAATTGAAGTTTGTTATGCCACAAAAAACCAAGATGTTTTTTTTGTATCATTGAAGCTGCAGCAAGGCACCAAAGCAATAGAGGCCTTAGCAATCAGTGGTGTTTTTGAAAAATTTAGTGAGCTTGATAAAGCTAATTTAAAGCTTGGAGTTTTTGCAAGAAAGGTTACTAGTGAGTATGTGCTTCAACACCTGGATCGGCTAGAAATTTATCGACCACTAAATATTTCACCGATGGAAGCTAGAAAACTACGTGCTCAAAAGAAAACTAGTTAGACTTATTGTTTATGTTGCTTAATTTGCCTTTCTTGAATGTTAGAGCTAAAGTTTTTATTTCTTTTTGTTCATAGCCCATAGATTCGGTAAACACATAAGCCCACTTGTTTGGGTATAGAGGGTTTGTTAAGTTAGGATTACCAAGTAAATCTTTTACAGTACTTTCTGTCATACCTAATTTAAGTTTTTTAACTGCTTGACTGTCAGGGAAATATCCTTGGGATATTCTTTCTTTATATATAATGCTAGAGCAGCTAGATATTATTATAGTTGCGATAATTAAAATGGAATTTTTTAACAATTTTGTCATAGCCGCTTATCTCACTTACATTACTTGTTATTATGTGGAAAATAGTACTATAATCCACTTAAGGATTTATCGTAACAGGAGATATAGTAATATGTCTAGTGAAAAGCTGAAAAATACAGGGCTGAAAATCACTAATGCAAGGCTCGCTATTTTTGGTGTTTTTGAGCAAGAACAAGATAAGCATTTAAGTGCGTATAATATTCAAGATAGTTTAAAACAGGCCAATATTGAAATATCACTAGCAACTATATACAGAGTTTTAGGCCAGTTTGAAGAAGCTGGATTATTGCAGCGTCATGAATTCGATGATGAGAAGGCTTTGTACGAATTACACGATGATGAGCATCATGATCATATGGTATGCAACAAGTGTTCAAGAGTAATAGACTTTGTTGATGGAGATATAGATAAAAGAAAGGGCAAGGTTCTTGATGAGCATAGCTTTTTAATGTCAGGGCATCGCTTAGTACTATATGGAACTTGTAGTGATTGCCGCTAATGTATATCTTCGCATAGCGCTTTTGCTTGCTTGATTGCAGTTTCCTCGATCTTATCTCCGCCTAGCAATCTGGCTATTTCTATTATTTTATGCTCTTTATCTAGATTAACTATTTTTGAATGAGTTTCATTGTCTGTTATATATTTGGCCACGGTATAGTGATTATCTGCAAGTGATGCTATTTGTGGTAAGTGAGTTATACACATTACCTGAGTTTTTGCACTGATTTCTTTTAAAATATTGCCAATATCACGTGCAACTTTACCACTAACCCCTGTATCTACTTCATCAAAAAGAATAGTAGTTCTTTCATTCTGAGTTAAGGTTATTAACTCAATGATTAAGCTTATCCTTGATAACTCCCCACCAGATGCGGTTTCTTTTAGAAGGGCAGGCGCATGACCCGGGTTAGCGCTAAAGAAAAAATCAATGCTATCGCAGCCATCTACATTTAAGGAGTTTTGTTCATGCCTAACCTCTATTTTAAACACTCCCTGTGGGATGCCTAATTTTGGCAACATTTTTTGGACTTGTGACGCTACTTGTATTGCAGCTGCAGACCTTTTTTCATGTAATTTAATCGATAATTTTTTGTAGTGAATTGACTGTTGCTTGTCTAGCTGCACCAATGATGCAAGTTTTTCTTCTATTTGTAGTAGCTCTTTTTTTCGATTCTCTAGTTCTATTATTTTTAAGTGTAAATTTTCAGGTTGAGTATTGTGCTTTCTCGCAAGGTCATTATGTAAGTCTATTTGTTGTTGTAGCCTATCTATTTCGCTAGAGTTGTACTCTAATGAATTGCTCATGGTTTTTATGCTGCGACATGCTTCTTCAAGCTGAATAATGGCTGAGTTTAAAAGCTCAGTACTTTCAGAACTTTCTGGAAATGTATCGGAAAATTTATCAGCAGTTAATATTGTTTTAGTTAAGCTTGGTATAATTGCGCCTTGCTTATTGTCTATTTCATACAAAGAGTTTTGTAAATGCTTTTGAAAATCAGTGGATTGCTTTTGCTTATTATATTCACTTTTCACATGCTCGTATGGTTCTTCATCTATGTTAAGCTTGTATAGCTCATCTAGGTGATAATTAATAATAGCAAGGCGCTCTTGCTGCTCCTTCGCAATATTTTCTAACTTGTCTATTTCTTGTCTGGTGCTTTTTAAATCTTTATATGAAGTGGCAATTAGCGCTAATTCTTCCTTACAATTGCCAAAATCATCAATTAATTTCTTTTGGAACAAGTTATCACATAATTTATAGCTGGCATGTTGGCTATGAATATGCATAAGGGTGGCTGTTAATTCTTTTAGTTGTTTTAAACTTACTAATTGCCCATTTATTTCACATTTTGTAGGCTTGTTTTTGTAAATAATTCTTCTAATGATGCACTCTTGTGTGCCTAGATCATGCAGGACTAACACATTTTTTGCTCGGGTATTTGTGCTTAAGTCAAATTGTGCTGTGATTATGCAAGAATCACTACCAGGCCTTATTAACTTTTGATTAACTTTACTGCCTAAAATTAAGTATAGAGCGTCAAAAATTAGTGACTTACCAGATCCTGTTTCTCCGGTTATCACGCTAAGTCCATTTGTGAATTCTATATCCTGCTGCTCTATTAGAGTGAAATTTTTAATTTGTAGATGATTTAGCATCTGGCTTCTTCTCCCAATGGAGCTTATTTTTTAGTGTTTCAAAATAATGATAATTTAGCGGGTGTACTAACGTTAGGCTGTTTTTTGCTTGGCTTATTTCAATAGTTTGGCCTGTTTGTATTAAATGCTTATCTTGACCGTCACAGCTTATGCAAGGAGAGCTTATTATGTCTTCATTAAATTTTATGCTTATAGTGTTGTGTGGCTCTATTACTATTGGCCTAGTATTTAAATTATGAGCACATATTGGAATCAAGCTAATAGTTTTTAGGCTGGGCTGTATTATTGGCCCACCAGCTGATAGTGAATATGCCGTGGATCCTGTAGGGGTAGATATAATCAATCCGTCAGATCTTTGGCTGCAAACGAATTTGTTATTAATGAAAATATCAAACTCTAATATTTTCACTATGTCGCCACGCATTAATGATACTTCATTTAATGCATTGCCAATAAATGTTTTTTCCTGGCCCTTAACTATACTACAATTTAACATTAAGCGTTGTTCTTGCTCATATTGGCCATTTAAAATATTGGTTAAGGATTTTATCTCCTGAGTATTTATATCTGTTAAAAATCCTATTTTACCACAATTTATTCCAAGCAATGGAATGTTGTTGTCACTAGAAATTTGTGCTGCTTTTAATATCGTACCATCACCACCTATTGCAACGATTAGATTTATATCATTTATGCTTTTTTCTTCAATAATAGCTATCTCAGTTTTTGGGATAAACTTGGTTGTTTCTTTGTCTATAAAAACATTATATCCATGTTGCTTTAACTGAATGGATATCTCTTGCAAACTTTTTGTTATAGTTGTTTTTGTTTTCCTAACAAATAGTAGTATGTTCTTAAAATTTTTATTATCTGTGTTCATAATAGTTATTTTCCTTATTAAATAGACAATAACAAAGATAAGTTTATATTACATCAAAGATATCTCTTTATGTAGTTTTTATTTATATTGTTTTGCGCAATTAGTTTCTTTTAAAAATAGCCAGCAGATTATCAAACCAAATAAGGAGAAAATGGGCAAAATAGAAAATGCATAAACATAGCCATCAAGACCGTATACTGGGTGTGAATCAACTAATTTGCCATCCCAAAAAAAGTTTAATATATATCCTGTTATAGGCTGTAGAATGGTGGCGCCTAATATAACCGACATATTGTTAAACCCGATAGCCGTACCTGCAACATACTTGGGATTATTGTCGCTTACAACTCCAAATGTTACTACCATGACTGAACCGCTTAATCCAAAGGCAAACATTAATATATCCATAGGACAGCTAGATTCAGGATGCCAAAAAACAATTCCACATGTTGATATAAACCCTAAAATGAAGCCAATATAAATAGGTATTTTTCTAGAGGATATAAAATTTGAGTACCAGCCAAATAATGGAGCTCCTAAAGCTATCCCAAACCAAACCCATATTATGTACTGAGATACATCGGACGCACTTGTATGATGTATTTCCATTAAAAAAGGGACCCCCCATAGCTCTGCAAATACAGCTATTGGAGACCAAAAACAGAATCCTAGCAAGCCAGAAGCCCAAGTCTGCTTGTTTGATATTACATATTTTAATTTTTGAAATTCAGAAGTTTTTTTAGTTTTAATTTTTTTTAATTCTTTTTTCTTTGTCGGTCTATCCCGCACAAAAACTATAAATAGTAAGGATAGAATAATGCCAATTAAGCCACTTATAAATATAACTGCCCTCCACCCAAATGCTGAAGTTAAATTTGATATAGGCCCTGTTCCCATAGTCGCTCCCAGGCATCCCAGGGCCTGGATCATACCAGTTATAAAAGCGAACCTTTTTTTAGGAAACCAAACGCTAGCTAACATAAGAGGCCCAATATAGCCAAATGAACATGCAATCCCTGTTAAAAATCTAGATAGTCCAATTATTGGTGCGTGCTCTGCATAAGCTAGTAATATTAGCGATGCTGAACATATTAATGCTGCGATCGCAAGCACTTTTCTCGGGCCGAATTTGTCGCCTAATAATCCTGCTGGTATTTGCATGATTGTGTAGGAATAATAGAATAGGCTAGATAAAAACCCTAGTTCTCCAGCATTAATGCTAAAGTCATGCATCAATTCATTGGTTATAACACTTGGCGAAACTCTTATGAAAAACTCATATAAATAAAATAGTGCGGCAACAGATATTACGGTATATGGATTTCTAAAAGACACATTTTTTTTCATGTGGTTATCCTAAGCTATACTTCTATTTTTTTACAGTTAGTCTCTTTGATTAGAAATATCGATGTGAAAATTGCAATTAAAGATATGCATGGTATTACTGCAAAAGCATATTTAAATTCGTAGATGGTATAAATAGGGGTGCCAGATATCATTTTCCCCTGCCACATTGTGCTAATTAATATGCCAACTAAGACTTGAAGAAGGGCTCCAGAGATGGCAGCCATATTATTAAACCCAATTGCTGTCCCAATTATTTCATTAGGGTTGTTGTCTACAATAAGTCCAAAAGTAACTGGTTGTGATGCAGCAGAAAGTCCAAAGAAAAACAAAAGGGTTTCTATGGTTATTACTGATTCAACGTGTGCATAAATTAGCATTGTAGCGCTTACAAGGCCTATTATTGCGCATAGTATTATAGGAATTCGTCTTGATGAAATCCTGTCTGAAAGCCACCCAATAATAGGGCTTCCCAAAGCAATTCCATACCACACCCACGCGGCTTCGCTAGCTGCAGCGGTGCTATCTATTTTTTGCAGGTCCATAAGGAATGGAACTCCCCATAGTTCTGAAAAAATTGCAATAGGAGCCCAGCAGCACATTACTGCTATTCCTGTATACCAATTTTGTATATTCGCAGCAACTTTTTTTACTTTTCGTAGTTCTTCTGTAAAAGATCTTTGTTTTTTATAGTTGTCTTCTTTGTTCGGGCTATCTTTTATTATTAGAATATAGAGAATTGTTAAAATTCCTCCAATAGCAGCTGACCACAATATGCTTTGACGCCAACTAGTGTGCTGAGTTAGTGCTGCAATAGGTGCCCCACCACAGATCGCACCTACACATCCTAAAAGTTGTATCATTCCTGTAATTAGAGCAAAATATTTTTTATCATACCACTTCGTTGCAAGGGTTAGAGGCGCAATAAAAGCTGAGGCTGAAGCTACGCCAACTATTGCTCTTGCTGTTGCTGATAATAATACACTGTTACTATAAGCAAAAACTATAGTTGCCATACTGCATGTTGCAACTGACGCTGTTAGAAGCTTCTTTGGGCCAAATCTATCACATAACAGCCCAATTGGTATTTGCATTGAGATATAACCATAATAAAAGCTAGTGCCAATCATGCTTAAAGTGGCAGCATTAATTTTCATATCACGCATTATTTCATAGCTTAGAACCCCTGGTAGGACTCTTAGAAAAAATTCATACAAATAAAATGTTGCGCTAATTGCAACTATAATAAAAGGTATTATGCTGCGTTTATAAAACGAATTTTGCTTGCTATTTTGCACTTTAATTTTCCCCTTGTAAATTATGGTGCTTTTGAAAAACTAATTGTCCTCTTTTAAAATATATTCAGTAGAGCAGTACTTGCATACTTCACGTTTTGTTTTTTCTATTGGAAGATATACTTTTGGGTGTGCATTTTTAATGCTTTGATTTGGCATAGGGCAGCTAAGTGGCAGATCCTTTGATGTTATTATTTTTTTATTTTCAGCACACGCTTGTGACATTAATAACTCCATTAAATATAGAACATAGTCGTTTATTATGCATTATTTAAAATTGTTATACTAGAAAATCATGTTTTTTTATAATACAATCATGTTAAGTTAATTAATTAGGGTGTCTTGTGCTTGATTTTAATATTATTCCACATTTAATTTCCGCCATAAAATATGGGGGGGTTGTCATAGGCTTAGGTTTAACCAAACTTATGTCTGATACATCTAAAATAATGAGTGATCCAACTGCTGTTATTGCGAAATCTTGGGATGGGTTCAAATCTGTTTCGCCAAATAATTTAGCTATGATAATGTGTTCTTTTCTTTTTCCTCATACAGCATCAATTTTATTAGTACTTAAGTCTTTAGTTGTTCCTATAGTGATTATGAGTGTTATTTATGTATTGCTATGTTCAATATACATGGCTTGTTTGTTTTATCAGAGCAAATTTGAGGCTGGTTTTGATTTCAAAAGTGACGAATCTGGCTTGATAATGCTAAAAATTGGCCTGTATTTTGCTGAACTTTGTTTGGCATCTATATTGTTAGCGTGCGTTATATCTGCTGTAGGCAGCATAATGCTAGTTACTACAAGTTTTAGTGTGGCTTTTATAGCTAATATTGCTTATATATCTGTTTTTAGTGCAGCAATGCTGGCTAATTACTGCACTACACCAGAGGATCCAGATGATGCAAAGATGCTTTTATATGATTTTATGCCAGCAGCAGCTGTAGAGTATGCTAAATCACTTGGTTACAGACTTTTTTATCCAGAAGAAAAAGCTCGTATTATCGAAGAAGATATAATGGCAAAATTACGTCTTTAAAAATAGCTTGTTTATTTTATGCTAAATTCCTGCTTTGTAATGTTGTTAGTGTGTGCTTTTTAAAATGGTGGCAGTTTAGGTTGTAATGGTTATTGTCTTCTTCAATACTAAAATACGGGTTGTATGCAATTAGGCATATAATTGTGAAAATAGCACACCACCACCATGATGTTTTTGCAAGGTCTTGCTGCATTACACTTCTATCTTGGTTGGTATAATATGCCTGGACTACAGTTAGATATAAAAGTGATATGGCCGCAAGCAAGGGTGTAAAGTTACCCCAGTTTATGCCAGTTTCAAGTACTGCTGCATTACACATTAAATCGCCGTTTTGCTCGGAGAAATTTGTAAATATTTTATATAGATAAGTTACGGGTATTAAAGGCAGTAAATTATTGTAGTACACTACTATTTTTTCAATAATTTTATTAGACTTGGTTTCGTTTTCATTGGGCGAATTAGCTAGTTGAAATAGAGCTATTGATATTATGCATATTGCAAATAAGGGGCGATAGTTTATATCTGGTAGAGAAAAGTGGGTTATTATAGAGATAATTTCACTTAGTAGAAACACAAGCCCTAAAGGTGCGACCAGCCAATATAAATGATGCGCTAAATATGAAGCTCCTTTTAATATATTTCCTGATGTATCCGGGTGTTTGTAAATAAACCATAGGAATGTTGAAAAAATTATAGGTAGGTAGGCTTTTATAAAGGTGATATTTGTAAATTCATCCCAGAGCATGGTTAATCCAGCTAATTTCGTCATGAATATAAAAAGAAAAACAGTGGTAGTCGTTATAATAAGGTAAAAGCAGGCTGTTATTATATTTATGATTGGCAACCAGAA
>JABJPE010000069.1 GCA_018664045.1 Legionellales bacterium | reverse complement strand
CTACAAAAACAAAAAAGCCACATAAAGTGGCTTTTTTATAGGCGTAATAGCTAAATAAATCTTATTTGACTCGGGTTTGTACGCTAGCACCAGTCTTTTCTGTTGATAGATTATCTGATGGAGATTCCTTTCTGGCGGAATGTTCTCTAAATAGACTTTGTATTTTAGTAGCGCTGGTATTTTCAAGGCTAGAAGATGTTGCAGGAGTTGCAGTCATGGTTGGGAATTGCTGACCAATTACTTTAGGAGTGGTTAAGTAGCCAACTAAAGCAGTTGTAGCTAATAATAGTCCAATACCAAGTCCTATGCCTGTTGGTGTTAGCATAAATGCAGCTACTGCTGGTAATATGCTAGTCGTAAGAGTTGCGGCTACTTGTGCAAGGACGTGGTCTATTACAGCTTTAGCTAAACCAACAAAGGTATCCTCTAGCTAGATTTTGGGTTTTAGTAGCTTCTTCTTCATTACTAGGTGCCGCTTGTGCGTCAGTGTCTTTAGGTGTTAGAGAAAAATAAATTAAAGCTGCTGCTCCTAGCGCTTCTAATTGAAATTTTACTAAGGGCTTTAGTATGCTTTCTGTTAAGAATGCAGTTGGTATCATTGGCATTTTATTTCTCTGGTTATTAGTCCTTTTATTATGATATTATTCTAATCATATAGAATAACTTAATGTAATTAAAACCTAATTATAACACATTGTTTCTTAAGGAAGCCTTAAGAGATTGATAATATATGAGGTTTTTTCTGTTTATGGCTGTGTTTTGAATGTATTGACTGCATAATTTCTGCTATTGCAAGATAATATTGGTCAAAAAGATGGATTGCGACGTCGCTACGCTCCTCGCAATGACGGGGGTGAGGAGAAATAACATCGGTGGCTGGATTGCGACGTCGCTGCGCTCCTCGCAATGACGGGGGTGAGGAGAAATAACATCGGTGGCTGGATTGCGACGTCGCACCTACCTAAGCTAACGCTTCGGAAAGTGTTAGCTCCTCGCAATGACGGTGGTGGCTCCAGGCAAATAGTAATGACGGGGTGTGGTTCTTTGTGTTGAATTTTATGCTTGAGAAAGACATTTATTATTTTAGCTACACATTCCCCATTGTTTTGCAAAAGTGGGGAGGTGATTGCGCAGCTTGGGCGTGCCTGGCTTTATTTGCAAGGTGGTGGTTCTGTGAAGTGTTTAGAGGCATGTTTATAAATGACTTTTGTTGAGATGTTGTTGTTTGTGGGGTCTTTGGCTGGTGTTTTGGATGTGGTTGTACTGACGGCGGTTTTAAATGCATGCGGGCGCTTGTGCTACGTGTTGTCGTTATGGGTGGGGAAGGTTGTGTGCTTTCTTTGCAGATAATGTTTTTATGCGATTATAGCAGTAAGTGGGGAGTTATTGGAATCCTTGTTAAATAATAAAATATAAAATCTTTGCATATTTCCTATAAATAAGGCATTATTGTCAAAGTTTAATAGGAGTAAGTTTGCTTATGGCAAAAGAAGATACAATCGAAATGGCGGGAGTGGTTACAGATACTCTGCCAAATACAGTTTTTAAAGTAAAACTTGAAAACGGACACATGATTACTGCCCATATTTCTGGAAAAATGCGTAAAAACTACATCCGTATATTAACCGGTGATTCTGTAGTTGTTGAAATAACTCCATATGATCTTAATAAAGGCAGAATAATACTAAGAAATATTGAAAGAAAGAAGCGTGATTAATAATAGTTAATCAATTTTTTAGTGCTTTAACTTTCTTTTCAGCTCTAATTGTTGGCTTGCTTTTTACTAAAGTAACATCTACTTTACCACCATCTTTTAGTTTACCAAACAAAATTTCATTAGCTAAGTTTGCTTTTATTTCTTCCTGAATTAACCTAGACATTGGTCTTGCCCCCATTTTTTCGTCGGTGCCATTAGCGCATAACCATTTTTTTGTGCCGGGGGATACCTTCATACAAATATTCTTATCATCTAGCTGGACCTCTAGTTGAGTTATAAATTTATCAACTATTTTCATCACGCATTCCTGCGTCAATTTGTTAAATTGAACTATTTTATCAAGCCTATTTCTAAATTCAGGAGTGAAGGTGCTATTGACCGCTGCCATGCTTTCAGATTCATGCTCTATCTCTGTAAAGCCTATGGAGTTTTTTGATAAGCATGAAGCTCCAGTATTTGATGTCATTATAATGATAATATGCCTAAAGTCTATGTGCCTACCATTATTATCAGTTAAAGTAGCATGATCCATCACCTGTAATAATAAATTAAATATTTCTGGATGAGCCTTTTCTATTTCATCTAAAAGCAGTACTGCATGTGGATTTTTTACAATCGCATCAGCAAGTAAGCCCCCTTGCTCAAAACCAACGTAGCCTGGAGGAGCACCAATTAATTGTGATGATGAGTGCTTTTCCATGTACTCAGACATATCAAATCTTATTAATTCTAGATTTAGAGATTTAGCTAGCTGCAACGCTACTTCTGTTTTACCAACTCCAGTTGGTCCTGTGAATAAAAATGATCCTATAGGTTTGTTCGGGTCTCTTAAGCCTGAGCGTGATATTTTAATTGAATTGCTAACAGCTTCAATTGCATTGTCTTGGCCAAACACCATAGTCGATATATCTCGCTCTAAGTGGCATAGTGAGTCGCTATCTGATTTTGATACGCTTTTCTCAGGAATCCTAGCAACATTAGCGATAGTGCGTTCAATATCAGAGCTTTTTACCTGCTTGCTTGAATTTTCATTCATGTGAAAGTTAGCACCAACTTCATCAATAATGTCTATAGCCTTATCCGGTAGAAATCTATCTGTTATATATTTTTTTGACAATTTAACTGCTGACTCCAAAGCTTCATCAGAATATTTTACATCATGAAAACTTTCAAATTTAGCTTGAATACCTTTTAATATTCCTAGAGTTTCAGCTTCTGTTGGCTCTAAGATATCAATCTTTTGAAATCTTCTAGATAATGCCTTATCTTTGCTAAAGATGCTTCTGTACTCCTGAAAAGTTGTAGCCCCCATACATTTAAGTTCTCCATTGCTCAATAGTGGTTTAATTAGATTGGCAGCATCTAAAGCACCACCAGATGCTGCGCCTGCACCTATTAAGGAGTGTATTTCATCTATAAATATTACTGCATTAGGTACCTTCTTAAGCTCCTTTAATACAGCATGTAGCCTTTTCTCAAAATCACCACGATATTTGGTTCCTGCTAACATCACCCCCATATCTATATTAAATATTGTTGCATTCTCTAGTGGCTTGGCACATTTTTTATGTTCGATTAAATATGCAATTCCTTCAGCGATTGCTGTTTTACCAACGCCTGCCTCCCCAACAAATAGTGGGTTGTTTTTTCTGCGCCTACATAATATTTGTGAGGCTCTATTTATTTCGTGCTCTCTTCCTATTACAGGATCTATCTTACCATTTTTTGCTCTAATATTAAGGTTTGTTGTATACTTCTCTAAAATGTTTTCAGATGTGCTATGCTCTACAACTATATCATCATTCTGGTTATCATAATTTTGGATTCCATCATCGCTATCAAGCGGACGTGCTCCATGATTTATATAGTTTATTATATCTAAGCGTGAAAATGATTCTTGATTTAAAAGTGATGCAGCTTGGCTGTCTTGCTCACTAAAGATTGCGCAAAGTACATTAGCGCCATTTACTTCTGTTTTGCCGGTCGCCTGAACTTGAAATATGGCGCGCTGAAGAACTCGCTGAAAGCCAAGTGTGGGCTGTGTGTCTTGCTTGGATTTTGTTAATGATATTGGCATACTTTCTTCTATGCATAGAGTTAAGGATGTCCTTAGTCTTTGTATGTCGGCACTACATGCGGTTAAAACCTCAACTGCATCTGGATTCTCTAATAAAGACAGCATTAAATGCTCAATTGTAAGGAACTCATGATGACTGCTTTTAGCTTTGTTATATGCTAAATTAAGGGTTATTTCTAGACTTTGCGCAAACATAATTTTCTCCTTGTTTTAAAAGCACCTATTTATCATCCACTACTATCACACCACGTTTGCATATTTACTTATTTAAATAAGTGTTACGCTATTATTAATAGTATGTTTTTATGGCTTTTTCAGGGAAAATTATCTTTTTTTTTATTTTTTATTGTAAAGCATTGATATATATGCATATATAAAGAGGGCGCAAACCCTCTTTTATATGCCGTATTTATGTAGTTTCTGAAATTATAGAGTCAGCAAAGCCGCTGCAGCTAAGCTCGGTAGCGCCATCTATAAGTCTGGCTAAATCATATGTTACCCTTTTATTTTTAATTGATGCAGCAATGCCAGTAATAATAATATCAGCAGCTTCATTCCAGCCAAGGTGGCGCAACATCATTTCTGCAGATAAAATTAATGAACTTGGATTTACCTTGTTAAGGTTCGCATATTTAGGGGCCGTACCATGGGTGGCTTCAAATAATGAGATATCATCACTAAGATTAGCTCCAGGCGCAATCCCTATACCTCCAACTTGAGCTGCAAGCGCATCAGATATGTAGTCTCCATTTAAATTCATAGTCGCAATTACATCAAAGTCAGCAGGGCGTAGTATGGCATTTTGGAAAAAAGCATCTGCAATAACGTCCTTTATGATTATCTCTTTGCCAGTATTTGGGTTTATAAGCTTACACCATGGCCCACCATCAATTTCAACAGCCCCAAATTCCTGTTTTGCAAGTTCATAGCCCCAACTACAAAATGCTCCTTCCGTATATTTCATAATATTACCTTTATGAACTAGAGTTACAGAACTCTCATTGTGTGTTATAGCATAGTTTATGGCGCTTCTTATTAATCTTTCTGAGCCAGATTTTGATATAGGCTTAATTCCAATTCCACAGTTTTCAGGGAATCTTATAGAGCTTACATTGTAGTTATCTTTTAATTCAGATATTAGCTTCTTTGCTTCTTCTGAGTTGGCTTGCCACTCAATGCCTGCATAAATATCTTCAGAATTTTCTCTAAAAATAACCATATCAGTAAGGCTTGGGTTTTTTAGAGGGCTAGGGCAGCCATCAAAATATCGGATAGGGCGAAGACATACATATAAATCCAATATTTGTCTAAGTGATACATTTAGAGAGCGCATGCCCCCACCCACTGGAGTTGTAAGGGGCCCTTTTATAGCTACTTTATAATCATTTATTATTGTGGTCGTCTCTTCTGGCAGGTAGTTGTTATTGTCATATAAACTAGCAGCTTTTTCACCTGCGTATATTTCCATCCAGTTTATTTTCTTTGTCCCATTATAAGCCTTATTTACTGCATGATCTACAACCTTCTGCATAGCTGGAGTAATATCTTGGCCTATGCCATCACCAACTATAAAAGGTATAATTACATTGTTTGGCGTATTTATAGAGCCATCACTGTTTATTGATATTTTGTCACCTTGGGGTATGTTTATATGTTTTGAATACATGATTTCTCCTTGTGTATTTAGTTCTGGTGTTTGTTGCTAGCTTATATTAAGATGTTTTTCTTTAACATTTTTAAAGTTATGACTAACAAAAAACAAAAAAAAGTATTTGTAGGTTTATCCGGCGGAGTTGACTCTGCGGTAGCGGCTCATCTTTTGCTACAGCAAGGATATAATGTAACCGCTGTATTCATGCAGAACTGGGACCAGGAGTCGCAGCAAGGATGTACAGCTGAACAAGATCTAGCTGATGCCCTGACAATAAGTGCAAAACTAAATATTCCTATTGAGGTTGTTAATTTTGCAACTAATTATTGGGATGAAGTTTTTGAGGAGTTCTTAACAGCTCATAAACACGGATTAACACCTAACCCTGACATTCTGTGCAATAGCAAGATAAAATTCAAGCATTTTTTAAATTTTGCAATAAATAATGGTGCTGATTTTATCGCTACGGGACATTATGCCGCTATAACAAATGAATCTGGTTTATACAGCCTACAAGTGCCACGCGATACAAATAAGGATCAAACTTATTTTTTGCATGCCCTAAACCAGATGCAGTTAAGCAGATCTTTATTTCCTTTAGCTCATTTATGTAAAGAAGAGGTTAGAGATATAGCACATAAATTATCACTAACTGTACATGATAAAAAAGATAGTACTGGCATATGCTTTATTGGGAACAAAAATTATAATAAATTTTTAAGTGAATATATGCTCGCTAGACCTGGCAAGATTGTCTCAGCAGCTGGAGATTTACTGGGAAGACATAAAGGACTTATTTATTATACAATTGGACAGCGCAAGGGCATAGGCCTAGGTGGCGACAGGGCTTTTGACCCTGATCCATGGTATGTTGTGGACAAGGAGCATAAATCTAACAGATTAATAGTTGCCCAGGGCACAGAGAACCCTTTGCTATATAAGAAAAATCTAACTTGTGCTGATATTCATTGGATTAATGGGAAAGAAGCTGACCTACCTATAAAATGTACTGCAAAGGTTCGCTACCGGCAGCAAGCCCAAATATGTACGATTGAAAAGAAGGATAAATGCGACGTGGTCTCGTTCGAAATTCCTCAGCGGGCTGTAACTCCAGGCCAATATATCGTGTTTTACGACAACAAGATATGTCTTGGAGGGGCTGTTATTGTTCAGTAGCAGCGCTTTCTTGCTGCACCCTTATTTCTTCTATTTTTTCATTTTCAATCTTGCGTAGTTTAAGTTCCCCATATAGGAATATAAACGATGTGGCTAGAAAAATATTAGAGATAGACACAAATATTATAATAATAATTTCATTAAGTATACGTGATGAAATAATTGCTGCAATTTTACTGCCAATTAATAATATCAGAATATTGGGTATAGCTATAGCGCATAATATTACTAGAAGAGCGTATAATATTGATCCTGATGTTAATGATTTACTATATTTAAATGATGATATAGCCCCTTTGCTCTCTAGTACAATAGAAGGTATTGCCATTGAGAACGCACCTAGTACATATAACCCTGGAAGTATAAAAAGCATGCACCCTATGCCAGTACTGATCATATAGATAATTGATGCTATTACTACTATGTGTAATTTTTTAAGAACAACTAATAATGAATCAGTTATCTTAATATTTTCGCTAGCATTGTAAAATATGTTATAGCCAAAATGGAGCATTGCAGCAAATAATGGGAGCTGCATTAAAGTTGGTAGTGTTAGTAGCAGCCTTGTACTATCTGAAAATAATTTAATGTCAATCGTGTTTTCAGATATTGTCCATTGTCCTATAGCAGCAGGAAGCATTACATATATGATAAATCTGTTAAGTAACGATATTCCCAGAGCAAATGGCATTATTTTTTTAAAAATATCAGCCAAAATGGATAGCATTCTTTTTGCTGTTTCTAGTGCAACTATATTAGACTTTCTAGTGGTGGTTGTATAATCATTCATTAGTTATCTCCTTGTCTAAATTATATTTGTTAGGCTATATAAAGATTTAATTCCATTGTTAAGCAGATCAATTGCTAGAAACATAGTTATAATGCCAAGAAATCTTGTTAAAATGCAAGCATGAATTTCATTTATTTTTATTTGTTTCGCCATTAGAAATACTACTGAAACTAAAAAAATTGCTGATGTGTTTAGAAAAATCAAACTAATCTTTTGATTTATGTTTGTAGCAGTGGCACTTATAAAAATTACAGTAATAACCAGTTCTGGGCTTATTAATAGTGGTGAAAGCAGTGGCGTTATCATAGCTGAATTTTTATTGTTATGGGCCAATCCATATTCATTTGGAATGCTTTTTAACATTGTAAATGCTTTTAAAAACAACAAAACAGCAGCAGTTAATTGTAGTAGGTTAATGTCTACTTTTATTGTATAAAAAGATAATAAGTTTAATATTATTGCGGCTAATACTGACGATATTATAATTTGTGCTTCTATAGTTTTGCTAGTATTTATACAGGAAGATTTAATAATAACATCAATGTTACTTATAGGGTTTATTATAATTAGTATAACTGCAAAATAAGAGATATTACTTAAGTAGGTATGCATTTATAATCTCCTTTTAGTCCCATTTGATTGTTTGTTTTTTCAGAAAGCTACCAATGCCATGTTTAGCCTCATCTGAAGCTCGAACAGTTGCCATTAACTCATATTGCCGCTTTGCTATTTTAGAGTCGCAAGTTGAGCTTAATGACCTCATCATGTCTTTGATTATTTTTATTGCATTAGGAGCTGTTTTATTTATATGTTCTAGTAGATCAAGCTCATGCTTATCAAATTTATTATGTTGAATTACTTCATTCACAATACCTATCTTTTTTGCCTCTGCTGCAGCGATATTAATCGTAGTCAAAAATAAAAATTTTGCTTTGTCATTACCAATTTTACTTGCTACATAAGGGGCAATTATTGCAGGTGCCATTCCTATTCTAGCTTCAGGAGCGCAACATATAGTATGTGGGTCTGCAACCACTATGTCGCAAGCAGATATAATTCCAAGTCCACCACCTAGCACCTTGCCATGGGCATATGCAATTGTAACTTTGCTCGACTCCGCAATGCTAGCTAGCATATCTGATAGTTCTTTAGCTTCTTGAACATTTTGACCATGGCTATTGCCATCGCTTTCATGTAGCCAATTTAAATCTGCGCCAGCACAAAAACTTTTACCGTTGGCTTTTAAGATAATTGCTCGAATGTGATTTGAATTATTGGCTTTGTTAATGCAGCTCCTCAGTTCTTTTATAGATTCTATATTAAGTGCATTATGCTTGTTAGGCTTGTTTAAAGTAATATAAGCTGTTTTTCCACGCTCTGCGTAGATAATATTGTCCATAATTACATCCTAAATATTCCATGACCTTTATTGCTATTGTTGCTTTCTTTGCTTATTAGTGCAAGCGCAAATATAATATATTTTCGTGTGTCTTTTGGATCAATAACTCCATCATCCATTAGGCGTGAAGATGTGTAGGTCGCAGCAGACTCCTGTTCGTACTGATCTTTTATTTTGTTTTTGAATTCAAGCTCAGCTGCCTCTGACCATCTTTCAGTGTATTGCATTTTATCTGTTTTAAGCTGCGCTAAAACATTGGCTGCCTGCTCACCGCCCATAACTGATGTTTTGCTATTTGGCCATGCCCATAAAAAATGAGGGCTATACGCCCGGCCACACATCGCATAATTGCCGGCTCCATAGCTTCCACCTGTCATTATAGTTATTTTTGGAACAGTAGCAGTCGCTACTGCATTTACTAAAACAGCTCCGTGTTTTGCAATTCCATGAGCCTCGTGTTGCTTACCTACCATAAATCCGGTTATATTTTGTAAAAAAATTATAGGTATATTCCTTTTGTTGCATAATTGTATGAAATGACAGGCTTTTTGAGATGAGTCGCTGAACAGAACTCCATTGTTAGCTACTATTCCAATGCTAGTGTTATTTATCTTGCTGAAGCCACAGACTAATGTCTGGCCATATTTTTCCTTAAATTCTAAAAACTCTGATTTATCTGTAATTCGCGCTATTATTTCTTTTGGATCATATATATGCCTGTGGTCTGCATTTATAATGCCGTTTATCTCTGCTGAGTCAAGCTCAGGTGCCAGCATCGGCTCATCGCTTATGCTCGTTTCTGAGTGAGGTAAGTGAGATATTATATCCCTAGCTATAGATATTGCATGCATATCATCTTCAGCATAATGATCTGCAACACCAGATTCTCGGCAGTGTACATCTGCTCCACCGAGTTCATCTGCAGTTACTATTTCACCGGTTGCAGCTTTTACCAAGGGAGGTCCAGCCAAGAATATGGTAGCTTGGTCACGAACCATTATAGATTCATCTGCCATAGCTGGAACATAAGCTCCGCCAGCTGTGCATGATCCCATTACAATAGCGATTTGAGGTATGGATAATTTAGACATATTTGCTTGATTGTAAAATATTCTACCAAAATGTTCTTTGTCTGCAAAAACATCACTTTGCATTGGTAGATAAGCACCGCCAGAGTCAACTATATAAACACACGGCAATTTATTTTGTAGTGCTATTTCTTGTGCTCTTAGGTGTTTTTTAAGCGTTATAGGAAAGTATGTCCCTCCTTTTACCGTGTAATCATTACAAATGATCATGCACGCTTTTTTGTTGATTATGCCTACTCCAGTTATTATTCCTGCAGCGGGTAGGGGGAAGTCATATAAATTGTGTCCTGCAAGTAGAGACAGTTCATAAAACTCGCTGTTTTTATCAATAAGCTCAGCTATTCTATTTCTTGGAGATATTTTGTTTTCTGACCTTTTAGATTTGTTCTTAGACTCTTGTAACAGTGACTTCTCTAGTAAATGCAGCTCATTTACTTTTGCATCCATTACTTTTTTGTTGTCTATATACATATCATCGTCGTGTTTTATTTTGGATGTTATTTTTGGCATTGAAACTCCTTCTTTAGTTATGACTTGTCGTCAAATATATCTTTTCCGATTATAATACGCCTTATTTCTGATGTTCCTGCTCCTATTTCATATAGCTTAGCATCACGCAGCAATCGTGAAACTTCATATTCATTTGTATAGCCATTACCGCCATATATTTGAATTGCATCTAACGATACTTTTGTCGCGTTTTCAGCAGCCATTAAAATCACACTGGCAGCTTGTTTGCGGCTAATGCAGCCTTTATCAGATGCAACAGCCATACTATGAAGATATGCTCTGGTTGCTTGGTATGCGGTATACATGTCCGCTATTTTGCCTTGAATTAGTTGAAATTGACCAATTGCCGAGCCAAATTGCTTGCGTTCTTTTATATAGGGTATTACAAAATCTAAAGCTGATTCCATAATTCCAAGAGGACCAGCTGCTAAAATAAGGCGCTCATAATTCAGCCCAGACATAAGAACTTTTATGCCGTTATTAACTTCTCCTAGAATATTTTCATCAGGGACAAATAGGTTTTTAAAAACAAGCTCACAAGTATTTGATCCTCGCATTCCTAATTTATCTAGTTTTGGCATTCTTGTTAATCCTTTTAATTCAGGGCTTATTATAAATGCTGTAATTCCATTGTGTTTTTCAGATTTATCGGTTCTTGCATAAGTAACAATTATATCTGCGTCAGGACCATTGGTAATCCACATTTTGCTGCCGTTTATTATATAGCCGCCATTTGTTTTTTTTGCTTCTAGTTGTAGGCTTAGCGCATCAGAGCCAGAGTTAGCTTCGCTAATTGCTAAAGCACCAACATGGTCGCCACTAATCAGTTTCGGCAAAAAATGTTTTTTTTGCTTTGGTGTCGCATGTAAATTTATTTGGTTAATACACAAGTTTGAGTGTGCTGCATAGCTCAGTCCAACTGATGCGCTGCCATAGCTTATAGCTTGCATTACAATGCAGTGTGATAAATAGCCAAGTCCTGCTCCGCCATACTCTTCAGCTGCAGTTACTCCAAGCAACCCTTGCCTGCCAAACTCTTGCCACAATTCTTTTGGGAATAAATTGTCTTTGTCGATATGAGCTGCTATGGGCTTTATGTGTTCATTCACAAAACCGTATACTGATTCCACAAGCATATTGTTAGTGTCGTCGGCAAAAGTAGCGTCTCTCATAATAAATTCCCATATTTGATGCGTACAAACTTTATTATAATTGTTTCTATTGTAAACCCAAGTAATTTTTTTCCTATGCCTTGCTTTTTAAAAAATATGTAGTTAACGGTGTTATTTTATTGTCGCATTTTATGTGCTTGTTTTGTTGCAAATTATTGCTGTTTATGTTATTTTTTAGATATTCTGAACTTAAAATATACAACCTTTGTGAGAATTAATATATGGAAGTGAAAATAACTCAGCGTAAACCACTGATAGAGATAAAGGAAAGCAACGAATATAATCCAATGTTAGCTAGAATATTTGCCGCTAGAGGTTTTGATATCGACTCTGAGCTGAATAGGCCATTGTCAAAGTTGCTGCCTTACCAGGATTTAAAAGGTATCGAATCGGCAATTAAAGTAATTTCAGCTGCGATGGAGCTAAATAAAAAAATTGTGGTCCTTGGTGATTTCGACACAGATGGCGCAACTAGTACTGCGTTACTAGTTGGAACCATGAAAAAATTTGGTTATGAAAATATAACTTATACTATTCCCAACAGGTTTGAACATGGCTATGGTCTAACGCCAAAAATAGCTGAAGTTATGGTTGAAAAACATCAGCCAGATCTTGTGATTACGGTTGACAATGGTATATCAAGCATTGAAGGCGTATCGTACTTAAAGAGCAAAGGCATTCAAGTTATTATCACAGATCATCATTTGTATTCGGGTGTTCTGCCTGATGCAGATGCTATAGTAAACCCTAACCAGGAAGGCTGTACTTTCGCAAGTAAAAACTTGGCTGGCGTTGGTGTGGTATTTTATTTCATGGTTGGCTTAAGAAAAGAGCTTCATAATAATAAATGGTTTGAAAAAAAGGAGTGTCAAGTTCCAAGTATGAAAGATCAGCTAGACCTAGTTGCATTGGGAACAGTTGCTGATGTTGTGAAACTTGATGAAAATAATAGAATTCTTGTTCACCATGGCCTTGAGGTAATCAGAAAACGTCGGAGCAAAATCGGCTTGAGTGCACTATTGGCATTAGGCAGGCGTGACCAAAGCCAGATTTTAGCAAGCGATTTAAGTTATTGTATCGGTCCTAGACTAAATGCGGCAGGGCGCTTAAGCGAAATGAGCATAGGTGTTCAGTGCTTAATTACTGAAAATCCAATTGAAGCAGATAATATTGCTGACAAGTTGAATCAATTAAATATTGAGCGCAGACAGATTGAGATTGAAATGCAAGAGCAGGCACAAGATCTTTTGGGTGAAATAGAATTTGACGTTAATTCACCCAACGGCGTATGTTTGTATAATCCTGAATGGCATCAAGGTGTTATTGGTATTTTAGCTTCAAGAGTTAAGGAGCAATATCACCGCCCTACAATAATATTTACTAAAGGCGATGATGGTGAGATTAAAGGCTCAGGCAGATCATTAGCTAAGCTTAATATTCGCGATGCAATCTGTGATATATCAGTTAAAAATCCTGGTATGGTTCTGAAGTTTGGTGGTCATGCAATGGCTGCTGGACTAAGCATAGCTGAAAATAGCTTTGATAAATTTGTTGCTGCCTTTAACGAGGTTGTACGTGAAAAACTTACTATGGATGATTTAAATAGTACTATCTTCACAGATGGCGTGTTATCGAAATCAAATATAAACTTGGAATTTGCAAAGCAGTTGAGAAATTGTGGCCCATGGGGGCAAGGATTTCCTGAGCCAGTTTTTGAAGGGCGTTTTAGTGTTGTAGATCAAAGAATAGTTGGCAATAATCACCTGAAGCTGATTCTTGAATTAGATGAGTTCGCTAGTGTAAATGCGATCATGTTCAATGCTGATACTGAGACTTGGCCTGATGAAGATTGCGAAGAGGTTAATGTGTCGTATAAGCTAGATATCAACGAATACAGAGGTAGGCAGCAGGTACAGTTAATTGTTGAGCACATGGAAAAGGCGAAGATAGCAGAACTGGCTTAGCATGGACGGGTTTAACAAGGTTCATGTCGCACCGATGGTTGGAGTTACCACCGCTCACTTTAATTATTTTTTGCGCATAATTAGCAAAAATATAGGTTTGTATACTGAAATGGTATCTACTAATTCAATCCGACATGGAAAAGTGTTGAATAGGGTTCCTCGCGTAGAAGACAAGCTCACAATTCAATTGGCTGGAAACTGCCCAGGAGAACTGGGGTTTTGTGCTGGTTTAGCTGAGTATAAAGGATATGCTGCAATAAATTTGAATGTTGGGTGCCCAAGTAGCAAAATAAAAAAAGCTAATTATGGCGCTGTTTTGTTTAAGAGCCCTTCATTAGTTGCCGCTTGTGTTGGAGCTATGAAAGATAACTGCGATATACCCGTTTCTGTTAAAACCAGAATTGGCGTTGATGATTTTGATAACTACCAATACCTTGCTAGATTTATAGAGCAGTTACTTAGAAGTGGGTGTGACGAAATAGTTTTACATGCGAGAAAAGCTTTGTTAAAAGGGTTAAGCCCAAAAGCAAATAGAACAATACCAAGGCTTCGTTATGATGTTGTGGAGAGCATTAAAAAAGACTTTCCAGATGCTAAAATATGCATCAATGGTGGTATTGGAGCTATAGGAAGCATAGTTAATTTTTGCGATTCATTCGATAGTGTTATGCTCGGTAGAATTATAGACAAAAACCCAATGATATTACAGGAAATAGATAAGTGTATTTATAATGATGTTACAAATAATTATACTAGGCATGATATCTTTCAACATTATTCTTCATACATAGATATGCATAAATATTCATACAGCAATATTATGCTTATGAAGCCTTTGATGGGTTTGTTCTATGGTACGCCATTAGCTAAAAAATGGCACAAAGCTATAATAGATTCTTTTAACAGTAAAAATGGTATAGATTTAGACGGGCTTAGAAACTTAGCTTTTGTTTAAATATTCTTTGCTGAACTGTAGTGGTATTAAGTCTTTTAAAATGTGCATTTCTATTTCGTCAGATTTTGATGTTGCCAAATATACTTTAGTTTTTTCTGAGCTAAACTCGATCAGTCTTTGTAGGCATGCTCCACATGGGGGGCATACTCTATTACTGTCGTTTATTATTACTACATCAGAAATAGATTCAGTGCCAGCTTGGGTTACCATTGACGCTATTGCAGAGGCTTCTGCGCACATTGTTAACGAGTAACTGGAGTTCTCTATGTTTACTCCAGTGAAAATCTCGTTATTATCAGTGCGAATACTGGCAGCTACTTTAAACTCTGAGTAAGGAGAGTATGAGTTTGCAAGAATAGACTCCAGATCTTTTTTTCTCGCTATAATATCCATCTCGAGAGGGTTTAAGCTATTCACTTTTATCCTTTGGCTCAATTGCTTTAGTATAAGCGTTAAATTTCTTCTGGAATTTCTCTATGGCACCAGCAGTTGCTATTTTTCTTTTGCCAGTGTAGGCAGAGTGGCATTTGAAGCATAGCTCAATATGCATTTCCTTTCTCTTCATAGTAGAGTTCATGTTGAAGTTGTTGCCACATGTGCACATTACTTTTATTGCATTTGTGGTTGGATGAATTTCAGTTTGCATTGCTTTTCCCGTTTTCAATAAGCTGGCACAATATACCCTATATATTAACCAAAGTCAAGCTGTTTGCTCCAAGGCCTTTCTTGTAATGCGCTTGACTGTTGATTGCGGTTTGTATATAGTTGTGGTTGGTTTTAAATTAAGGTGTTAGATGAATACATTTTTCTTGTTTAAACATAATAACTATAAAAAATAGTCAGATATTATAATGACTGTAACCGCACAAAATCAGCTAAATAAGTACATGCCATGGCTAATGGTTTTTATTGGTACTACTTTTTATTGCTATGAATCACTATTACGTGTTGCTCCTAGTGTTATGCGTCTGGAGTTGATGCTTAACTATGGAATTGATGCTGGCACCTTTAGTACTCTGATAGCCTTTTACTACTATATATACTCGCCTATGCAGTTATTTGTTGGGGTGTTGATGGACCGGTACGGGCCTAAAAAGCTATTAACCCTGGCAGCGGTTACATGTGCAATTGGCACATATTCTTTTGTTGCTACTAAGCACTTAATAATAGGTGAGATAGGGCGCTTATTAATCGGTTTTGGTTCTTCTTTTGCATTCGTTGGCGTACTGAAGATTGCCTCGCTATGGCTTCCTGAAAATAAATTTGCCATTATATCTGGTACTACAATGGCTTTGGGAATGGTCGGCGGCTTACTTGGAGATACAGCGGTAACAAGTCTTGTTACATTTGAAGGTTGGAGACTTGCATCAGTGCATGCTGCAATTTTAGGCTCAGTTTTAGCTGTTTTACTGTTCTTTATTTTACGTGATCACAAGCAGGCTGAAGATGTTGATGACTCAAGTTATAATTCATTTAAAGATGTTTTCCAGGGCTTAAAAAAGCTACTGTGCAACCCGCAGTGTTGGCTTGTAGGTTTCATTGGGTGCATGATGTGGTTTCCTATCGCTATATATGCCGAGGCCTGGGGTGTTGCTCATTTGCAAGATTCACTTGGATACACCCGTGAAGATGCTTCTCATGCAATAGCGTTGATTTTTTTAGGAATGGCTTGTGGGGGGCCATGCGTTGGCCTTATCTCTGATTATATCAAGAAAAGAAAGCTGGTTATCTTTATCGGTGCTGGTTTAACTTTACTAGTAAGCTCTACTTTAATATATGCACCTGATTTAACAAAGAGTAACGTTTTTACTCTTTGTTTCTTTTTTGGTTTATTTAATGCACCACAAGTCCTGGTATTTCCAATGGCTAAAGAAATTAGTGATAAACGCACAGTTGGTTCAGCTTTGGCCGTAACGAACATGCTGGTGATGATGGCAGGAATTATTCAGCCAATTACCGGTTACTTGTTGCGTTATATGGGCCCTAGTAATGTTATTAACGGCGTTCCTATCTACGGTGCTCCAGCATACCATGTCGCTCTTGCTATTATTCCGGTGTCATTGTTCATTACACTGATTTTGGTGTCCTTTACAAAAGAGACTTTTAAAGAAGGAACTGTACATTAATTAAAGTTATTCTTCTTATGTCAAAGACTACTTTAAATTATAATAACCACCAGGCTCTAAAACCATGCTAAATAAAGAAAAAAAAGAGGATATCCTTTGCATAGTTGGTCCAACTTGCAGTGGAAAAACAGCACTGGCATGTGACTTTGTTGACAGATTTGATTTTGAAATAGTTAGTGTTGATTCAGTAATGATCTACAAAGGACTGGATATTGGAACTGCCAAGCCAAGTACAAAGGAGCAGATTAGATATCCACACCATTTAATCGATATTTGTGATCCAAGTGAGGTTTATTCTGTAGGCAGATTCTGCATTGATGTCGCGACAGTTATTGAGTCTATTTATAAAAAAGGCAAAAGGCCTTTGTTAGTCGGTGGCACTGCTATGTATTTTCACGTGCTGCAAAATGGCATGCACGAACTTCCTGTGTCAACGCCTGATTCAAAGCAGCATGCAATTGGCATGCTTAACAAGCACGGGAATACCGCTGCGTACAATAATTTGGCTGAGATAGACCCTGTTAGTGCAAAACGAATAAACCCAGCGGATACCCAAAGATTAATAAGGGCCTTAGAGGTTTATTATTTAACTGGAAGCACAATAACAGAGCTATGCTCAAAGAGCGCGATGTCACCTGAATACTCATTTAAAAACTTAATATTGTTGCCAGATAGGGAGCAGCTTAAAAAAGATATTTCTACAAGATTAAATATTATGCTAGATAATGGTTTTTTATTTGAAGTGGAAGAGTTAAAGAAACGTTCTGATTTAAGCATTAGAAATAGTTCTATTAGGTCTGTAGGGTATAGGCAGGCATGGGATTATCTTGATAACAAAATATCTTTAAAAGATTTTGAGGAAATGGCAAGTGCTGCAACCCGACAACTAGCAAAAAGACAATACACATGGTTTAGAAAGATGGAAGGACACCGCTTAGAAAGCTTAAGCAGGGGAGTTTTGCTAAAGAAATCTTTACAAATTATTTCTAATTTGGTACAATAGGTCATCTTTTTAGTATAAAGTTGGAAAGATAATAAGGGAAAAATAACGACCAAGGAAGTTATATATACATAATTTAAATAAAATTTTAAGGAGAATAATCATGACTACAAATACAAATGTAAAAGGCCATTCACTACAAGACCCATTTTTAAACGCATTGCGTAGACAGCGAGTTCCAGTAAATATCTATCTAACCAATGGTATCAAATTACAAGGCCACGTTGCTGCTTTTGACCAGTATGTAGTCCTGCTAAAAAACAACACCAAACAAATGGTTTTCAAGCATGCAGTTGCTACAATTGTTCCATCTAGAAATGTTATTTGGCACGATATGGAAGATGATGAGCAACAAGTTCAAATACCTGAAGAAATTGACGACTATAGCTAAAAACAAGCCCGTAAGGGCTGTTATAGTAGCCCCTGTTTATAAAAATAGGTCTGGGGCTATTAACAGTAGTATTGAAGAAACATACAAATTGGCTCAATCATTAAATATTGAGCCTTTTTTGTTTTTGAAACCTAAGATAAAAAAAATAAATAAAAAATATTTTATAGGCGAGGGCTTAGTTTCATATTTGGAATCTGTTGCAAAAGATAATCCAGAATGCATTATAATATTCAACTGTGAGCTCTCTGCAGCATGGCAAAGGAACTTAGAGATAAAGCTTTGCTCTAAAATTCTTGATAGAACTGAACTTATACTAGATATTTTTGTAAATAGAGCTAGGTCCTTTGAAGGAAAGCTTCAGGTTGAATTGGCTAAATTAAAACATGAGTCTTCGCGATTAGTTAGGGTATGGACCCATTTGGAACGTCAAAAAGGAGGCATAGGTCTGCGCGGCGGCCCAGGGGAGAAGCAGATAGAGACCGATAGAAGGATTATTAGTAGAAAGATAGTAACTGTAGAAAAAAAATTAAAATCAGTTGTTAAAACAAGATCTCTACATAGAAGCCTGCGTATTAGAGGCAAGGTGCCTACAGTTGCACTTGTCGGTTATACAAATGCGGGTAAATCAACTTTATTTAACAAACTAACAAAAAAAGAAGTTCTAATAAAGAACATGCCATTTGCTTCATTAGATACTACTTTAGGCAAGTGTTTTGTTGATAATGAATGTAGTTGCGTAGTTATAGATACAGTAGGGTTTATTCATGACCTGCCAAAAGAGCTTTTAAATGCATTCAGGTCGTCTCTTGAAGAGGTAAATACAGCTGATTTAATAATCCATGTTCTAGATGTATCAGATCCTAATTTCTCCCAGCATAGAGAAAGCACAAATAGTATTTTGGCAGAAGTTTTAACAAGAGAGGTTCCGAAGATAGAAGTCTATAACAAGGCTGATATTGTGCATTGCCCAACAAATATAAACTCTACAAATGACCGTCTCTATATTTCAGCTTCACATAACTTGGGTGTAGCAGAACTAAAAATAAAAATAAAAGATTTTTTACATTAAAAAAATTAAAGTTTAAAATATCTCTTGTAAAGTTAGTGAACGCTGCTTAAAATTAGATAATCTTAACGAAGGGAGTAGTTAACAGTGGAAGATAATAAATCTATAACAATTCAAAGGTCAGATCCCTGGAATAAAAAAAAGGATACGCCCCCTGATTTAGACGAGCTACTAGTTAAGTGGCGCCGATCTATTCTAGGAAAGTCCCCAAAAAAAAATAATAACAAGGAAGCATTAGGATTTGGTGTGAGTTTAATGATGTTACTACTAGTTTCATTATGGCTTATCTCTGGTTTCTTTATTGTATCACCATCAGAAAAAGCAGTAGTGCTTCGTTTTGGTGAATATTATAAAACTCTAGATGCAGGACCGCACTGGATCCCTCAATTTATCGATCACAAGCAAATTGTTAATGTAAATAATGTTTCTCAGTTTGGGTATGGCGCCCAAATGCTGACAAAAGACGAAAATATAGTTGATGTAGAACTGTCCGTTCAATATCAGGTATCTAATCCACAAGAGTTTTTATTTAACGTAGCTGTGCCTACGCAAAGCATAAAAGAAGCAACTGCAAGTGCTTTAAGACAAGTTGTTGGGCATACAAGCTTGGATGAAATACTGACTACTGGGCGTGAGAAAGCTAGAGAAGAAGTTGAAAGACAGTTAGTTGAAATATTAGATATATACAAAACAGGATTGCATGTTGTCGATGTGAACTTACAACCAGCAAAGCCACCAGAGCAAGTTACAGAGGCTTTTGACGATGCTATTAAAGCTAGGGAAGATCAACAGCGCTTTATAAATCAAGCACAGGCTTACAAGGAAAAGGTAATACCTATATCTCAAGGCCAATCTTCAAGGATAATACAGGAAGCTAGCGCTTATAAAGCTAAGGTTACTCTTGATGCAAAGGGTGATGTTGCTAAATTTTTAGCCTTACTCGAAGAGCATAGTAGAGCACCAAATCTAACAAACCAAAGATTATATTATGCAAGTTTGGAAAAGGTTTTTGCCAATACTAGTAAGATTCTTATAGATAATAGTGGCTCAAATAACATACTATACTTGCCTCTTGATAAGCTGTCATCTTCAAATTCTAATGAAAAAGATGTTGTTTCTGACCAGGTAACCCTAAAACAGAGTGAAATTGAAGAGATTGTGAAACGAGATGATGAGTATAAATCACATATGAACGCAAATAGGCCATCATACTTTAATCAAAACATTAATAGGACGAGGTAGATTATGGAAAAGCAGATAAAAAACATAGCAATAGCATCTTTTGCTGTATTACTTCTTATATTAACGTCTATATTTACAATTAATGAAGGTGAAAAGGGTATTGTACTTAGATTGGGTGAGATAGTCCAAAACGATAATAACCAGTACTATTCATATAATCCAGGTATTCATATAAAAATACCATTTATAGAGCAAGTTAAAAAATTTGATGTAAGGCTCCGTACATTTAACGTACCATCTTCTAGAATTTTAACAAAAGAACAAAAAATGGTTCATGTTGATTACTATGTTAAATGGCGTATTAAAAACGTAGCCAAGTATTATAAAACAACAAATGGCGTCCTCATGCATGCTCAAAGACTAATGGAACAGCGAATTAATAATGCATTACGAGCTTCATTTGGTGAGCGAACTATCACTGATGTTATTTCTGCAGAAAGAGAAAACATTATGAGTACATTGCGAGATAAGGCTAATGAAAACTCAGATAATTTAGGTATAGAGGTTGTTGATGTTAGGTTAAAACAAATAGATTTGCCAAAAGAGGTGTCATTATCTGTATATCAGCGAATGAGAGCAGATAGAGAAAAAGTAGCAACTAAATATAGATCTGATGGCAAAAGCCAGGCAGAGAAGATAAGAGCCGCTGCTGATGCTGATGTAACTGTAATATTAGCCACTGCAAAGGCTACAAGTGCAGATATTCGTGCAAAAGGAGATGGAGAGGCTGCCGAGATATATAACAATGCATATGAAAAAGATAGTAAGTTCTATAACATATTAAGAAGTTTGCAAGCATACGAGAATTCTTTTAAAAGTAAAAAGGATTTTTTAGTGCTAAAACCAAATATAGAGTATTTTAAATACTTTCATGGCATAAATGAAAAAAATATTACAAATAATACACAAGATAAGTAACTCTTAAGAAAACCTTAAGCTTTTTCTATTAGAATGTATCTGTTGTATCTTTTAAAATGGATAGTTTATATTATTAGGAAAAAATTATGGCTTTGCCCGAAAAGAATGAAAATTCAAATGCATTCTTAAGAACGCTAATAGAGTTGTTTTTGACTTATTCGCATATAGGTATAATCGATAGGCTTGTTCCCTATTTAGGTTATATATCAGCAATATGTCTAGGCTTAGTACAAGCAGCTTTAACATATCATTTTTTCCCTGAGATATTAACTTTTATAGCCGCAACGCTACATATTTCTCTTGCCATACAAGGCTCAATTACATATGTTGTCGTAGCCGCTAGTTTTTTTACTTTTTTCATGTTGGCAAAGTCAGTACAAGATACTAATATTAAAGATAAACTTACTAATTCTCTAAATAAAAACCCAACAATAGTAAAAACAATTTCTGTTATACTTGTTTTGGTCGTGATTCATTTACTTGAATTGGGTTTGTATAATGAGTTCTTTTTAAACTTGGCACCATTGATACCTGGGCCAGCTTGGATTAGTTTAGTAATTTGTGGGTTTGCGATTGCAAACTTATTGCTGTTTTCAATAGAGAGAACAATCAGCACAATTGATGTTTTTTTTGAACCACAACAAACTAAAAGCTCAGGTTTATCACTAGAAAAAATCACCATGATTATATCTATGCATATAATATTATTTTATGCTTTGGGGGTGGTACCTGGAATGCCTGTTTTTTGGCCTGTATGTGCTGCTGTAGCATTTTGTTTGTGTTATTATATAAAAAGCTATGACTCTGAAAAAAAATTAATGCTAAACATTGATGATATACTTAACCATTATGTGTTTTTGATTACTCACTGCGCTGCAGAGGGAGGCCTTGTTGCGGCAGGAATATATAGCATGTTCAAAAGTAAATATACTGCAGTTTTAGCATTAGTTGCATCTACAGTTTGCGAAGAACTTGAAGATTTGGTGCATGATGATGGTAACCATGAGCATAAAGCCCGTAGTAGGGGAGAGCTACCAGAAAAAATATTACATTTATTGAATGATATGGCAAAATTTAATGTGCTATGTGCCTTGCTGCTTATTTGTGTTGATTTAAGTTCATTTGGGATCGCTACACTATTATTTGGAAATGTTTGCTATATTGCTAGTGTTGTATACATGTGGGCAAATCAAGAAAAGGGCAAAGAAGCAAAGCTATCGATAATCTGCGACCATACATTTAAAAAAACATGCGAAAACATAGTTTTTTATGCCTGTATAATTACAGCATTATGCATTGGAATAAATGGTGGTTTGGAATTTTTAGAACTATTTGGCACAAGTATGTACATGGTGTTTTTCATTGCAATAGCAGGTGCTGTCGTTGAAAGTTCTGTATTATTTGACCAAATTATAAATAAAGATAGCGATGAGCACACTCATGGATATCTTAATGTTTTTAAAGAGGTGTTTAATACAGGGAATATATTGTCTGTAATTACATTAGCTATTGGCACGAAAGCGTCAATAAATTTTTTACTACTCTTTAATCTTATATCCCCATTAAATATAAGCTTTATTTTTATTTTAGCTGCACTTATGTATGGTGGCCATATTATAGAAACAACATCAAAGATATTAGAGAAAAACTCTAATAAATGCTTACAAATGCTAGCTATATGCTCCTTAGCATTATTTAATATAATTACTATTCCATCAATATTTATACATATAGGAATATTTACTTTAAATAGCCATATTATAATTAGTCTATTGCCTCTGTTATTTCTAATGCCTGTGATTGTTTTAAATTGGAATGAAGCTCGTGGGTGTCTGTCTGAAATCAAGATAGATAATAGATGTAGTAATGAAGCTCGTGGGTGTCTGTCTGAAATCAAGATAGATAATATATGTAGTAATGAAGCTCGTGGGAAAATGTCTAAAATTAAAAATGACTGTTGCAGCCCAAAAAAAAAACCTTCGAGTTCATACCTAAAAGTATGTTAGCAAAGATGACAAAAACAGAAGGAAAAAACAAAATGCCTGTGCCAAGAGAAACACCCTGATAAGCCGGTAATACTATTTACCGGCTAAAAAAGACGCGCGTGTATTAGGCTCCTCTTCAGTCTCGCTATCAACATCGTCCCAGGTTTTACTTTCATCTATACTATCGTTTATATAGTTTGCAATGCCAACTACTTTGCTATGACTGATATTAGTAGATTTAACATAGGTAATGTCACCTAAGTAAATAATATTTCGGCTTAACTCCACTAGTTCATTTAGATTTGTTATATTAAAATAAATTATACTATTGAAAAATCTCTTATAAGTATCACTTATAAACGTAACAAGGTTACCAAATAAAACAACCTTTATATTAGAAACCCTTAAGTTTAATAATGTATCCAAGGCGGAATTAATTATGTTCGCTGGAAAGCTTGAATCAAAAACAAAAATATTTGCATGATCTATTTGTATTTTATCAGATATATTCATGATTTTATCTAAATTACTAGTTGCTACATATATGAGTGAAATATCAAAATTTCTTATTTCACCTAATTTTGTCGTTATTTGTTTTCTTCTTATTCTATATATGTGGTCTTCTAAAAATAGAATCTGATTTAAATTAGGGTATTTAAAAATACTTTTTGTTGATATCGCTGAACTAGTATTACAAAGATAAAATCTACTTCTGCTTGGAAGATCATACATTTTAGATGTTAAGCTTGGCCCTGATTCTACCAAGTTAATAAAAAAGGTTTTTAATTTTATTTGGCTTGCTATTGAAAGCCCAAGGTTTTCATAAACAACTGTAGTATTAAATATTACTAGGTTACTAATTTTTTCTCTTTGAATAAAATCAGATAGTTTATTTAGCGCTGGTCTACTATTTGGTGTGTAACTTTGTTGTAGTATACGTCTTAAATTTCGCATATATTTAATAGAGCTTAGATCATACTCTGTCCCCTCAATTTGTTCTAAATTTGGATCTAAAACTATATATATTATTTTGTTGTGGTATGACCTTTTTATATGTTCTATATGTTTTTTTGACTGCCTTACACAGTCTAAATCACTAACTATAAATGCTATATTCATTATTGCCTACTAAGTTTATACTTATATATTTTTAACTATATGTTTATTCAACGTATATATTATAACTCTTTTATTAAAAAATGGTAGTGTGTTAATTTATATTGCAATATAATTTAATTTTTGGAGAAGATCTATGTCGATTTGGTTTATGCCAATAACATTAGATGATATAAACCTGCGTTCAGCTAATACTGCAGCATCACACCTCGATATAAAGTTTACAGAGGTTGGAACAGATTGTCTTGTTGCTACTATGCCTATAGGGTGTAAATCAGTACAGCCACTGGGCTTACTTCATGGCGGCATATCAGTTGCCTTAGCTGAAACTGTAGCTAGCTCTGCTGCAAATTACTGCGTTGACCAGCAAGAGTTTTATTGTGTTGGACTTGACATAAATGCAAATCATATTAAATCTGTCAGCAAAGGGATGGTTACCGCAACTGCCCGCCCTCTTCACCTTGGGCGTAAAACCCATGTATGGGAAATAAAGATTAATGATGATTCAGACAGCCTTGTTTGCATTTCACGGTTGACAGTAGCTGTTATTAGCCGTTAGACCGCCTGTTTCTTCTTAAATAAGAATGGGGGTATAGCTAATAACACTATAGCTATAGCTAATTTGATTGCGTAGTGTAAATTACTGCCATAGAACACAGCTTCTGGGGGAATAAAGCTTATAAAAAACGTGACAGCGCAGCCAGTCAAGCCCAAAAAAGCAGTTATATATGCGCCAATACTGCCAAGAGGAACTCTAAAGTAACCCTTTGAATTTGAGTCATGCTTTCTAAGTTTTAAAAATGTTACAAACATTATAATATACATTAACATATATAACTGTGTGGCAATTACTGTCAGGATCCAGTATGACTGGTTTACATCTGGAATAAAGATAAAAGTAAGCGATATTATAGAGACAATTGCCGCTTGTGCATATAGTAATGTAGTTGGTGAGCCATTTGCATTTTTACGCTTAAATATTACAGGTAAATTACCGTCTTCTGCTGCGAAATATAAACCTTTAGTTGGTGCAATTATCCAGTTGCTAACAGTTCCTGTGGCTCCAATTGCCAATGTTATGGCAACTATAGGCAGGCACCATAGCATACCATGAGTTTTAAAAAATATTTCAAACGCTTGGATTATTCCAGTTATTAAATTTATTTGGCTCTCTGGTATTACCATTGCGATAGAAAGAGAACCTAAGATCAAAGTAAACAGGATAATCAAAGCTGCATATGCTAGTGCCTTAGGAAACTTTTTTTGAGGATTATCTACATTGTTTGCATGTACGGTTGCTATTTCAACGCCACTAAACGATAGCATTATTGCTGTGAGTGAAACCCACATTTGCGATGAGTCAAATGTAGGAATCAAACCTTTAAGAGTGAACTTTATTGCTAATTCTTCACCTTTTATAAGCCATTCAAAACCAAGATAAATAATCAAAAGCATGGGCAGCATAAGACCTGCTATACTACAAAAGTTACTAAATGTTGCAGACGCTGTCATTCCTTTTAAATTTAATAAGGTTAATAACCAAAATACTACAACTATTGAGGCTGCTAAATAATACTTATTATACATTATTTCAGGTGATATAACATAAGCTAGTGCACCTACAACAAAGGATATTATAGTTGGGTACCAAATTACATTTTCTATCCATTGTAGCCAGATAGCAAATAACGCAGCTTTATCTCCATAAGCCTCTTTTACCCAGGTATATATCCCCCCTGAACACTTAAATTTTGCAGCAAGCTCAGCTGAGACTAAAGCAGTTGGAATTAAAAAGAATATAGCTGCCAATATATAAAAGGTTATCAGTATTTCGCCAAACTTAGCAGCTGCTGGCAGATTTCTTATGCTATCGACTGATACAACAGTAATCATTACTAAGCTTAGCAAGCTTATCTTTTTACTTGTAACATTTGTTTCCATATAACTGCCTTAAATTAAGAATTGATTATGTTTTGATAGTCTACCATTCTATCCATAGGTTTTTTAGCTTTATATTCAATATCTGGATTTATTTTTATTTGATTATCTATTCTGCTAATTAAGCATTTATATATACCTTTTAGTGAGTTTAAAGCCATCCACGGGCAGCTTGAGCAACTATTGCACTTAGAACCATCCTCTTCAGTTGGTGCTGATAGAAGCTTTTTATTAGGAGCTGCTTGCTGCATTTTATAAAAAATACCTTTATCTGTTGCCACAATAAACTCTGGGTTAGATAGTTGTGCCACAGCACTTATTAAAACTGATGTTGAACCAACTACATCAGCCTCAGCAACTACTGAAGCTGGAGACTCTGGATGGACAAGGACTGCTGCATTCGGATACATTTTTTTCATTATTTTTAATTTTTTTGTTTTAAACTCTGCGTGAACAATGCATTCACCCTGCCAAATAGCCATATCTGCAGAAGTTTTACTTTTTATATAGTTGCCTAAATATTTATCTGGTGCCCACAATATTTTTTTATTTTTATTTTTCAGGTGGTTAACAATGTCAAGAGCGTTAGAAGATGTAACTACCCAGTCAGATAATGATTTTACCGCCGCTGACGTATTAGCATATACAACCACTTCCCTACCTGGGTTTTGTTTTATAAATTCTTTAAAATCATCATATTTACAGCCTATATCTAAAGAGCAAGTTGCACCTAAGTCTGGCATTATTACTGTTTTATCAGGGTTTAATATTTTTGCACTCTCCCCCATGAAATGAACGCCAGATATTACTAATGTTTTTGAGCTACATTGTTTGCCAAACCGAGCCATCTCTAATGAATCTGCAACCTTGCCTTTAGTTTTTTCTGTAATAAGCTGAATTATTGGGTCAGTATAGTAATGTGAAATTAATGTGGCATTGTTTTTTTTAAGTTCAAGAGGGATTAAATTAAAAAACAATTCTTTATCTGAGTCACTTAGCTTATTAACCAAGTTCTTCTCAAAATTTGTAAGGTTACTTGCTGAAATCATATACTAGTTATTTACTATGTGCAGTTAGAGACTTTATGACTTCATCTACATGCCCTGAAATTTTTACTTTAGGCCAAAGTTCTATAATACTGCCATTTGGATCTATCAGAAATGTAGATCTTACTATACCCATATATTTTTTGCCAAACATACTCTTCTCTTGTATTACACCAAAATCATTGCATATAGCTGTATCTTCATCAACTAAAAGTGAGAACTTTAAATCATGTTTTTCTTTGAATTTTATATGTCGAGCTATGCTATCTTTAGAGACACCGACAATTTCAGCACCTAAACTTTTAATTTCTTCATATTTTTCGTTGAAAGCACATGACTCTATAGTGCATCCAGGAGTTAGGTCCTTTGGATAAAAATAAACTATCAGAAAATTCCCAAGGTAATCATTGTTAGTTACAATATCGCCAGCTTCTGTAACTGTTTTAAAGTTTGGACACTTATCCCCTACCTTTAGCATAATGATGTTCCTGTTAAAACAAAGATAATACATGCACTAAATTTTTATTGCAATAACTAGCTTTTGATATCAACTAGCTTAAGCATTTTAAAATAAAAAACTGCTAGTAAAGCAGATAATACTGAACCGCCAATAACCCCGACTCTAACCCACAATGAAAAATGGCCTACAGCATCTTCAAAAGCTAATGTACCAATAAATAAACTCATGGTAAAGCCAACACCACAGAGTATAGACACCCCGTATATATGAAACATTGATATGTTTTCTGGTAGTTCAGCTAGTTTAAGTTTTATAGCAATATAACTAAATAAAGTTATACCAATCTGTTTGCCTATAACTAGGCCACATATGATCGCTATAGGCATTATATGAAATAAGTGTGATATAGTCGTGCCAGCAAAAGAAACCCCTGAATTTGCCAAGGCAAACACTGGTAGCACAAAATAATTAATCCAAGGCTCTAAGTTGTGTTCAACATCTTCTGCTAAAGAGCGGTTACCATTATTACTTGTTGTGGGTAATGCAAGAGCAACTACAATCCCAGCTAACGTAGCATGCACGCCAGATTTTAAAACACATAACCATAAGACAGAGCCTACTAGAACATATGCAGCTAATTTTGTTATTTTTTTCTTGTTAAACATATATAAACCATAGCAGCATAGCACCATCATAAGAAATGATAAAATTGAAATATGGTTAGTATAGTATAATGCAATTATAATTATTGCGCCAATATCATCAAACACAGCTAATGCAAGTAAAAATGCCCTTATAGATTTTGGACAGTTATCGACAATTAAACTTAGCAGAGACAGCGCAAATACAATATCAGTTGCAGTAGGAATTGCCCACCCATCAAATAATGATGGGTCATGATTCGTTAGGTATAAATAAATAAATGCAGGAACAATCATGCCGCCCAAAGCACCCCAGAAAGGAAGCGCCCTTTTCGCATGCGTATTAAGTGACCCTGATGCCATTTCTCTTTTTATCTCAAGTGTAACAAAAAGAAAAAATATAGCCATTAAGCCCTCATTAATCCATAATATTATTGGTTTACCCAGCTCGTAATCACCAATTTTTATCAAAATCAGTGTGTTAATTAGGTTCTGATATAATCCATAAAAGCTTGTGTTGCACACAATAATTGCGGATATTGCACATAGTGCAAGTATAATCCCTGTTTGCTTATCATTATTTTTTGTTGAGTCCATTCACCTTCTCCACCTTGTAAACATCAATTAATTGATAATATATATATGGCCATAATATGCAAGTCATTTATTGATTATACAGCTGTTATGTAGTATTTTTAAGCGGCTGTATATTTTAGCTTCGAAATAAACTCGCTTGGATTTTTATGATAAATAACTTTTTGAACCTTATAATTTTATTACCACTATATTTAATTTTAAACTCATTTTATATTCCAATTAATATTGCCTGGTCCCTTTATGAAACAGTACATAGTGGATCTTTTGATAACTCTTCCTTATTCTTCATTTCTCTTTTTTCTTTATGTCTATGTTATGGTTTTTCAGAGCTAATAGCTGTAACCGCTATAATGCCACATGTTTTTGTATTTGGCTTTTGTTATCTGTTTTTAGTATCGTCACTCTCATTGTCATTAACGTTAAAATTTATAGATGAGCCATTGTTTGCTAATATTTCTAAGGCACATGAAGAATCAAATAAACTAATCCTACAAAATAAAGAATTTATAACCTCAAATAATTCAAGTCAAAATAATTTTGATGTGTGTGAAAAACCAAGTATTTAAACAAGGGAGAGATTAGTGACTTTATATTTATCGTGTATATTAATGCTTTCAGTAGCTGTTATGTTTGGCTATGTTAATCATAAGTTTATAAAAATGGAGTCTACTATTGCCATTATGGCAGGTGCTCTTGTTTTCTCTGGATGCGTAATTTTACTTGGTAATTTAAGTGTTTTTTCAGACTTAAAATTAATATTTGCTGATTTTTTAAATGAAATAGAATTTGAAAGTCTTTTAATGCAAGGTATGCTGCCATATTTATTGTTTGCTGGGTCAATAAATATTGATGCTGGAGATTTAAAAAAAGATGCTTTCTCTATTGGAATTCTAGCGACTCTGTCTACTATTTTGTCAGCCATTATTATTGGCTTTATACTAGATAAAATAATGAAGCTTGCGGGAATACCAATGTCTTTTGATTATTGCTTTCTTTTTGGTGCACTAATTTCACCTACAGACCCAATTGCGGTAATCGGAGTTTTGAAAACCTTTAACGCACCTAAAAATATTGGCATAAAGCTAGCGGGAGAGTCTCTTTTCAACGATGGAATTGGGATCGTACTGTTTATAACTATTGAAACATTAATAACTTCAAATTCCCCAGTAACGTTTAGTTTGGTTTCAAAGATTTTTATTCTAAAAGCCGTCGGTGGATTGGCATTTGGTTTAATACTAGGCATGCTAATGAACTTTCTTATTAAAGGCATTGATGATAGTAAACTTGAAGTTTTAATAACTCTAGCAGTAGTTGGATCCGGTTATGCTATTGCAGAGAACTATTATATGTCTGGTCCCCTGGCAATGGTTGTTAGTGGAATATTTATTGGAAATAAAAAAGAGTTGTTTTCAAACTCACCATCATCAGCCAATTATTTAAATACTTTTTGGGAGCTTATAGATGAAGTACTAAATGCAGTACTATTTTTATTAATAGGCCTAGAGATTTTAACAATTAATTACCATGTAAGCTACTTCATCTTATTGTTATCAATACCTATCGTACTAATAGTACGTTATATAACTGTGGCAACTCCTTTATATTTTATCTCCAAGTTTAATAGTTTTGATGAAAAGAATCTTGCCGCCATTCTTACATGGGGAGGTTTGAGGGGTGGGCTTGCCATAGCTTTGGCTCTATCTATACCAGATGGCAGTAATAGAGATATAATTTTAGCTTTAACTTATAGTGTTGTTGTCTTTTCTATTATAGTACAGGGATCAACAGTTAAGTATTTTTTTAATGATTCTGAAAAAAAATAGCCCGCATATAGCAGGCTATTTTTATGTAGGCTGGCCTACATGGAGCAAATGCTTTGGGTCACATTATCTCAATTTCCAAAGTATAGTACCTTTACCAGGATTTGTCTATATTTTTATTCATCATCACCCCAGTCTAACGCACCACCAGTTTGATATTCAGTAACTCTAGTTTCAAAGAAGTTCTTTTCTTTTCTTAAATCAAGCATTTCACTCATCCATGGGAATGGGTTCTGAGCTCCTGGATATATTTCATTTAAGCCTATTTGTGTACACCTTCTATTTGCAATAAAGTGTATGTACTCTTTGAACATCTCTGAGTTTAGACCAAGAATACCGCGAGGCATAGTGTCGACAGCATACTGGTATTCTAGCTCTACCCCTTCCTTTATCATGTTTATTACTTCTTCTTGAAAGCTCTGTGTCCATAACTCAGGGTTTTCTATCTTAATCTGGTTTATCACATCTATACCAAAATTTAAATGCATCGATTCATCGCGCAATATGTATTGAAATTGCTCAGATGTCCCCACCATCTTGTTTCTACGTCCCATTGATAGAATTTGAGTAAAGCCAACATAGAAAAATATTCCTTCAAATACTACGTAGAATGCAATTAGGTCGCGCAAGAGTCTCTGATTATCAGCTGTTGAGCCAGTGCTGAAATCTGGATCGGCCAAGCTTTGTGAAAAAGGCATGGCCCACATGGCTTTATTAGCAACACAAGGAAGCTCATGATACATGTTGAATACTTCAGCATGATCTAATTCAAGGCTTTCAATTACATATTGATAAGCATGGGTATGAATTGCTTCTTCAAAAGCTTGGCGCAATAGGTATTGTCTGCATTCAGGGTTTGTTATATGCCTATAAACAGCTAGCACTAAGTTGTTTGCAACTAGGGAATCTGCTGTTGAAAAGAATCCAAGGTTGCGTTTAATTATAGTTCTTTCATCCTCAGTCAATCCATTTGGATCTTTCCATAAGTCAATATCAGATGCCATACTAATCTCTTGTGGCATCCAATGATTAGCACAGCCATCTAGATATTTTTTCCAAGCCCAATCATAGCGCATGGGGCATAGTTGGTTTACATCTGATCGACAGTTAATTATGCTTTTCTTGTCTACTGTTATTCTCTCCTGCCCCATAACGGCGCTTTCAAGACCTGTTTTTGTCACATCTGTTGTCATTATGTTCTCCTCAGTTTCTTTTATTGACAGGCCTCGCAGCCTTCATCTGGTGTTAAAGAGCATGTCGCAGGTTGAACTGCATTTAATGCTCCAGTAGATAGTGTTGATTTTTCTGCTGATGTTGCTCCCAATGACCTTAAATAATATGTGGTTTTAAGACCTTTCTTCCAAGCAAGTTTATACAAGCTATCTAGCTTCTTACCAGAAGGCTGAGCCATATATAAGTTTAATGACTGGGCTTGATCAATCCACTTCTGTCTTCTAGAAGCGGCCTCTATTAACCATTTAGGGTCGACTTCAAAAGCAGTTGCAAATAATTCCTTTATTTCAGCAGGTATTCTTTCTATTTTAGCAATAGATCCATCATAATATTTAAGATCCGTTACCATTACATCATCCCAAAGATCTAGTTTTTTCAACTCATCAACAAGATAAGTATTTATAACAGTAAAATCCCCTGACATATTAGATTTAACGAATAAATTTTGATATATAGGCTCTATTGATTGGTAAACTCCACATATATTGGAAATAGTAGCCGTTGGTGCGATTGCTAGCACATTTGAATTACGCATGCCTTTTTTAACTTTTTCCCTGATTTTATCCCAATCCATGCTAGAGCTGGTATCTTGGTCAAACAAACCTTTATTTAATTCTGCTACAGGAGCAATTGTGTCTATTGGAACTAAGCCTTTTGACCATGATGATCCTTCAAATGATTGGTATGAACCTTTTTCAATAGCAAGCTCTGCTGAAGAGTCAATTGCGTAATAAGATATGTTTTCCATGATTTTGTCAGCGAAATCTACAGCCTCATCTGAGCTGTAGCATATTTTCTGCTTAATTAATGCATCTTGGAAACCCATAAGCCCCAGTCCTATTGGACGATGCTTCATATTTGAATTTCGCGCTTCATCTATAGTATAGAAATTTATATCTATTACATTATCAAGCATTCTTATTGCTGTTTTAGTTGTTTTACTTAATAGCTTCTGGTCAACTCCATTTTCCCCTACAAACTTAGATAAGTTCAAACTTAGTAAATTACAAACAGCGACTTCATCATTACTAGTATTTAACGTTATCTCCGTACAGAGGTTTGATGAATGTATAACCCCACAGTGCTGCTGTGGGCTTCTCATATTGCATCTGTCTTTGAATGTTAACCAAGGGTGGCCTGTTTCAAATAACATAGATAACATTTTTCGCCAAAGTTTTACAGCGGGCATCGACTTAGAACGCACTTTACCTTCAGCTGCATCTTTCTCATAGGCTTCATAAGCAGTTTTAAATTCCTCACCGTATATCTCATGCAAATCAGGCACTTCATCAGGTGAAAATAGTGTCCATTCACCATTTTCCATTACCCTTTGCATAAATAGGTCAGGTATCCAGTTAGCAGTGTTCATATCATGTGTTCTGCGCCTATCATCCCCAGTATTTTTTCTTAAATCTAGGAATTCTAAAATATCTAAATGCCATGTTTCGAGGTAAGCACAAACTGCGCCTTTTCTCTTGCCTCCCTGATTAACTGCAACTGCCGTAGTGTCAGCAACTTTCATAAATGGCACAACACCTGAGGATGTTCCATTGGTTCCTTTTATGTGTGCACCATTAGCCCGCACTCTGGTCCAGTCATTTCCAAGTCCACCTGAGTATTTAGAAAGCTTGGCATTAAATTCAATACCACTTCTAAATATTTTTTCTATATCATCATCAATCGTGGTTAAAAAACAGCTAGATAGCTGAGGTCTATTTGTCCCTGAGTTAAACAAGGTTGGGGATGAAGACATGCAAAGCATTGATGATAACACGTTGTAAAACTCAATTGCTTTATCTTCTTTGTTCTCTTCATTCATACTGAGGCCCATTGCGATTCTCATCCAGAATATTTGAGGCAATTCAAAGCGCTTTTTCTTGTAATGAATAAAATATCTATCATATAAAGTCTGGATACTAAGGTAGTTAAACAGGTTGTCTTTTTCACCATCAATTGCTTCAGATAGTTTATTCAGGTCAAACTTTAATAGGTCTGGGTGTAGTAATTCTAGCTCAACTGCTTTTTCTATGTATGCACTAAAATATTCTTTGTAATATATGGTATTACTAGAATTAAGATATTCTATCTTTTTATTTGGGGAAATAACGCTATTTGCCTCTACTAAAAGTTGCTCAGCTGTAAATCTGGCTGCAGCATAGCTATATTCAGGGTCTTTTTCAACAAGCGCTTTTGTTGTTATAGTAATAGCTTTTCTAAAGTCAGCAATTTTTATGCCTTTAAATACACTTTTAATGGTTTCCTTTACTATTATTGCAGGATCTACTTCAGTTAAGTTTGCAGTCTTCTTTTTTACATATGTCAAAATTTGATTTTCAGAAAAGGTTTTTTCTGTTCCATCTTCAAGCGTAACAAATACAGCCGGTTTTAGCATTTTTTCCTTACTTGCAAACCTTTCCTCTGCGTGTTTTTCACGATATACGATATATGACCGGTGTACTTGTGCAAAATTATGTTTAATTAAAGCTAGCTCGACCTTATCTTGTATTGATTCAATACTTATAGGAGTGTTGCTTGGCCAGTTTTTACTTATGTCTTGCGTTATAAAGTTGGTTAACTCGTTAGCTATTTCATTTAACCTGTTAGAAAGCGAGCTATCATTGCCTTCAACATCTATAAATGCTTTTGATATTGCCACGCGTATTTTGCTAGAGTCATACTCTGATAAAATGCCATCTCTTTTAATGACCTTTATATCTACCTTGTTAAGCTCTGAATCAAATGGCCTATTGCTTTTGATATAATCTGGGTCTGCAGGCCTGTCTAAAACTGTGTCGTTACTCATCTTATCTCCTATATGTTGTTTTGCAGTGCTAGATATAGTGGCTAAAAACCCTATATCTTGAATTAAAATATCTTACATACACAAGATAATGGGTTTTTGTGTTTAAATCAAGAGCTGGATTGAAAGTTTTTTTACAGTTTCCCTTGAACTTATTATAACCTTAGGAATTATAAAGAAATATATATTTGCATAATATTTTAAATATAAATCTTGCTTCTTTTTTCATGCAATGCTAACATTAGCTTTTTTTGAGACTCAGTGTTTTAGAGTTCTGTAATATTTAAAAGATAAACAGGTTATTTTATGCCAGATATAGATGTAAATAAATGTAAAGGCCACCTAGATACAGCCTTGAGACGTTTAAAAAGAATGTGTGATAAGCTTGGTGTTGCCAGAAGATGGCGTGAAATTGAACACCATGAAAAAAGAACTGCGAAAAAAAGACGCCAAATGGCAGCAGCTGTAAAGCGTCAGCAAAAGAAAAACAGTATGGAACAAATTCCAAGAAAAAAGAGAAGATAATAAAATGTCTTTATCAATTTACGAGATAGTTCTAGCTGACATAAAAACAGCAATGAAAAGCAGAGAGAAAGATAAGCTTGAATGTCTGCGCCTAATTGCTAATGAAGTTAAAATGCATGCAATCAATAATAAGCTTGCTCTCCCTGCATCAAACAGCATATCGATCAACATCTTGACAAAGATGGTGAAACAAAGAAACGACTCTATTTCTCAATTTGAAAAAGCTGGTAGAGAAGACCTGGCTCAAAAGGAACAAGCACAGTTGGCCCTTATAAAAGAATATCTTCCTACGCAGTTGACTGAGACTGAAACGAAACAACTTGTTTCTAAGATAATAAATTCAAGTGGAATTGAAAGCGGCAAGCAAATAGGACTACTAATGGTAGAAGTTAAAAAACTACCTGCAGGGACTATAGATATGTCCCTTGTAAGCAAAATAGCAAAAGAGCTTCTCCAATAAAAAAACATTTTTTTATTCCAAAATCATTTCTATCTGTATAATATATAGAATAATATTTACGGATTTTTTATGGCAAATATAATACCAAAAGAATTTATTGATGAAGTTTTGAGCAAATGCTCTATTGTCGATATTTTATCTAAATTTATAAAATTAAAGCCATTTGGCCATAATTATAAAAGTACCTGCCCTTTTCATAATGAAAAAACCCCTTCGTTTTCAGTAAATACCAACAATCAATTTTATCACTGCTTTGGCTGTGGCTCTAGTGGCAATGCAATTACTTTTTTGATGAAGTTTAGTAATTTAGAGTTTCGTGCAGCTATAGAATATCTAGCTAATGAAGCTGGCCTTAGAGTTCCTGAGCTTGATAATGAAACCCAAGTTGATAGAGATAGGTATGATAAAGCTTACTCCCTATATGACGTCATAAAAAACTCATATATATATGAGCTAGAGAATAACAATGAAGCTTTAAAATATATAAAATCTCGAGGGATTTCTTCAGATGTTGCCGCAATGTTTGAAATAGGTTTTTCTAGTGCTGATTGGGATAAAGTCACAAATAAACATAAAAATAATCATGCTCTTATGGCCGAACTTGGGATTATTGCAAAGGGACGCAGCGATAAACTATATGATAGGTTTCGTGGTAGAATTATGTTTCCTATCATAAATGAAAAAGGTGCGTGTATTGGTTTTGGAGCGCGCACTTTATCGGATGAAATGCCTAAGTATCTAAATTCATCAGACTCTTTTGTTTTTAAAAAAGGGAATGAACTCTATGGGCTTTATCAAATATTAAAACAAAAAAAGAAACCTGAGAACATAATTGTTGTGGAAGGATATATGGATGTTATTGCCTTGGCAAGCTTCAATGTTAATAACTCTGTTGCATCTCTTGGGACAGCCATTACTAAAAACCAAGTTCAGAAGATTCTGCGTCATTCTAACAAAATAACTTTTTGTTTTGATGGTGATGCAGCTGGTAAAAAAGCAGCATGGAAAGCTCTTTTGAATGTTATAACGTTTATGCATAAAGGAATATATGTTAAGTTCGTTTTTTTACCAGAAGGAGAGGACCCAGATAGTTTTATAACTAAACATGGCAAGCTAAAGCTGGCTGAATATTTTAGAGGTGCTAAAAACTTGCCTGACTACTTCTTTCATTACATGCAAAACCTGCATATGGGAGATGATATAACGACTAAAGCAAACTTAATAAATGCATGCCAAGAAATAATTGAAACAATTCCAAAATCAACATTTAGAAGCTTAATGGAAGACCGGTTAAACAAAATTGCGGGGATAAATATAGCAAAAGTAGATTCTAGCCAATTCAAAAGTCTAAATACTTTCAAGAGCAAGTCAAATACTCCAAACAAGCTTTTAGCAATGATTGTGCAGCAACCAGACCTCATAAAAGATTTATCTGATGAAAAAGAAGACTTAATATCTTTACAGCAAAACGATGCTCTACTCCTTGAAATATGCAGTTTTATTCAAAGTATGGATTATAAACTCACAACTGCACATATAATTGAAAAATACAGGGATAATGATAATAGTGATTTTGTTTGTAATTTGGCATCAACTGAAATTTTAATCCCAAGTAAAAATAGGTTGGCAGAGTGTAAAGCCTTGCTTGCAAGAGAAAAGAGCCTGCTTACGCAAGAGAGCATTAACGCACTGCTAAAGAAAAGTAAAGCTCAGAAACTTAATGATGAAGAAAGGAATAAGTTAAGAATATTAATTGAGCTGCAAAAAAGAACAAAAAACACCTCTTGATATTGCAGCTTTATATATTTGATGCGCGGATATTTTATGTTGTTTTCCACTTAGATAATGTGTATAATCCTTGCTTTGGTAATTATAAAGTTGGAGTTCCTTAATGGGCGATTTAAAAACATTAGAACAACAAGTAAAAGCATTGTTAGACACGTATAAAGTGCAAAGATTTATAACTACAACTCAGTTTAATGACTTTATCTCTCAGGACTTATTTGAGCAGGAGGTTATTGAAAAAACTAAATTAAAACTTGAAGAAAAAAACATTGATATCTTAGATACAGTGCCTAATGAGGTAAGTGTTCTAGAGAAAGCTGATGAAATAATTGAGAATATTGACAATGTTTTAGCGCACATTTTAAATACAGTTGAAAGTGATATTGGTAAAACTGCAGATATAATTCGTATTTATATGCGTAATATGGGTGAGAAAGAACTATTAAGTAAAGATCAGGAAAAAGAAAAGGCAATAGCCATTGAAAAAGGCTATAAAGAGGTTTTAAGCTCTTTGGCTAGATGGACTGGGATTGTTCCTGATATAATTCAAAGATACAAAGAAGTTAACCCTCAGAAGCTATATGAAATAGTTTCTGGATTCACTGATATAGTTGAAGATTTAGATAATACTGAGGACCTTATCATTGTAGAAGACACTGATGAAGAATTATTCATCAGCAAAACAAATATAGATTTAGAAATTAAGACTCCAAATGAGGACGTAGATAAGGATGCAAAAGAAAGCAAGGAGCCAACTTTAGATAAGGAGGCAGACGAAGCTAGCTTAGAGAGTGCTGAAGGACAAGATACAAAAGATGTCCCTAGTGAAGAAACCAAATCAGAATTCAGTGATGACAGTGATGATGACGATGAAGTTAGTAACGGGCCAGATCCTGTTCTTGTTGAAAAGCGCATGCAAATACTTGAAAAATCATACGCAAAATACGCCAATAAATTAGAAAAGAATGGACGGCATGGTGAAAAAACACTAAAAGCCCAACAAGAACTTATTGATGTATTTACTAATTTTAAGGTCCCTACAAAGCTTATTAATAAATATAAAAGCCAAATAAAATCAATAACCACTTCTATAAAGAAAAATGAAAGGTCTATATATAACATTTGTGTTAATAAAATCGGTATTGAAAGGCATTTGTTTATAAGTTTTTTCCCAGGGAATGAAACAGACCTGTCTTTTGTTACAAGACTAATGGAATTATGCCCAAATTACAAAGATGATATACAGCATCAAAAAATTCAAATACAAAGATTACAAAAAGAACTTGGACATATAGAAAACAAGTTGCTTATGAATATTATCGAGATAAAAGAAATAAGTAGAAGGATGACAATCGGTGAGGTAAAAACTGAAAGGGCTAAAAAAGAAATGACAGAGGCAAATTTGCGTTTAGTTATTTCTATTGCTAAAAAATATACGAATAGAGGTCTACAGTTTCTTGATTTAATTCAAGAGGGAAATATAGGTCTGATGAAAGCGGTTGATAAGTTTGAGTATAGGCGTGGGTATAAATTTTCTACATATGCGACATGGTGGATTAGGCAAGCTATAACTAGATCTATTGCCGATCAAGCTAGAACAATAAGAATCCCAGTACATATGATAGAGACTATTAACAAACTAAACAGATTGTCACGTCAAATTATTCAAGAGACAGGCATAGAGCCATCTCCTGAAGAGCTTAGTAAGCTTATGGATATTTCTGCTGATAAAATAAGAAAAGTTCAAAAAATTTCAAAAGAACCAGTTTCAACAGAAGCTAAAATTGGTGATAGTGAAGATGGGTCCGTGCTTGGTGACTTTATACCATCAGATGGCAAAGAGCCTGATGATAATGCATCTATCTCTGGATTAAAAGAAGCGGTTGGTGGCATGTTAGAAAGTCTAACACCAAGAGAAGCTAAAGTACTACGCATGAGATTCGGCATTGAAATGAATACAGACCACACATTAGAAGAGGTTGGTAAGCAATTTGATGTTACCAGAGAACGAATTAGGCAGATTGAAGCTAAGGCTCTTAGAAAACTTAGACATCCCAGTAGATCTGACAAATTAAGTAGTTTTTTAGATGATGAAGATGAAATCTAAAAAAAAAGTACTACTGTGTATTACAGGTAGTATCGCCGCTTATAAAAGTCCTGAAATAATTAGGATTTTAAAATCTAAAGGCTTTGAAGTTAAGGCATTAATGTCAAAAAATGCTTGTAATTTCATAACTCCCCTCACCATTCAAACCTTAACTGGCCAAGATTTACCACCTTATTACGACAGTAATAATACAGAGTACTCAATGCATCACATAAATCTTGCCAAATGGGCTGATGTAATTTTAGTAGCTCCTGCTACAGCGGATATAATTTCAAAATTAACTTGTGGAGATGCTGGGAATTTAATTACCTCTACAATATTAGCTAGCAAAGCTAAGACATTAATTGCTCCTGCTATGAATAAAAATATGTGGGATAGTCAATCTGTACAAGGAAATTTGCGAGTTCTCAATGAACGAGATATAAAATGCATAGCACCAGGGATAGGCAGCCAAGCCTGCGGCGACTATGGTAGTGGCAACATGGCAAGCCCTAATTCAGTTATAAATAGTATTATTAATGATAATTCAAAAGAATATAGTTTTTTCCTAAATAAGAAAGTACTAATAACAGCTGGGCCTACCCAAGAAAAAATTGATCCTGTCAGGTATATTAGCAATTATAGTTCGGGGAAAATGGGGTATGCCTTAGCAGAAGTTATGTATGATTATGGTGCGCAAGTTACGGTCATTACTGGCCCATCCCATGAAAGACGGCAATCTGGGATTAATTATATTGATGTTGTATCTGCTAAAGAGATGCACGATATAACTGTAGAACACAGTGTTGATTATGATGTTTTCATAGCTGCCGCCGCTGTAGCAGACTACAGCCCTATAGATACATATCATAAAAAAATTAAAAAGGATGGTGACTTCATAACGTTAAAGCTGAAACAGAATATAGATATATTGGCAAGTATAACCACGAAATATCCAAATAGGATTAATGTTGGTTTTGCAGCAGAGACAAACATAATTGATGATGAAATTATGGCTAAGCTAAAAAAGAAAAAGTGCGATATTTTAATTGCCAATGAAGTTGGTGGCGGAAAAGGATTTAATTCAAACTACAATAAAGCCACAATCTATACAAAAAATGAAAAGACAGGTATTGGTTTTGACTCTAAAATTAACATAGCTAAAAAAATAATTAGTTTTATATCTAAATACTATTCTTGTTAATTACTTGTATATTAGTTTTTATACTAGCAATTAATTTTTTTAACTGCTTGTATTCATAAGAGTTATTGTTTAAAAGTTTTATTAACTTGTTTGCATGCTTTAGAGATTTGCTATAATTTTCAGAGTTGTATAGCGACATAGTCAGTATTGATAGAATTTTTTTATTATGTGGGTGTTGCTTTAGCATTTTATTTGCGAGATTTATATTTTTTAATTTTAATTTTCCATCAATCCTAAATGCAGCTTCTAGTAATGATTCTGCTATAGCTTCATTTTTTGGCTCATTTTTAGCTGCTATTTGCAAAATTTTATATGAATCCTCAGCATTGTTTTCTGATAGGTATATTTTACCAAGCATATGTTTTGCATGATTATCATGCGGATTAGTTTGAACTTTATCTTCAAACAAACTCAATAGTTTTTTATTGCTTTTTACATCGTCAATAAGGCCTGTTATTTGCGATTTATTTTCTTTAAATGAATAGTAATCATCAATTTTATCAAAGCTTCCTAAGGTGCAGTATATTGGCACTGTAACCGCATAAATAAATAATATTGATGATGATTTTATTTTTTGCGCAGGAAGTAAATAATCCTTACCAGCAATGCTGATAGTAATTGATGTTATATTTGTTGTGTATATAACATAGCTTGCGGTAAGTAAAATAAGTACAATTATAATTGCTAGTACAATCATAGCTCTAAAAATTTTACATATTGGTAGTTACTTTGCTTAAGTTCTGAAGGCAGCGCATAGCTCCCATATGAGACTCTTATTAATTTGTTAACACTCAAGTTTTGACTTGCCAGCATGCGCCTTATTATTCTGTTTTTTCCTGAAGTTATGCTTATATCATACCAGCTATTATTTCCAAGTTTACGTACTAACTTTATTTTATCAAATCTAGCCATGCCATCTTCAAGCATAACGCCTTCTGTTAATTTTCTAATTTGGGCCTGGCTAATCTCTCCATAAGCCCTCACTTTGTAGCGCCTTGATATTTTATGAGATGGGTGCATTAGTTTATTTGCATAATCACCATTAGTGGTAAAAAGTAATAAACCCTGGCTATTGATATCTAGCCTTCCAACCATAACCCAACGCTTTCTAGATGTCAGAGATGGTAAGTTTTCAAAAACATTAGTGCGCCCTTCTGGATCATACCTTGTACAAATTTCTCCAAGAGGCTTATTATAAATAAGAATTCTATCAGTTTCTGGCTTATGGCTTATATCCACAATATTGCCATCGAGCTTAACCTGGCATGAGGGTGTTATTCTGTCCCCTATTGCAGCAACTTTGTTATTAACAATAATACGCTTATTAAGTATCCACTGCTCAATTTGACGTCTTGATCCTAGCCCTACTCGTGCCAAAACCTTTTGAATTTTTTCATCATTTAAATTTCCCATATTTATATTTTAACCCATATACACCTTTAAATGAATAAATAATTTGGGGTATAGTCATAATATATCTCATATGTTATAATAATTTTTATTTTCGTGAGAATTAAGATGCATTTCTTATTTGATTTTATCCCTATCGCTCTATTTTTTATTTTTTTTAAACTATATGATATATATGTTGCTACAGCTGTAGCCATGCTCGCATCTACCTTACAAATTGCGTATATGTGGTATCTTACTAAGAAAATAGATAAAACCCCATGTATAACCCTAGTGACAATGCTGGTACTCGGTGGTGCCACTTTATTTTTTCACAATGAACTTTTCATAAAATGGAAACCAACTGTTATATATTGGGTTATAAGCTTATTTATATTAGGAAACAGGATTCTCACAAATACTTCTAGCTCACATAAACTTTTTAAAGATAAGGTGTTACTAGATAATAGGCATTGGAATACAATTGATAAATTTACAGCTGTCTTTTTTGCCTTCATGGGATTTTTGAATATAACAATAGCGTATAATTACGATACCAATACTTGGGTGCATTTTAAATTATTCGGAGCATTAGGGCTAATGCTGCTTTTTTGCCTTGCTGTTTCTTGTTACATCACAAAATATGCTGAAGAAATTGAATCAAATGAGCAATAAGTATTATTTAAGTAACGCGGCGCCTATTTGTATGGAAATTAGAACTATATTGAATAATAACATTGATATAGAGGCTCTTGAGGTTGTAAACGAAACTAAATTGCATGTAACACATGATTCTTTTGTTCCAGGAAAATACCATATACGGCTAATAATAAAGTCGCAAGAACTAAATGATATAGCTGCAGTGAGCGCGCACAGACTTATATATAAAGCTCTTGATGAATTAATAAAAACTAAAATTCATGCGCTTGCAATAGAATTAAAAAAATAAATTAAATCTCTTAAGCTTTCCTTAAGCTTTTATTGTTATACTGGCACAAGTTTATTTAAGAGGAGAGAAGATATGCGTTCTAATGCACAAATAGCACAACCTGTAAGTTATACCCAGGCACAACATCTAATACCCAAAGCTATTCTATATACAATGGCTGACCTTGCTTTTATGGCATTAGGAACGTTTTTAAGCATTTACTTTGCATGGCCGATTATGACGTTATTACCAGCTCTACTATTGACTTTCCTTCTGGTAGGAATACTTTATATAACCATGAGTGCTGCTTTGGATAAGCCAACAGATGAAAGCTTGAGCTCCCTTAGAATGACTGGGTTTGCACTTTTTGTGTGGCTTGGTTATACAGTATCACCATTTATCGCGCATTTTATATTTTTCATCCCAAATGGGCCATTGCTACTTGCTATGGCTGGGGTTGCAACTTTGTTGCTTAGCCTATCAGTTGCCCTATTTGCACATATAGAGATTGGGTATGGTAATGCAGACAAATATATGATGATGCGCCCGCTACTAGGGAATTTTATACTTGCAATTATATTGATAGGTTTATTAAATAGTTTTTTTCAGATGCCGCTATTATTATTAATCCAAGGGGTTGGAGGCGCATTTCTGTTTAGCTTGTATTTGCTTGGAGATATTGTCCAGCATATAAAAATGAGCGAATTGGTTAGTGATGCCCGTGAAAATTTTAAAGATATTATTTGCATAATAAGTGGGGTATCTATAGCGCTTGATATAGCAAATATATTTATATCCATATTAAAGATAATGGCAGCATGCTCAGCGAAAGATGATAAAGGATCAATTGGTAGTGATCTTTACAAAATAGGTCGTGCATTAATAGGTCCAATTATTGCGCTTGGAGCTATTTTGGGCATCAATTATTTGTTTAGCTCTGCAAAAAAAGGCGATATACCACCTGTTACACCTGTAAATAGTAACGGTTTAGGAAATCAACAACAAGCAGCCACCGGTTATAGTAATGCTGGCAATAATAATCCAGAAATTCCAGTTGCAAAACCTGTTTATTATTAAATCTTAGAAAAAGATCTATATGAAAGCTATTTATATGGATCTTTTTCTATTTTATTTATTGCTTAGCAGCTCAGGTTTAGTATAGCTCTCTAGCTTAGCTGTAGTTGCGCCATATAAAACTTTATGCTTGCTACTTTGTTTTAAGTCCATATCTGCACTTGTTTTTAACACCTTGTTATTATTACATTGCTCTTCATAGCTATCACCATGATAGACATGTTCATAACCTGAGCATGCGCCTAGAGATAACACGACTAAATTTATAATTAATATTTTATTATAACTGGTTTTCATAAGTTAACTCCTCGCCTATATTGTACTTGTATAAATCTAAAAGAATTTTATCAATTTCTGTACTTTGCCATGCATTTAATTGCTTAAGTGGCATTCTTAAGTATGGTTGAGTTATTTTTAATGAATGCAGTACATACTTTATAATAGCTGGGTATTGATCTAATGTGAAGGCGTAATTTATTTTTTGGTATTTATCTAAAATATTATTTGCAGCGCTTATATTTGTTGTTGCAATTCCAGTTGCCTTTGCAATTGCCGCAGGTATTATTGTCGCAAGATTAGAAATTAAACTTATACTATTATCTACATTCAGCAGTGTTATCTTGCTATCATTATTATTTATAACATTATCAATTTTCACTAGTTTTCTTTTGTAAAAAGAAAGTTTGTTAATATCGGTAAGGTCATCTGCTAGGCCTATTACATTCTTTATTTTACTTATTTTTCTTAGCACCTCTATTTGCGGTGATATTTTAGAATCATTTATGTTAACTATAATATTGCCTTGATATAAATTTGCTAACTGCTCAATTACTACATATAGCTCATATTGATTTTCTGATATGAAAGGTGTAATTGTTACTAGTATATTTTTAATGTTTTTATCATTTGCAATGCTGATTAATTTCTTAGTTATATTTAATGAATCAGAGCTCACATCCATAATTATGCTAGTATTATCGCTACAAATCGCAGTAAGGTAACCTAGTATTTTGGCTATTTCTTCATCAGTTAAAGTTGATATTTCACTAGAATCGCCGCCAAACACTATCCCAGCAACTCCCTGATTGATGTAGGCATTTGTTAATTGATCCAATGAACGGTAGTCAATTGCTAGTGTCGATAACATTGGCGTTATAAGTGGTACATATATCCCGCTCTGCATTTAAATTCCTTAACAGTACTCTCAAAATAATTATAAACATTTTATTTGCAACTTCAAGAGGAATATATATTAGATAAAAGGAGTTGTTTATTAGTTATTTATATATATAAGAATTTATTTTTTAATGTACATTTACTATAAATAATATACAATATATCTTTTAGCATGAGTATTAAACATGGTCTCAAATGTACCTAAGCAACAATTAATGCAAATAACAAGCATCTGCGATATAAATGATTGTATTAGCCTGGAGATAACAGAGCTAGTCTATAAATTTGAATCTAGTTTAAACTCTATGCGCCAAACAAGAGATAATGATAGATCTATAAGCTTGTTTAATGTTATCGGTTCATGGAACAATATAAATAAAATTGAAGGGGCTCTTGGAAAAATTTCACAAGAAAACACAAATAATGTTATTTCATCAACTATATCTGAAATAAAAAATACTAATGACGCACAAAAATATATTCACTACCATGTTAACGTTGTTGCTACTGATGATGTTATGATAATTCCAGAAATAATGAAGTTTTGTGAGTTGAATGATATAATTATAGATCATATAAATCTTGATAACTACATTAATAGTGAGCGCCAAATACCATTGCTGGTAATAAATGCAAAAGTAGCAATTGAACATAAACTTTCTTTAAGTGATATCAGAGAACAATTTATAATACTATGTGATAACTTAAATGTTGATGGTATTTTAGATCCTATACGCCCTTATTAAGAATTTATTTTACTCATATCTACTATCTCATCGGCTCTTGCCGCTACTTTTTGGTCGTGAGTTACTATGCATAGCGCAACAGAATTATGTTTGTTTAGGTCAAATAAACAATTTAACACTAGTTCTTTTGATACAGAATCTAAGTTCCCAGTAGGCTCATCAGCAAATATTATGTCAGGCTTATGCACAGATGCCCTTGCTATTGCTGCTTTTTGCTGCGTGCCCCCAGAGAGCTGGTGTGGATAATAGTATGCGTACTGCTCTAGCTTGATTTCAGTTAATACCTGCATAGCTTGTTTTTGTGCCAATTTACTTTTCATGCCTCCAATTAGAAGAGGCATTGCTATATTTTCTAAAACATTAAAATCTGGGAGCAAATGTGATTTTTGATATACAAAACCAATTTTTTTATTATGCAATTGGCTTAATTGTTGTTGCCTTATCTTTTTTAAGTCATGGCCACATAACAGCGTAGTTCCTGATGAAATAGTGTCAAGCCCTGCTAAAGCATGCAGTAATGTAGTTTTCCCAGATCCAGATGGTCCTATTATGGCGCATGTTGAGCCATAATGCTGTGAGTAGTCAATATTATTAAGTACAACTTTTACAGCGTCACCATCAATGTATTCTTTATATATTGAGCTGGCTTCTATAATATACTTCTTATTCATATTAGCCCTCCCCTCTTAAAACCTTAGCTGGTTTTATTAATGATGCTTTATATGATGGATATAAAGTAGCAAGCACACTAAGTATAAATGCAGTAGTATTTATAACGGTTACATCATCCCAATCTATATAACTGGGTAGGTAATCTAGCATATATACTGACTTGTCTACTAACTTGTAGCCAATCAAACTCTCTATAGCATGGACAACGCTAGTTACATTAATGCTTAAAACATAACCACAGATAGTTCCGACAAACATGCCTATTATGCCAATTATTATTCCTTGAATAATAAATACAAAGACAACTTGTCTTCTGGTAAGACCCAGGCTTCTAAGCACAGCTATCGAGCTTCTTTTATCTGCAACTAACATTACCATGCTAGAGAGCATATTAAACGCTGCTATAATGATTATTAGCATTAATATTAAGAACATCATTGTCTTTTGAAGTTTAAGTGCTTTGAACAACTGGCCATAACGCTCAGCCCAGCTGCTTACACTATAGAAAAAATCAGGGTCGCTTCTTAATTTATTTTGTAATATAGGTGCGCTAGCTAAACTATCCATCTTCACATTTACGTAACTTACGGCGTCACCGATTGCAAGTATATTCTGCAAGTCTTGCATTCTTACTATCTGGTTAGTGGCGAATTTAGCGTTAGGGATGATTTCTACTACCTTAAATTTATGAATTTGAGGGCGAGGACCTGCTAGAGTATTTTTTATTTTTGGAGTTATGACTAAGACTTCATCTCCAATATCTACATTAGCTCTATAAGCATAATTTTGAGTTAGTACTATACCATATTTTATATTTGCTAAACGTGGGTGCGTTTTATTTAAATTACTAACTGTCTCTCCTTTTAATAAAGCGGGTAGCAGTTCGTCGTTATTGCTTATCAACGCTTGCATTTCAACACTTGGATCAACTGCCACCACATTAGGGTATGACTTTAATTTAGTTACCAGATTTTTCCAGTTTTTTATATTGCCATAGCTATCTGCAACTACAAGGTGATCATCATTTGTAAATACTAATTGTTTTATTTCATGGTCAAAACCATTCATTACTGACATGACAGTAATAAGAACAGCTATCCCAAGAGCTGTTGCAATGATGGAAAATAGAGACAAAAATGAAACGTATCTATTTTTACATTTAGCTCTAATGTATCTGGAGGCGATTAATAATGAAATTGATTTATTCATAATTTAAATACAAAAATGGTGCCTGGGGCCGGAGTCGAACCGGCACGGAATATAATTCCGAGGGATTTTAAGTCCCTTGCGTCTACCAATTTCGCCACCCAGGCAAACATAATACAGGCCGAGGCCGGAATCGAACCGGCGTAAACGGCTTTGCAGGCCGCTGCATGACCACTCTGCCACCCAGCCACATGACTTGGAGCGGGAAACGAGATTCGAACTCGCGACCCCAACCTTGGCAAGGTTGTGCTCTACCAGCTGAGCTATTCCCGCATAGTCACACTATTATTACTTGTTTTGCGCTAATGTCAAGTCTGGCCACGCATTTTTTAAATATATATACATTGACCATATAGTGAAAATAGCAGAAACATATAGCAATCCCACTCCTGTTGCAAAGACGTATAGACTTGATTTTTCAGGGGAATATACAATAAGCAAAGTTAATGCCATCATCTGGATTGCTGTTTTTAATTTTGCCATATAAATAACTGAAATCTTTAGCCCTTTGCCTACGGTTGACATCCACTCCCTAAGTGCAGAGACCGCTATTTCTCGGCCAATTATAATTGCAGCAGGTAATGATATTAGTAACATATGATATTCACTTACCACCATAACTAAGGCAACTACGACTAATAGCTTATCTGCTACAGGATCTAAAAATTGACCAAGTGATGTGGTTTGACTAAGTTTTCTTGCCAAGTAACCATCAAGCCAATCTGTAATTGCAGCCAGTATAAATATGCCACAAGCAATATAATGACCGTCAGTTGGTATATAAAATACAACAACAAACACAGGTATCAGTAAGATCCTGAAGAATGTAAATAATGTTGGTATGTTTTTATCTAAATCCACTCTTACACCACTATTTAATAATCACAAATGTTATTATGTTATAATAGTTCAGAAGATACAATTATAATTTAATTGTTTTATTTATCAGTAAAAAAATCTTTAATTGTGTTTGCTAATTTTTTATCAACACCTGCTATTGAGGTTAAATCTTCAATGCGCGCTTCTTTTATAGAATTTATATTACTAAAATTATGAAGGAGTTGCTGTCTTTTCTTTGGACCAATACCAGGTATTTCTAATAAAACAGATTTTAACGAGGTCTTATTCCTGCTCTGCACATGCCTCCTAAGAGCATACTTATGAGCTTCATTTCTAATTGAAAGTAATAATCTGTGACTAATTTTATCTAGTTCAATTGAAACTGCCTTTTTATTTGTAAAATGCACAGTTTCCAACCCTTCTTTGCGCCCCTCACCTTTTGAAATAGATATTAAATCCACATATGATAATATCTGCATATTTTCTAAAGCAAGCTTCACAGCACTGAGCTGGCCTTTGCCACCATCTATAATAATTAGATCAGGAAGGTTTTCTAGTACTATGCCCTTGGCAGAATATCTTTTTGTAATTGCAATTTTTAATGCTTCATAATCGTCTGCCGCAACCAGAGGCTTTACCTTATATGCCCTGTATGACTTTTTTTCTGCAATGCCATTTTTAAAAACCACACATGATGCTATTGCATTAGTGCCACTAGTGTGACTTATATCAAAACACTCAATATTTGAAGGAATAGATTTTAATTCCAAATCATAAGAAAGCTTATTAACAGTATGTAATAAAGCATTGCTATCATAATTATAATTACAGTTAGTTTTTGCAATATTTAACCATCTTTCTTTATCTGGCTTTGGCTTATGTATTATTGCTATTTTATACCCAATCTTTTTAGCTAAAAATTGTTCAATATATTCTTTAGAGGATGGCTTAATATTTAGAACTATATGGGTAATATTACTAGAGTTTACCTCTTGATAAAACTGCATTAATGCTGAGCTAACAATTTCATGGTCCTCTTTAAAAACTACAGATGTCCAACTAAAAAAATTATTCTGAAATACTTTCCCACCTCGAACTGCAAGGTAATAACATTTTATATTCGTGTGTGTGAAATCAAAGTAAAACACATCTATATTGCCAGCGATAGCAGATACCTCTTGCTTCTTTTGCATTTGTTTTAGAGCATGAATTTGGTCTCTAACTTTTGCAGCGCACTCATATTCAAGTGAAGCCACATGCTTATTCATAACCTTGCTAAGTTCTACTACTATTTCATCTGATTTATGCTCCAAAAACATAGAAACATTGGCAATAGAGGCGCTATATTCTTCCTCGCTTATATACCCCATGCAGGGCGCACTACACCTATTTATTTGGTATAAGATGCAAGGCCTTGATCTATTTGCAAAATAGCTATTACTACATGTTCTAAGCCTGAATATTTGCTGTATCTTATCTAGAGTTTCACGCAATGAGCGCATATCAGTATAAGGACCATAATAACTATTTTTTATGTCTGCCTTCCCTCTAAAATAATAAATCCCGGGATACTTTTCTTTTTTTGTTATTTTTATGTATGGGTAACTTTTATCGTCTTTAAGTAGAATATTATACTTTGGTTTAAATCTTTTTATTAAATCACATTCTAAAATTAAAGCCTCATTTTCAGTTTTTGTTATTATGAAGTCTATATCTTCTATTTTTTTTACTAACACATTTGTTTTTAAGTCTTTTTTATTGTTAGAAAAATACTGCTTAACTCGTTTTTTTATGACCTTTGCCTTGCCAACATAGATAACCTGACTAGCTTCTTTAAAAATATATACGCCTGGACTTATAGGTAAAGTTTTTATTTTTTCAAATATGTTGTTCACTTATACACTGGCGCTCAATATATTTTCTAGACAGACTCAAGTTTTTCACTATATGGATCAAACTCGCCGTCTTTGTCATTTGAAATAAGTCCGTGTCTTATGGCTAATAAAGCTAGAGACACGTCATTCTCAACGCCTGTTTTTTCGAACACTCTATAACGGTAACTATTTACTGTTTTTGGGCTCAAATGTAACATTGTTGATATGTCTTGAACTTTTACGCCAGTAGCTATCATTAAAGATACTTGTAGCTCTCGCTCAGATAGAAGGTCGAATGGACTGTCGCCTTTGTCAGACAAATGTTTTACAGCAAGTAAGTTAGCTATGTCCTGGCTTAAGTATAACTGTCCTGTATGAACTGCTCGTATAGCTTGTACTATTTCCTGCTGGCTTGCGCCCTTAGTAATATAACCAGATGCTCCAGCTTGCAAAAGTTTAGATGGGAAATTGTCGTTGTTACAAATAGTAACAATTAGTATTTTAGAATCAGGGCATGACCTTTTTAGCCTTCCTGTTGCACCTAATCCACCAATGCCTGGCATCATTATGTCTAAAAGTATAACATCGTGGGGCGTTTCTTTAGCTAGTTTTATAGCATCTTCGCCAGTACTTGCTTCACCAGCTACTGTAATTCCTGGAGCGTCTTGCAGGATAAGCTTGATTCCAGTTCTGACAAGATCGTGATCATCTACTAAAATGACTTTTATAGTTTTTCTATTATCCACCTTATACTCCCCATGCTTTTTGTACTAATCCCTTCAAATTTCGGAGAGACAGGGATTCGAACCCTGGGAGGGGGGACGCCCCTCAACGGTTTTCAAGACCGCCGCTTTCAACCGCTCAGCCATCTCTCCATTACATAATAATACTAACGTACAATCGAAAGAGCAAGTACATATTGCGTTTAATATGGCATTTAAATCGTGCAATAGAATATCGCTAGATTTTTTCTATATTTTATGTTACAGTAATATGGTTTTCATACATTAAAAGGGATTAATATGACTCGTGATTTTCGAACAACAACTCAGTTTAAAGCCAGTGAATTAGCAACCAATAAGGTCCTTAGAAACACCTACCTTTTGCTTGGACTAACAGTGATGTTTAGCGCTCTAGTAGCTTTTGTAACAATGATTAATAACGTGGCGCCACCAAATATATTTCTAACTTTAATCGGTATGTTTGGCCTATCGTATTTAACTTCTGCAAATCAAAATAGCAGCATGGGTCTTGTTTGTATTTTTGCCTTTACTGGATTTATGGGTTATGTCTTAGGGCCAATCCTAAATATGTATCTACATAGTTTCTCAAACGGTTATGAATTAGTTACTACAGCACTTGGAGCAACTGGAATAATATTTTTAAGTCTTTCAGCATACGCAGTAACCTCTAGAGAAAACTTTAGCTACATGGGAGGCTTTTTATTCGCCGCAGTTACAGTAGCTTTTATAGTTGGGTTAGGCGCTGCTATATTCCAAATGCCAATGTTACACCTTATAGTATCTGGTGCATTTGCATTAATTTCAGCAGGACTGGTATTGTTTCACACAAGTGCAATAATACATGGGTCACAAACTAATTATATTGAGGCTACCATATCTATCTACATGGCCCTCTTCAACTTATTTCTGAGCTTGCTTAGAATACTATCAGCCTTTGCTGGTAACCGTGATTAATCCGTGCGCAATTTAATAAGGCCAGTTTACTGGCCTTTTTTTATCTGGTCATTTATTAATGAGCTTTTTACCGCCCATATAATTTAGTAATGCATCTGGAACTTTTATAGATCCATCTTCTTGCTGGTAGTTTTCCATTATAGCAACAAGAGCACGCCCTACTGCCAAACCCGAACCATTTAGAGTATGCAGAAGTTCTGGCTTCTCTTGCGCTGACTTTCTAGTTCTAGCCATAACTCTACGCGCCTGAAAGTCCTGAAAATTACTGCAAGAAGATATTTCTCTATAACAATTTTGAGATGGCAACCAAACTTCTATATCATATGTTTTAGCACTACTAAAGCTTAAGTCACCACCACACAAGGTTACAACCCTGTACGGTAGATTTAATTTCTTGAGTATGCTCTCTGCATTGCAACAGATCTCTTCTAGTGCTTTCGAAGACTTATCTGCCTCCACAAACTGAACTAGCTCTACTTTTTCAAATTGATGCTGCCTAATTATCCCCTTTGTGTCTTTTCCATAAGAGCCAGCTTCACTTCGAAAACATGGTGTGTGAGCCACGTATTTTAGCGGTAAACTTTTTATATCTATAATCTCATTTCGATGCAGGTTTGTAACTGGTACTTCAGCTGTAGGAATTAGAAATAAATCGTGATTATCTCCTGAGATTTCAAATAAGTCCTCACGCATTTTAGGCAGTGCACCTGTTCCGTATAAGCAGCTTTCTTTAACCATGTACGGAACATAAACTTCATCGTATCCATTTTCATCCACATGTGTATCTAACATAAATTGGATTAAAGCTCTGTGTAATTTTGCCAAATCTTTTGACAATACGACAAACCTACTTCCTGACAACTTAGCAGATCTTTCAAAATCCATAAAGCCAAGATTCTCACCAATATGCGTATGATCTAAGACAGGATATTTAAATTCAGGTATCTCACCCCAGGTAGATACCTCAACGTTATTAGATTCATCTTTGCCAGCAGGGACAGTTTCATCTGGCACATTTGGTATTTGTAATAAAAAATCTTTTATATTGTTTTTAAGCTCTGTTAGTTCTATATCTTTAGCCTTTAAATCAACACTTATATTATTTAGCTCCTCTAGCAGTTCTGTTGCATCAGCTTTTTGTGATTTCAATATGCCAACGGATTTAGACTTTTCATTTCGTCGTTGCTGAAGATCTTCTGTTTCACTTTGAAGTTTTTTTCTTGACCTTTCTAACTCTATATATTTTTTTGTATCTAAAATAAAATTCTTTTTTAAAAGTTTTTTTGCGATATCATCTAAATTTGATTTTAATAGTTGGTTATCTAACATGTCTCTCTCTATTGTTCAATTATGTCAAGGCTTGGATCAGGTATAAAAGCAAACCATTTACTCGATATTTCTTTGTTATACTTTATACTGCTAAATTTAATACTGCATAGATTTTGCAGGCTGTCGTAGTACTCGATTTTAGTAAGTTTTTCACTATTAAAACTAAGCCATATTTTATTTTTTGGATCTAATTTATCTGTAAGACAGTATTTTGAACTATGATAAGATTTTTTATTCAACTCTATATTGTAATATTGACCCATTAACTTAGTGTTGTTAATAATAGCTATAATAGATGATCCCTGCTCTGACTTAGATATGTCTGTTTTTATAACTTGTTCAAGATCTGGATCAAACTGCCACAAAAATTGGCCATCGTTTATAGTTAGACTATTGTCCTGAGATTGCCAGCGAAATAACCCTGGTGATTTAAACATAAGTCGGCCCTTATTTGTAGAAATAACTGCCCCCTTTCTTCCTATAACTTCCTGCTGATAGTCAGCCTCAAATGATTTCATATCATTTATGTAGCCTATAAATTTTTGTTGCTTCCTTTCTTCGGCTTTAGCCACTAAAAATACGCATGCTAAGCTTAGCATTAAAAGATGTCTTAAATTAATTTTTGATTTCACTTACCAAAACCTCCCTAGAGCCGTTATGAGAAGGGGCAGATACAACACCCGCTTTTTCCATAGCCTCTACTATATTTGCAGACCTGTTATAACCTATTTTTAATTTTCTCTGAATACTGGAAATAGAGGCTTTTTTTGTTTTTGCCACAATTGCTACGGCCTCATCATATAAGGGGTCTTGCTCTCCACTTGCATTATTTGCAGATCCTGAATCGAAATCACCATCAGATTCATTTAGATCAATTGTCTCAATGATGTTGCCAACGTATTGTGGTGGCGGATTATTATCTTTTATAAATTTAACTACTCTATGTACCTCTTCATCACTAACGTACGCACCATGAACTCTGACCGGCACGCCTGTTCCAGGAGGCAAATAAAGCATATCCCCGTGGCCCAGTAGCTGCTCAGCACCCTGCTGATCAAGCACTGTTCTAGAGTCAATTCTTGAAGACACCTGAAATGCAATTCTAGTTGGTATATTTGCTTTGATAAGTCCTGTAACCACATTTACTGATGGCCTTTGTGTTGCAAGCACCAAATGGATCCCGGCAGCCCTTGCTTTTTGAGCTAATCGTGCAATTAGCTGCTCTACTTTTTTGCCTAACACCATAATCATATCTGCATATTCATCAGCCACTACAACAATTGCCGGTAATGTTTCTAGAGGAGGTGCATCTGTCCCTTCTTCACTTACATACAGTGGATCTAATAAAGGGCACCCTTCCTTATTGGCCTTTTCAACTTTGCTATTATAACCAGCGATGTTTCTAACCCCAAGTACTGACATTAGCTTATATCTACGTTCCATTTCAGCCACACACCAACGAAGAGCTCCTGCTGCCTCACCCATATCAGTTATAACTGGAGTTAATAGGTGTGGAATATCATCATAAACAGACAGCTCTAACATTTTTGGATCGATTAATATTAGCCTTAAATCATCACATGAAGATTTGTAAAGAAAGCTAAGTAGCATAGCATTTAAGCCAACAGACTTACCAGATCCTGTAGTTCCTGCTACAAGTAAATGCGGCATTTTTGCCAAATCAACTACTACTGGGTGGCCGCTTATATCCTTTCCTAAAATTATTGTTACAGCTGACAAGGCATTACTATAGCTGTTTGAGCTAATTAAATCTCTTAACCGGACTATTTGCCTTTTTGTATTTGGTATTTCTAGTCCAATGACTGCTTTTCCTGGAATAACATCAACTATTCTAACACTGGTAACAGATAGAGTTCTTGCTAAGTCTTTAGACAAGTTAGAAATTGAGCTTACTTTAGTCCCTGGCGCCAACTTCAACTCGAATCTAGTAACTACTGGCCCTGGGTATACTGCAACAACATCTAATTTTATGCCAAAGTCTAAAAACTTTTTTTCAACGTCTTTAGATAAATTAATAATAACACTCTTTGCTATTTCAACTCTTTGGTTTTTTTCAACTGGATCTAGTAGCTCAGCCTTTGGCATTTCGACTCTGGAGAAGTGACTAGCCGTAGTCATCATGCTCATAACAGGTTTTTTAGTAACACTCAAATCTTCATTACTTGTGGTGGCTATCGTTATTGACGGCTCTGCTGGACTTAATTCAACATGAGGAGCGGCGTCATTATCAGAGATGGTCTCTACTATATTTTGTTTGTTTGCAGTGTTCCCATGTAATAAATTTTCACCAGGAATTGTTTTATTGGTATTTTTAAAAAAATTAGGTAGAGACAAACTGGATAATATACTTAAAAAATTAAATTTTATTTTACTACTTGCCACCTTCAACAGGTTTAATATGAAGTTCAAGCTAATATCTGGTTTTATCAGCACAAGGGAACAAAAAGATATTGTCAATAAAACAAACGTAGCCCCTAATATATTCAACACCTCTACAAATCTCCATGCTACATATTCTCCAAGAGCTCCCCCTATACCAGAAGGAAAGGGAGTGTGTAATGTCAAATGTAGTGAACATAATCCGTTTAGCGACACAAGAAACAGCAATGCTCCAATAATCGTGTAAACATTTATATTGTATGTTGAAAATTTAGATTTAGCCCAAACTGAACCACACAAAACAAATGGTATCAAAAATGCACTAATACCAAAAAAATAAAACAAAAAATCTGCAATCCAAGCGCCAACCATTCCCTCAAGGTTTGCGATAAAAAAATCTTCTGAAAAACTTTTTGTAAAGCCTGCATCATTATGATTGTAAGAAAATAGTGCTATAGCTGTAAATACTGCTACAGCAATTACAATTATGTTTAGTAGATAGCCAAATCGTTGATTATCAGTTGTCGCCTCTGGTTTGGCTTTATTGCGTCTTTTAGTTAGCATTTATTTCCCCAAAAAATAAGTAATGACTTATATCAAAATATGTATCCTATTTTATGCATAATATAGTGCCAGGTCAAATTATGCCGCCAAAATTTAGAAAACAAAAAAAACATGATTAGCTATTTCTTTTAGATATCACGTTAGCTACACTATATTCTTAATTAGGAGATAATTATGACAGATAAAATCCATAATGTAGTAATAATTGGCTCGGGACCAGCTGGGTATACAGCCGGTATTTATGCATCCCGTGCAAATATGCAACCGGTAATTATAACCGGCGTTGAACAAGGTGGGCAGCTAACCACAACTACTGATGTTGATAATTGGCCAGGTGACCACACAGGGCTACAAGGCCCTGAGCTTATGCAGAGAATGCTAGAGCATGCAAAAAAGTTTAATGCGGAAATAATATTTGACAACATTAAAGACGTTGATTTTTCGGTAAAACCATTTAGGTTAAATGGCGAATATAATCAATATTTAGCTCATTCCGTGATTATTGCCACCGGAGCTAAAGCTCAAATGCTAGGGCTTCCATCTGAAACTGATTTTTTTGGTAGAGGCGTATCGACATGTGCAACATGTGATGGTTTTTTCTATAAAAATAAAAAAGTTTTTGTCATAGGTGGTGGAAATACTGCAGTAGAAGAAGCATTATACTTGTCAAACATAGCCAAAGAAGTGGTTTTAGTACATAGGCGTGATGAGCTTAGAGCAGAAAAAATATTGGCATCTAGGCTAGTAGAAAAAAGCAAAACAGGTAATGTAACTATTATGTGGGATAGCGTATTAGAGGAAGTAGTTGGTGACGACTCTGGCGTTACAGGTGTTAGAATAAAAAGTTTAAAAACAAATGAAACAGCTGAACATGATTGCCTTGGCGTTTTCATAGCAATTGGTCACAAACCTAATACATCAATATTTAAAGGCAAAGTTCTAATGGGAGATGATGGCTACATTAAGATCAAATCAGGGCTTAATGGCGAAGCTACCGCAACTAGTGTCGATGGGGTTTTTGCTGCAGGTGATGTTGCCGATTCAGTATATAGACAAGCTATAACTTCAGCAGGAGCTGGATGTATGGCAGCACTAGATGCTGAAAAATATGTTGACAGCCTACATAAATAAGAACCTATTTACTTATATTCCTGAAAGTAACGGCATTTTATGTTATAATTACTGTATGTAAATATACAGTAAGGTAACTTATGAAATGTAAATATATATTAGTACTAAATTGTGGTAGCTCATCTATTAAGTTTGCTATATTTTCTGTTGAAAATAACAAGCATATATATCATGGCATAATTGACAACATCAACTCTAGTAATTGCCACTTGTCATATACTGCGCGTGGCAAACTCAATGGAGAGCATAGTGACATCAGTAGCACTCAAGATGCCCTACTTACAATAACTAATATTATTAAGAAAGACTCAGATGTTTGCAATAAATTAATAGCTATTGGGCATAGAGTTGTCCATGGCGGAAATTACTTTAAAAGCGCCACATTAATCAATCAAGATAACTTACTTAACCTAAAGAAAACAATATCTTTAGCCCCTCTACATAACCATGCCAATATATTGGGAATTGAGCAATGCTTACTCGCATTTCCTAAATTAAAAAACATAGCAGTATTTGACACCGCTTTTCATGCGCGCATGCCAAGTGTGGCAAACACATACGCAATAAATCCTGATATAGCTAATAAATATGGTATAAAAAAATATGGGTTTCATGGTATTAATCATCAATACGTTTATAACCAAGCAACTAAATTCATGAAAAACCCAAAAGCGAATATAATAAGCGCGCACCTTGGAAATGGCGCTAGCATTTGTGCCATAAAAGCTGGGATTAGCATAGATACATCTATGGGGTTTACGCCTTTAGCTGGGCTAGTAATGGGAACCAGGTGTGGAGATATTGATCCAGGAGCACATCAGTTTTTAGCAAAAAAATTAAAACTTAATATTACTGAAATAACTGATATGCTCAATAAAAAATCTGGCTTATTAGCTTTATCTAAGTGTAGTTATGATATGCGTCAATTAGAAAAGAAATATAATGCTAATGATCAAAATGCTATTTTAGCAATTAATGTTTTCTGTTATAAAGTGGCCCAGTATATAGCATCATACATGGTTCCTCTGCAAACATGTGATGCAATTATATTTACAGGGGGAATTGGTGAAAACTCACCTTTTATAAGATCTCTTATCATATCTCATTTAAACTTTCTAAATTTAAAACTATGCCATAAATCCAATAATGATCAGACTAATATAAATAATTTGATTAGCCAGGAAACTTCAAAAATGAGCATTTTCACGATAAAGGCCAATGAAGAAATTATGATTATGAAAAGCACATATGAAATTATAAATAGAGGTAATTGATATGAAAAGAGTGCTGATGTTAGTACCTGCATCATCTAGCGTAGGCTTAAAAACAGCAGCGTATGGAATTGCAAACTTTTTAGCAAAGAATGGTTTAATAACTGCCGTTTTTCGCCCTATTTTCCAAAAAACATGTAACGATTGCAAAAGCAAGCACTCGATTAGTCTTGAGCAGGCAGCAAAATTATATGCAAAAGGCCAGAATGATATCCTTCTAGAAAAAATAACGCATAATTTTCATGCCTTTAGTAAAAAACAGGATATTATAGTTATTCAAGGCTTGTTAATTGAGCAAAATAATCAGTATACGCAGCAATTAAATAAGAAGGTAGCTAATGCGCTCAGCGCAGAACTTATAATTATTGGTGCTCCAGGTGATATAACTTTTAAGCAGATGTAT